>JANXTL010000195.1 GCA_025352375.1 Acetobacteraceae bacterium | reverse complement strand
GTTGACAGGAAAGCAGGCGGCGGTTTTTCTGCCCTCCGGCACCATGTGCAACCAGATTTCCATCGCGGTGCATTGCCGCCCCGGCGACGAAATCCTGGCGCATGAGGCCAGCCATATCGTGACCAATGAGGGCGGCGGGCCTGGCGCTTTGGCCGGCGCCGTGGTGCTGGGTCTGCGCGGCCCCAAAGGCATGTTCGACGTTCCCACCATGCAGGCGGCGTTCCGGGAAAAGCGCCGCAATGCCCCGCCGCAGACGCTGCTGTCGGTGGAGCAGACCGCCAACCTCGGCGGCGGATCGGTCTGGAAGCTCGACGCGCTGAACGCGGTGCTGGATGCCGCACACGCATGGGGCATGGCGACGCATATGGACGGTGCCCGGCTGATGAACGCCGTCGTCGCGGCCGGCGTGCCGGCTTCCGATATGGCGTCGCGCTGCGATTCCGTTTGGCTCGATTTCACCAAGGGCCTGGGGGCACCGCTCGGCGCGGTACTGTGCGGGAGCACCGCCTTTATCGACCAGGCATGGCGCTGGAAGCAGCGGCTGGGCGGATCGTTGCGGCAAGCGGGGCTGAGCGCGGCGGGATGCCTCTACGCCCTCGACCATAATATCGGCCGGCTGGGCGAGGACCACGCCAATGCCGCCGCTCTGGCGCGCGGGTTGGCGCAGGTGCCCGGCATCGTGGTGGAAGCGCCGGAGACCAACTTGGTGTTCTTCGACGTCAAAGGCACCGGCCTGACCGCGGACGAACTCGCGACCCGCGCTCGGGGCCAGGGGTTATCGGTGTCGGTGATGGGAACCTTCCGGGTGCGCGCCTGCACACATTTGGATGTAGACCGCGCTGGTATCGATATGGCGGTGCAAATTATACGCGATTGTATGTCAAAATAATTCTCCGTGTTAACGTTTCGTTAATCTTTCCGAGCCATCCTGGGGGCGTCGCAACATCCCCAGGAGGGTAATTATGAAACACACGTTCCTCGCCGCTCTGTTCGTTCTGCCATGCCTCGCGCTTCCCGCGCTTCCCGCGCTGGCCGAAGGCGCCGCCCCGCCCACGCCAAGGGCGGCGCATGCCAAGGTGACCTGGCAACAGAAATTCGCCCAGGCGAATACCACGCACGATGGGCATCTGACCGCGGAGCAGGCGAAGACCGGTTATGCGTCCCTGTTCAAACACTTCATCGACATCGATACCGGCAAGAGGGGCTTCGTGACGCTGGAGGACGTCAAGGCCTGGCACAAACAACAACGCGCACAGCACCATCCGGCGCCGGACAACCGGTTGCGGCCGCATCACGCGTTGCATCACGTGACCGGGGCACCGCCCGCGTTGAAAACGTCGACTGACTCGGTCGTGCCGAATGCCACCGCCACCGTGGGGCCGGACGCGCCGCGCGTTGGGGATGTGCCGGGTTAGGGCATTGGGGTTTGGGCCGGCGGGACACCGCCGGGCCAGCTTCCTTTTTTCGGTTCATGTTTGACAACTAAGTGAAACACGCATAGGAACGAAAATCTGCTCACGGTTTGCGAAACTCACAGTTTCCGAAGGGCCGCCAACCACGCAGGTCTTACCCGAGAGGAAGTCGAAAACCTTGTCACGTATCTCGCCGCGAACCCGATGGCTGGGGACGAAATGCCCGGAACGGGTGGCTGCCGAAAGTTCCGCCTCGCCGGCCGGGGCAAAGGCAAAAGCGGCGGCTACCGCACGATAACCTTCTACAGCGGACCCACAATCCCCGTGTTCCTGATCGCCATCTTCTCCAAGGGCGAGCGCGCCGATCTCAGCCAGAAAGAACGCAACCAACTCGCAGCCATGACCAAGGCTTTGGTCGCGGAATACAGCACCAGGGTTATCCAAGGGAAAATACCGTCATGACGAAAGCCGCATTCGACAAAATCGCAGAAGGCCTGACTGAAGCCCTGGCCATCGCACGCGGCACCGCACAACCCGCGCATATGTATGTGCCGGCGGAGATCGACCTGCGGGCAATCCGGGCCAAGACCCGCATGGCGCAGGAGGAATTTGCCTCGGCCTTCGGCTTCACCGTCCACCAAATCCGCCAATGGGAGCAAGGCCGCCACCGCCCGCTCGGCGCCATGCGGGCGTATTTGATGGTGATCGATGCCGATCCGGTGGCGGTGCTGGCGACGTTGCGGGGGTTGGCGGTCGCGGCTTAGGTGGCTTCGTGGCGCGTCGCCCCACGCCGTCATGGCGGGGCCGGGCATATTGGTGCTAATACGTAATAATAACCTCGTGCGAATCACGCCCGCGCCAGCGCGGCACCGGGCGGCGGTTCGCCGAGAAGGTGGCCCAGTATCTGGCGGAACGCTTCCATTGAGCGGGTCTGCCAGTCCCAGTGCCAGGTATCCGGGTGCTTTTCCCGCTCCTTCACGTAGGTTTTCTGCCGGCGGGTCTTCGCGTCGTAGAACTGTTTGAGTCTGGCACCGAAATCGGTGATCGCCTCGAGGAGCGAGGACCAGAAATCGCCGGCGCAGGCGCTCGGGGTGATGCCGAGGTCCAGGCAGATCTCTGCGATGGTCTGGCCGACCGGGTTGCGGCGAACCTGGGCCTCGAGTTCTTTCAAGCTGGGGATTTCGAAGTGCAGCGGATCGTCCGGATCGGTGCGAGGCACGCGGAGCGCCGCGGCGCGCGGCCGCGCGGGGGCGCGGAGTTTCAGGTCCAGGTCCGCGATATCCGCTTGTTCCGCGGGGGCGGGGGGCTGCACAGGCTCGATATCGCGTCCCACAGCGGCGCGGGCGAGCAAAAACCGTTCCAGCATCATTGCGCGGAGGATGCCGCGCTGGATGTGGCCCAGGATGCGGCGGACGTCGTGCGTGCCGAAGGCGGCGGCGATTGTGGGGAAGCCCGGCTGGGCGGCGCCGTCGGGGAAGACTTTGTCGAGGTGCCGGCCGTAGCCGAGGAGGGCGCGGGCGACGCTGAGGAGGAACGCGATGCACGGCGGGACCGCGGGGCCGGACTGGTCCGGTGGGGTGCGTTCGGAGGTGGGCGCCGGTTGGTGCATGGGAGGGGTTACTAACAGTGTTTGTTAGTTCTGTCAAGGGGTGTGAGCGGCGGTGGGCGGGACAAATATCGGCGATGGCGATGGCGCTAAGCTGAAATCTCTATTGGTCGGTGTCTCTGTGTTATCGCTGAGCGGACTCCCCGTCGCCGGCGGCTATAGTTGCGAGACCGCGAAGCGTTAACACAGAGACACTGAGCCACAGAGATTTCGTCAGCCAACAAACATCGCGATAAGAGCCTTTCGCTTTGAGCCGGGCTTCGCATAAGCGGTAAACGCAATGCGTGAGCGTCCGAACACACGAAACGGTATTCAAATGATGCGACGCTTGCGGTCCGCGCGTCAGGCGGCTTCGGGGCGGCGTGGCAGAGTTCGTAGATCTGTTGCAGGTTGAGCGAGATTTCCGGCCCTGTTCCGAACCAGTGTCCGAGGTGCAGCGCCGTATCGGCGGTGACGGAGCGATGGCCGTTCAGAATCTGGGTTACGCGATTGACTGGGACGTCGCGTTGGTGGGCGAGTTCGGCCGCGCTCATGTTCAGTCCGCGTCGTTCTTCCGCGCGGTGTTCGCCGGGGTGGATGGGTGCGCGGGGCATGATCGGCTGTCCTGTGTCGGTCGCTGGTCGTCGGTGATTTCGACGTTGCTCGGGCCGGTGGCGCTGTCTGCGGGGTGCCAGGGAGGTGGCCGTATTCGTTGGAACCCATTGCGATCCAAGATCCGATTTTGAGCCAATGACCGAGGGTCATGTCAGGATTCAAGAAGTTCGGATTTCCAAGAGGGCACGCTCGGAACGAAGACCGAGCGACATGCCGGCCGCAAGACCCAAGACCCGGGGCGTTAAAGACGTCCGGGAATGTTGGCGGTCTCGAAGTAAACGCCGACGATTATCCGGGGCGCAGTGGTGCTGTAGGAGATCCAATATCGCCCAGCCTTAATCCAGGCGCAACCGGGGCGGACCAGCCGGGGATAGGGTCGCGGGGCAGACATTCCGGCGTCGCCGTTGTCGATGCGTCGCTCGGCTTCATCCAGCGCGGCGAACAACGCGCGGGTCGCCGTTGTTCGGCCGAGTTCCTCGTAATGATCGCGGAGGGCAGTTACCTGCCTTTAGGCCCGAGCGGTGTATTCGGTCAACGCGCTTTGGCGGTCGCGCGCTGACGGCTGGCATGCCTGGCTTCAATCCGCGCGATGCTGTCGAGCAATCCTTGCCGCACCACCTGTCCCGGCACGGTTCTGCCGGCAGCGAGGTCGCCGTCAATTTCGTCCAGCGCCTGAAGCCAGTCAGGGGGCGCGTCCAAGTGGTTCGTTGTATCGTCCATTGGCGAAAAATAGGCGTTTCATGCCCAACATTCCAGCCCAAAGCGACAGGGCATCGCTCGAAGCCCGCCGAGGAGCGGGCCTCACGACGTGTGCAATTCGAAACTTACCTACAAAACCTGTAGCATTGACAATATTGATTTTTTCCTTGCGCAAGTCCCGAGTATATCAGAGTCATGAAATACGGTTACGCCAGGGTATCCATGGACGGCCAATGCGTTGACGCTCAGGTGAGCCAACTAACCAAGGCCGGACGCAAGAAGGTGTTCCGTGAGACCGCGAGCGGAGCGAAGACCCATCGCGCCCAGCTTATCAAGGCGCGGGCCGCGCTCGAGGCCGACGACGTGATGGTGGTGACGCGGCTTCACCGGCTGGCGCGCTCGACCCGCGACATGTTGAACACGCTCGCCACCATTGTCGAGCGCAAGGCTGGTTTCCGATCCATCGGTGAAAACTGGGTGGATACTACCACGGCGCACGCTGGCTTGATGCTGACCGTGCTCGGCGGCCCGGCCAAATTTGAGCGCGAGCTGATCCGCGCCAGGACAGAGGAGGGCCGCGACCGCGCCAAGGCACGCGTGCAGCATATGGGCCAGCCGTTCAAGCTGACGGAGCACCAGAGGCAGGAGGCGCTTTGCACGTCGCACGAGCTGGGAGATGCTTGTTAGTCAGAGCACAGGAACGCGCACGCCCCTGCCCCAGGCGAACGCCTATACGATGATCGGCCGGCGCGAGGGGCGGTAACGCGCTCGACCCGGAGAACGGCGGCGGCCCGGGCAGACGCCGCAAACCCCACCCTCGACAGCCACCCCCCTCCCATCCGACAATACCTCCAACCCAATACCCACCGGAGGGAACCGCCATGCGCCTCGCGATCATCGGCCAACAGGATTTCGGCAAGGCCGCGCTGGAGGCCTTCGTCAGGCGGGGCGACGACGTCGCCGCCGTCTTCTGCGCGCCGGAAAAGGGCCGGCCCGACCCGCTGCGCCTCGCAGCCGAGGCCCTGGACATCAAAGTTTACCAGTTCCCCAAGCTGACCGACCCGGACGCGCTGCAAGCCCTCAGGGGTGCCAATGTCGACATTGCCGTCATGGCCTACGTCACCCAGTTCGTGCCGCAGGATTTCTGCGACATCCCCAAGCACGGCACCATCCAGTTCCACCCGAGTCTGCTGCCGCTGCACCGGGGGGCGAGTTCCATGAGCTGGTCGATTATTCTGGGACGGACGGAAACGGGCTTCGCCATCTTCCGCCCGACCGACGGCCTCGACGAAGGTCCCGTGCTGCTTCTGCGAAGCGTGCCCATCGAACCCGAGGACACATTGGGGAGTCTCTATTTCGGCAAAATCTTC
This sequence comes from Acetobacteraceae bacterium, assembly GCA_025352375.1. Lineage (GTDB taxonomy): Bacteria > Pseudomonadota > Alphaproteobacteria > Acetobacterales > Acetobacteraceae > Rhodopila. The sequence continues at coordinate 36,189 of JANXTL010000195.1, read as the reverse complement.
CCGATGGGCGTGGCTGGCCTGGTGGAAATCGCCGACCGTGTCATTAAGGGCAAGGCGCCCGCCATCGCGCAATACGAACCCAACGCGGGGTATGAGGGCATCATTCGTGAGGCTGAGACCCGTATCAACTGGGCCAATCACGTCGACATCGTCTTCAACCTCATCCGCGGCGTCAATCCCGCACCGGGCGCCTGGACGACAACGCCGGACGGCAAGAAGGTGTTCCTGTACGACTGCTCCAAGCGCCACGCCCGCACCTTCTCCGAGGTCAAAGGCAAGAAAATCGGCGAGATCGTGGCGCAAAACGGCACGAGCCTGGTCATCCACGGTCAGGGTGGCTTCATCGAGGCGCATCGCGTCCGCGTCGAAGGCGGCAAGAAGGTCGCGGCATCCGAGTCCGGGCTGACGGTCGGCACGATCCTGGGCGGCTAACAATTTCTGTCACGTCCGTTGCCGATTGCCTTCGCAAACGGTAGCTTTCGGCGACACTTCGAAGCTGGATCAGACACTTCATGCACGCCCGCACGCTTTTGGCCGCCGTGGCGATCCTCGCCGCCGGATCGGCCACCGCCGATGCCCGCGACCTGAGCGTGGCGGCGCGCGGCGACTTGCTGGCGGCGGCGCTGACGGACGCCTATTTGCGGCCCTTCACCGATGTCACTGGCCTGCGTTCGCTGGCCGTGACGTGGGAAGGCGGGATCGACGCGCTGCGCGATCAACTGAAAGCCCCGGACAACGCCTGGGATCTGATCCTGACCGATCCGGAGGAGTTGGCGGCAGGCTGCGCCGAGGCCATTTTCGAAAAGACCGACTGGACCGCGGTGGGCGGCAAGGACCACTACCAGCCCTGGGCCGTCAGCGAATGCGGTGTCGGCGCGACGATCGTCAACACCGTGTTGGCCTGGGACAAGGATAAGTTCCCGGTCACGCCGACCTGGGCGGATTTCTGGGACGTGGCAAAGTACCCCGGCAAGCGCGGGCTGCGAAAAGACGTCCGTGGCGCGCTGGAAATCGCGCTGCTGGCCGATGGCGTGGCCCCCGCCGACATTTACAAGACCCTGGGCACCAAGGATGGCGTCGAACGCGCGTTCCAGAAGCTGGACCAGCTCCGCCCCTACATCGTGTGGTGGCAAACCGGCGCGGAAGCCGCGAAAATCCTTGGCTCCGGCGATGTCCTGATGACCAGCGCCCCCAGTGGTGCGATCGTCACGGCAGGGCGGGTGGACGCCCGGAGTTTTGGGATTCAGTTTGGGTCGAGCCTGTACGACGTCCTCAGCTGGGCCGTTCCCAAGGGAAGTCCCAATCTCCGTGCCTCCCAGCAATTTCTCTACTTCACCGGCATGCCGCTGATCGAGGCTCGGCTGGTTCGCGAGAACGGGCTGGTCGGTCCGGCGAAAGGCCTGAATGAAGGCCTGGCGCCGGAATCGGCGGCGATTTCCCCGACCAACCCGCCGAACATGGCGTTGGCGCTGCGGGTGGATACCGCCTTCTGGCGCGACAATCTGGCCAAGCTGCGGCCGCGCTTCGACGCATGGTTGGGCAAGTAACCGCACGCCTGCGCGCCGAGGAACGCGATGGGACAACCGTACTGGTCGTGTCGGGCCGTCTGGATGCACAGGCGGCAGGCCACCTCTGGCGGGAGGCATTGCGCGCCGCCCGTCGCGCCAAATCCATGGCGCTGGACCTCACGACGCTCGAATACTGCGACATGTCCGGGGCGGCGCTGCTGATCGCGGCCGAAACGGCACATGCGAAGCCGGTCAGCTTGATTGGCGCGTCGCCGCAAACCGAAGCCATGCTGGAACGCGCCCGCGTTGCCGCCGCGGTCCCACCGCCCGCGGCCAAGGACGCGCGTTCCCCCGGCCCCAACATTGTAACCGCGGTCGGCGACAGTATCGCGTTCCTGGGGGAAGTGCTTCTGGCCGTGCTCACCTTGCCGGCCCGCGTCCGCATGTTGCGACTGCGCGACTTGCTCCGCTACGCCGATCAAGCCGGCGTCCGATCCATCCCGCTGGTGCTGCTGCTGGGTTACCTCATGGGGCTGATCCTGGCGTTCCAGTCGGCGGTGCCGATGCGCCGTTTTGGGGCGGATCTGTTCGTGGCCAATCTGGTGGCCATCAGCCTGTTGCGGGAACTGGGGCCGCTGCTGTCCTCGGTCATTCTGGCCGGCCGCACGGGATCGGCGTTCGCCGCCGAGATCGGGTCGATGAAGGTCAACCAGGAGATCGACGCCCTGGTGACCATGTCGCTGGACCCGGTGACCATGCTGGTATTGCCCCGTCTGATCGCCGCGGTGCTGGTGATGCCGGTCATGGTGCTCGCGCTGGACGTCGCGGGGCTGCTGGGCATGGCCACGGTGATGAAGGGATTCGGGTATCCGTTGGTCACCGTCATGCACCAGGTGCAGTCGGCGGCCACGGCGCTCGACCTGTTCGGGGGGCTGTTCAAGGGCATGTGCTTTGGCTCCGCCGTCGCGGTGATCGGCTGCCGAGCGGGATTGAGCACGGGGGTTGGGCCGAGGGCGGTGGGCCAGGCGGCGACGGCGGCGGTTGTGGGCGGCATTGTCGCCACCATATTCCTGGATGGGCTATTCGCCCTGATTTTCTACCGATTGAATATATGACCGCGGTTCGGGTCACCAAATGCTCCCAGCGCTTCGGATCGCGGACGATCTTCCGCGACGTGTCGTTCGAGGTCGCGGAGAAAGAAGTGTTCGTGATCCTCGGCGGATCCGGCTGCGGCAAATCCACGCTGATGAACCAATTGATCGGCCTGCTGCCGCCCAGCGAGGGGGAGATCGAGGTGCTCGGCCATGTTATCACCGGCCCGGAGGGGGCTGCCGGGCGGCACGCCATGCAGCGGCGGATCGGGGTGATGTTTCAGTCAGGCGCGCTGTTCGGCTCCATGACGCTGCTGGAGAACATCATGCTGCCGTTGGAAATGTTGACGGATCTTCCCCCCGAAGGGCGGGAAGCCGTGGCCCGCGTCAAGCTGGGGCTGGTCGGTCTGGGGCACGCGACGGCGCTGATGCCGGCCGAGATTTCTGGAGGTATGGCTAGGCGCGCCGGCATCGCGCGCGCCATGGCCCTGGACCCGCCGCTGCTGTTCCTGGACGAACCCTCGGCGGGGCTGGACCCCATCACCTCGGCAGAGCTGGACAAGCTCATTCTCGACCTGCGGGACGATCTGGGCACGACCTTCGTGGTGGTGACGCACGAGCTGGCGTCCATTCTGGCCATTGCCGACCGCTGCATCATGCTGGACCGCAACGCCTACCCCGACGCCGGCGGCACGATCGCCGAGGGCAATCCTCGCACCTTACGGGACGAGGACACCCACAAGATGGTAAGGGCTTTTTTCCGGCGTGAGATACCCCAAATAGAACCTGTATGATCGAAGGTCGGGCCACATTCCTGCGCGTTGGCCTGCTGATCGTGGCGGGTGCCGCCATACTGATCGGGTTGGTGTGGTTCCTGGGTGGCGCTCGCATCAGCAATGGCAGGGTGTACGAGTCCTATTTCGGCGAGTCGGTGCAGGGGCTGGAGGTTGGCGTGGCCGTGCGCTACCGCGGCGTCGTGATCGGGCGGGTCACCGACATTGGGCTCGTGACCGCGGAATATGGCGGTAGCGATGAGACCAAATTGGATCAGGCCACCTATCGTCTGGTCTTCGTCCGCTATTTGGTGGACCCCAAGCGGCTGGGGCACATGCCGGATACGGCCACGGCGGTGAAGCTGGGCCTGCGATCGCGGCTGGCCTCGGCCGGGTTGACCGGCATCACCTATATCGAGCTGGATTTCGTCGATCCGGACAAGAATCCGATTGCGCCGGTGCCGTGGACGCCGGTAGGCGAATACGTCCCTTCAGTCCCCACGACGTTGTCGCGGGTGGAGGACGCCACCAAAATCCTGATCGAGAAGCTCAACCGAATCGATATCGTGTTGTTATCGGAAAACGCGAACCGGCTTATGGCCGATCTGGACAAGCTGATCGGTCAGGCTGGCGATCAGCTCCACGCAGCCGATTTGGCGGGTTTGGCGGCCGACCTGAGGGAGACATCGGTGGCCGTGCGGGGATTGGCGAATAACCCGGATATCGGACGCACCTTGGCAGGCACCGCCGCGGCGACCGAGAAGCTGACTCAGGCCATTGCGAAACTCCCGCCGCTGATCCTATCGGCGCAGGGGGTGACGAGCCGCACCGGCGCCACGGTGGCGGACACGCAGCAGGCGCTGGTGCCGCTGTTGCGCGACCTTGTGGCCACTGCGGCCGGCTTGAAGGAAATCATGGCGTCCCTGCGCCGCGACCCGGCGCAGCTCCTGACGGGGCAACCGCCACCACGACAAAACGGGAGCGGACGATGAAACGGCGGTCTTTACTGGGGTTTGGCAGTATGCTGCTCGCGAGTTGTTCGGTGTTGCCGGCGCGGGAGTATCAACAGCGGCGGGACTGGTCGCTCACGCCGCGCCGGGCGTCCGTCGCGCCGCCGGGTAAGAACGGACGTTTGCTGCTGATCCGCACCATGTCGGCCGGCCCGGGGCTGGAGGCGCGGGGTGTCCAGTGGCTGCTGAAAGATGGCAGCCTCAACACCGATTACTACGAGCAGTGGACAGCCCTCCCGGCGCAGGCGATGGAGGAGGGACTGCGGCATTGGTTATCCGATGCCGGACTGTTCGCCGGCGTCGTCGCGCCTGGCAGTCGGGTGGTCGCCGATTTCGTGTTGGAATCCGAGCTGACGGCTTTGGTAGCGGATCCACAGGCCGGGACGGCTCGCGCGTCGCTTTCATTGGTGCTGCTGGAGCCGAAGGGCGACAAGAGCCGCGTGCGTTTGCAACGGACGGAGACGGCGGAGGTTCGGTTGGGCGGGACCGGCGTCGAGGCGATCGTGGCGGGGCTGCGGGAGGCTGCGGTGGCTGTGCTCGGACAGGCGGAGGCGTCGGTGGGGAGCGCGGTTCGGTAGGCCGGTTTCCCCGCGTAGGGTTCGCTGACGCAAAGGTACGTAAAGCGACAGCGGCGGTTGGGACATTTCGGCCCCTCCGCCGGCACCGGTGCCGGCGGAGGGGGCAAAAAAGCGACCCGGCTTAACCAGTCGCCAACCGGGTCCGCTCATAAAGCGACGACAAATCCACCCGGAAATCGATACTCTCCAACGCCAACACCCCGTCGGTCATCGTAACCGCCCGATCCGGCCACGACCCATCCGGTGCGCGGCGCAACAATTCGGCTCGGATCGAGGTGCTGTGGAGAACCAGAACCTCCCGCACGCTGGGGATGGACAGGTAGGACCAGATATTGGTCCAGGTCTGCGCTTGGTTGCTGGGCGACAATATCTCAATCAGCAGCACCGGTTCGCTGAGCGCGTATTCTTCGGTGTCGTAACCGGTGCAGGTCACCGCCAGGTCGGGAATGCGGAAATTGTCGTTGGCGCGGGCACGCGGCACGATACCGGCCGTCGGGATCACGGTACAGGGACTGCGACGCTCGTCGAAGTGCGCACCGAGCAACTGATTGAGCCGCCCCATGATCGTATTGTGCGTCCGGCTGGCGGGAGCCATCGCCTGGGGCTCCCCGTCCACTAACTGCCAGCGCGTATTCGCTGGCGCGTCCCAGGCCAGGAACTCCGCCACGGTCATCACGGGAGGGATTTTTAACGCTGCGACCATAGGATCACGTTAACACCGCGAAGGGGCGGCGTCACGCATCAAGCCGCTTTCGCCAAAGCCCGCCAAACCTTCTCCGTCGTCACCGGCATATCGATCTGCGTCACCCCATCCCCCGCCAGCGCATCCAGCACCGCGTTCACCAGTGCCGGGGGCGAGCCCACGGCCCCAGCCTCCCCCGCGCCTTTAACGCCGAGCGGGTTGGACCGGCAGGGCACCTCCAGCAATTCGATCTCGATATCCGGCAGATCGTTCGCCCGCGGCAGCGCGTAGTCCATGAAGCTGCCGGACAGCAACTGGCCGGACTCCCGGTCGAACACCGTGTGCTCCATCAACGCCTGTCCCATGCCTTGCGCCACCCCGCCGGCCACCTGGCCGCGCACGATCAGGGGGTTCACCGTTTTGCCGAAGTCGTCGGCCACGGCGTAGCGCTCGACCGACACGTGCCCGGTTTCCGGGTCGATCTCGACCTCCGCGATGTGGCATCCGTTCGGGAATGTGTGGTGGTCGATGGGCGCGATTTCGGCGGCATCCAGCGCTTTGTGCCGCTTCGCCGCCAGTTCCAGAATGCCCATCCCGCGATCGGTACCGACGATGGAGAAGCGCCCATCCGCGAAAGCGATATCGGCCACGGATGCCTCCAACTCCTCGGCCGCGGCCTGCTTGCCTTTGGCGATGACGGACGAAGATGTCAGCAGGATGGCCTGACCCTCCGAATACAATGACCGAGCACCGCCGGTGCCGCCGCCGACCGGGATCGTGTCGGTGTCGCCCTGGCGGATGCGGATCAAATCGCCGTCGATGCCAAGCTGCGCCGCCGTGAGTTGCACGTATGCGGTTTCGTGCCCCTGACCGGTGGATTGGGTGCCCACGTAGACATCGACAAACCCATCCTCGGCGAATCGGATTTCAGCGCGTTCGGTGGCGTCGCCGCCGGTTGCCTCCAGATAATAGGCGAACCCGATCCCGCGCCGCTTACCAGCCCGCAGCGCCGCCGCCCGGCGGGTGCCGAAGCCGGCGTAATCCATCTTGGACAACGCCGCTTCCAGAACGATCCGGAAATCGCCGCTGTCATACACCTTCCCAACCGGGGTGCTGTGCGGCATCGCCTCGGGCCCCACCATGTTGCGGCGGCGCAACTCCGCGCGGTCCACGCCGAGTTCGCGCGCCGCCGCGTCCACCAACCGTTCCACCAGATAATTGGCCTCGGGCCGGCCGGCCCCGCGATAGGCGTCCACCGGGACCGTGTTGGTGAACACACCCAGCACGTTGGCGTAAATGGCCTTGAAATTGTAAATGCTGGAAAGCACACCGGTGCCGGCATAGGTCGGAATATACGGCGCGAAGGTGGAAAGATACGCACCCATGTTGGACACGTTGCGGGTCCGCAGCGCCGTAAACCGCCCGTCCGCGTCGATCGCGAGTTCTCCCAGCGTGATATTATCGCGACCCTGGGTGTCGCACAGGAAAGCTTCGGACCGTTCGGACGCCCATTTCACCGGCCGCCCCAATTTGCGCGCCGCGTAACAAGTCAGCACATGCTCGGCATACAGAAAAAGCTTCATCCCGAACCCGCCGCCCACATCGGGCGTGATCACCCGGAACTGCTCGGCGTCCACCCCGAACACCGGCCCGATCAGGTTCTTCACCAGCCAGCCGCCCTGGGTGTTGGCGTACAACGTCCAGCGGCCGCTCGCCGCGTCGTATTCGGCCAGTGCGGCCCGCGCCTCGATGGACGACACCACGATGCGGTTGTTCACAATGGTCAGGCGGGTGACATGGGTGGCTTTGGCAAATTCGGCATCGGTGGCGGCTTTGTCCCCGATATCCCAGTCGAAGCTCAGATTGCCCTTCGCCTCCGGCCACACCTGGGCCGCGCCGGCATCCATGGTGGCGGCGAGATCGGTGGACGACGGCAGCACCTCGTAATCCACCGCGATCAGCTCCGCCGCGTCGCGCGCCGCCTGTATCGTATGAGCCACGATGAACGTCACGGGGTCGCCGACATGGCGCACCATGCCCTCGGCCAGCACGGGGTGGGGAGGGGCGACCATATCTGTGCCGTCCTTGTTCTGCACCGGCGCGGCACAGGGCAGGCCGCCGATCTTGTCCGCCTTCAGGTCGGCGGCAGTGTAGATCGCGTGCACCCCGGGGACCGCGCGCGCCGCCGCGACGTCCAGCGACACAATCCTAGCGGCGGCATGCGGGGAGCGCACCACCAAACCCACGAGCATGCCTGGCAAAGCGATATCGTCGGTATACCGCCCGTTGCCCTTCAACAGACGAAGGTCTTCGACCCGACGGACCGGTTGGGCGAGGCCGAATTTGGTGGTCGTCATGGTGCGGTACTCCCTTGGCTGGCGCTATAGTCAGCATGCACGTTCCGACCCCGAGAGGCCAAGTCCCATGGCAACGATCTGTGTATTGAACGCGGGGTCTTCAACCCTGAAATCCGCGGTGGACGACGTCGCGAATGCCGCCGGGGGGCCGTTACTGACGACGGCGGCATCCAAGTTGCCGGCGTATACGATCCCGACGGATGAGGCGTTGACGATAGCCCGTCATACGGCGTCGCTGATCTGACGTCAGTGGCATTTAAACGCGTCGAACGGCTCCCGGCATGCCAGGCACCGATGCAGCGCTTTGCAGGCGGTGGAGCCAAACGCGCTGATTAGCTCGGTGTTTTTGCTTCCGCATTGCGGGCAGGCGGGATGCGCGGACGGGTCCGGCGGGGCGATGCCGTAGTCACGCAGCTTGCGGCGACCGTCTTCGGACATCCAGTCCGTGGTCCAGGCCGGCGACAGGACGGACCGTACAACGGTGCGGGGGAAACCGGCGCGGGACAGCGCGGCCTCGATCTCCCAGGCGATCACGTTCATCGCCGGGCAGCCCGAATAGGTGGGGGTGATCGTGACCTCCACCGTGTCGCCGTCGAGTCGGACATTTCGGAGAATGCCCAGATCCTCGATCGTCAGCACCGGAATTTCCGGGTCTTCGACCGCGGCGGCGGCAGCTCTGGCCTGGGCCAGGCGGGTTACCATGTCGCGCCGGGATAGGTGCGCGGCAGGATCTGCATCTCGGCCAGCAAATGCCCGAGGTGTTCGGTGTGCCGCCCGTCCCGCCCACTGGGCTGCATCCAGCCCTCGGCCGGTTGCGTCAGCGTGGCGCGTGCCAGCACCGGCGCGACGGCTTGCAGCCATGCGTCGCGGTCGACGATATCGCCGGTATAAGGCCAGAGTGCGTCCAGGGCGTTCTGCGCGCGGCGGTGGGATTCGGCTGTGCCGTCGCCGAGCCGGACGAGCCAGTCGGCGGCGTGGCGGACGTGGTAGGCGGTTTCCTTCTGCGCTTTAGCTGCGATGGCGGCGATGTCGGGGTCGTCGTTTTGCACCGCGCTGCGCCAGAACTGGTCGGACGCGACCGACACCAGGAACAACCGCACGATGGTGAAGGCGAAGTCCCCGTTCGGCAGCTCGGCGATAAGCGCGTTGCGAAACCGATGGGGATCGCGAAGATAGGCCAGTTCGTCCTCGTTCTGGCCCGTCGCCTGATACAGCGCCCGCGCCTGGCCGATCAGATCGAGCGCGATGTTGGCGAAAGCGAGTTCTTCTTCCAGCGTTGGCGCATGGCCGGTCCACTCGCTGATCCGGTGTCCCAGAATCAGGGCGTCGTCCGCCAGCGCCAGAAGGGTGCGGATGCGGGGGGATTCTTCGACGGCGATAGACGTTGTGGTCATGGGGCGGAGAAAGGAAGGAAAACGCCGCCTCTCCTTGCGGGAGGGGGCTGGGGGCATATTTCCTTTCTCATTACATATGCCCGACTTCGTCCGGAACCTCGTAAAACGTCGGGTGCCGGTAAATCTTGGAACCGGTCGGCTCGAACAACATGTCGCGATCGGCGGGGTCGGAGGCGACAATGGCGTTCGATGGCACCACCCAGAGGGACAATCCCTCCCCGCGCCGCGTATAAACGTCGCGCGCTGCCTGCAACGCCATCGTCGCGTCGGCGGCGTGCACCGATCCGGCGTGCTTATGGGCCAAGCCGTTGCGGGTGCGGACAAAAACCTCCCAGAGCGGCGTGTTCATGCTGTTTTCCGTTGCTTGGCGGCGTGGGCGAGGGCGGCTTCCCGCACCCATGCGCCGTCGTCATGGGCTTTGCGGCGGGCTTCCAGGCGTTCGCGGTTGCAGGGGCCGTTGCCCGACAGGACGGCGCGGAATTCGTCCCAGTCGATGGCGCCGAACTGCCAATGGCCCTCGGTTTCATCGAACCGCAGCTCGGGATCCGGAAAAGTCAGCCCCAGAAAATGCCCTTGCGGCACCGTCGCATCCACGAATTTCTGCCGCAGCCCGTCATTGGAGAAGCGCTTGATCTTCCAGCGCATCGACGTGTCGGAGTGCAGGCTGTCGGTATCCGGCGGCCCGAACATCATCAGACACGGCCACCACCAGCGGTCCAGCGCGTCCTGCGCCATCGCTTTTTGTTCGGTTGTGCCACGGCAGAGGGTCAGCACGATCTCGTAGCCCTGGCGCTGGTGGAAGCTTTCCTCCCGGCAGACCCGGATCATGGCGCGGGCGTAGGGGCCATACGAGCAGCGACATAGAGGAATCTGGTTCATGATCGCCGCACCGTCCACCAGCCAGCCGATGGTGCCGATGTCCGCCCAACTCAGGGTCGGGTAGTTGAATATGGACGAGTATTTGGCTCGGCCGGACAGCAACTGGTCCTCGAGATCTTCCCGAGCGACGCCCAGTGTCTCGGCGGCGGAATACAGATACAGGCCGTGGCCACCCTCATCCTGCACCTTGGCCAGCAGGGCGGCTTTGCGGCGGAGGGACGGGGCGCGGGTAATCCAGTTCCCCTCCGGCAGCATGCCGACGATTTCGGAGTGTGCGTGCTGCGAGATCTGCCGGATCAGGGTGCGGCGATAGGCTTCCGGCATCCAGTCGTTAGGCTCGATCCGCTGCTCATCGTCGATGCGCGCCTGGAAGCGGATGGCTTCCGGGGAGGAGTCGGTGCTGGTGTCACGCGTGTTGAGGGCCTGGCTGTACATGGAGCGAGTATGGCGCCGTCAGGGAAGAAAAGGGGAAGAATCTGTCCGGTGCCAGCGATAACAGTGTCGATTTCACCTGCTCGATCATCTCCAGCGCGGCATTAGAGCACGATTGGGTAGTGGGTCAGTATCAGGAATGAGATTGAGGGGTGGGAAAATAAGCTTTGCTCACGGTGAAGTGTCCGGCTAGCGATGACCGCTTCGCAATATCGCGGTCTGGCGTATCAACCCACCCCAGCCAGCAATTTGTCACGATGGCCGGATCGTCTCCCGGACCATCGTCCGGCCCTTCGTCGCAGATACGTGCGGCTTCATCGTATGCGTCCTGGGCATCCTGCCGCGATCGGAATGCCGCCGCTTCCCTTTTGGCCCCCTCTATCTCACGGACTACAACGTAGAGCATGGGCGTTACGGCGTCACCGACCAAGTTTCGAGCCAAGGGTCCGACCAAAGATAGCCACCAATCTATTTTCCCAGCCTCCTACGCCATAGTCGAAAGCGTACCGCGGGATACGTTCGAGGTCGCGCTTGTTCAGGACGATATGGCCAGTCTCTCGATTGATTCTCTGTTGCAATCCAACAAGCAAGCTTTGGTAACCCCCATCCCTTTTCGTGCGGGCCGGCTGGATAAACAGTTCGGCAATCTCAGATTTCGTTAACATGACGTCCATTTCAGCCTCCTAATTGACCCATGTACCCACCGCATACCAGGATTGTACAAAACGCACTGTACAGCCTCACCAAGCCATCGCCATCGTACCAAGCACTCACGCGGGAGGTTATGATGGACTGGGAAGATCGAATCGATAACTACGCTAAAGAGACGGGATTCCCCAAGTGCCTTTTTGTCGGGCCGGACGGCCGGGCCGTAGGCACGTGGATCATGGGTAACGATTACCGGGTAAAGTCCACTTATTACGGGGGCTACCCAGCTGGTTACCTGCGACGCATCAAGGCGTTGTTCCCTGATAAGCGCAAGGTGCTACACCTATTCAGTGGTCAGGTCGATCTTTCGACGTTCCCAGGGGATACCGTCGATATCAACCCCAAGCTCAAGCCGACGTACATCGACGATGCGCAGACGCTTGAGCGCGTTCCTCTCGAAAAATATGACTTGGTTCTGGCCGATCCGCCCTACAGCGTGGAAGACGCGGACCACTACCAGACCACCATGGTCAAGAGAAACGTGGTCATGCGCGCGCTGCAACGGCTCCCGATTGGGGCGCATATAGTTTGGCTGGATCAGGTTCTCCCGATGTATCGGAAAGACGCCTTTGAGCAGGAAGCGGCGATTGGCATGTGGAAATCAACCAACCACCGATTCCGGGGAATCACGATCTTTCGGCGGCGAGATGCCAAAGTGTCGAATAACGTGGCGACGGCGGCAAAGCGGCGTGTAGCAAAGCAGGAGGAACTGGCTGGGCTGGGCGCAGCGGCTGATTAGCTTTGCGCCGCTTCCCAGTCTTCCAACACCCTCACCATATCCGCCAGTTCCCAAAGCGTCTTCGTCACGCCAGCCCCCATAGCCGGCGTGCAACGCAGGGTCTGGTAAATACGCACGAAGTTGTAATGCATCGTGTGGATGGCAACCGAATGGGCGTGGTTCTCGGCCTTCTTTGAGAATGCGTTCGTCAGGCGAGTGAACCGGCACGAGGCGGCCACCCGAAGCAATCAAGCACGGGCGCAACTCCGCCACGTTATAACTGCATGCGCTCTCGCCCGGGTAGACGACGCTGGCAATTTTACCCCGACAGCAGTCCGAGAACCCCTCTCGAATACTGCCGATCGCCCCATCGACCTATCACAGCCATGCCGCCAGGCGGGCGGATCCGTCGCTTCTGCCGGCGCGGACGAAGCGCGACACTAGGCTGATGCCTGAGATCGCGCGACGGCAAAGGCCACGCGACCGAGGTCTTGTCCGACCAGCCTGCCGACGGCCTCATCGTTCGCGTCGATTGATGTTATCCTGGCCGGACGTTGGGGATTTCACTCAGGCCAGAAATCGGCGCGCATCGCCTGCTCGAACCCATAGGGGCAGACCGCCGGAAACGTGCGCCGAGCCAGACCGGTCTCCCGCTCCGCCTCGATTAACGCGAGCCGGTACGCTTCGTCCGTTGCGGTATCCAACATGGCCTTCAGGCTTGGGTTATCCCGCAGGTGGTTCTCCAGGCGATATCGCTGCTCCTCGACGCTCAACCGCCGGCTGTTACCGCGCAGTCCCGGCTGGAACTGCCATTTCAGCAAATGCAGCAATAACACCGCCAAACGGTTGACCAGTTCCCGCTTTTCGCTGCGTCCCATGCTCTCGATCTCTTCGGCGATATTGGCGATATCGGCGTCGGTCCGTCGGCCCGCGCGCAGCAGGGAAGCGTGCTGGTTAGCCCAGGCGTAGAAATCCTGCTCGTAGAGGGTCGTGTTCATGCGCTGCCTCGTGCTGGTAGTCCGGCGTCAGGCATGACACATATACGCCGCTAACTCGCCCACAAGAAAGCCCCGCCCATGGACTTCGCCCTGACCGACGCCCAGCAGCAAATCCGCGACCAGGTCCTCCGCGTTTGCGCCAAATTCGACGACACCTATTGGCTGGAGCGGGACAACACCGCCACCTTCCCGCACGCCTTTTTCGACACCATGGCCGAATCCGGCTGGCTCGGCATCGCCATGCCCGAGGCTTACGGCGGCTCGGGCCTCGGCATCACCGAAGCGTCGATCATGATGCAGGCGGTGGCGGAATCGGGCGCGGCGATGTCGGGCGCGTCGGCCATCCACATCAACATCTTCGGTCTCAACCCCGTCGTCGTGTACGGAAACGAGGAACAGAAACAACGCATGCTGCCGCCGCTGATCGCGGGCAAAGACAAAGCCTGCTTCGGCGTCACCGAACCGAATGCCGGCCTGAACACAACCGAGATCACCACGCGCGCCGACCTGCATGGTGACCACTATCTGGTAAATGGGACGAAGATCTGGACCTCCACCGCGCAGGTCGCCAACAAGATATTGCTGCTGGCACGCACCACCCCGCTGGACAAGGTGAAGCGCAAATCCCAGGGCATGACGCTGTTCTACACCGACCTGGACCGAGCGCATGCGGAGGTGCGGCTGATCCACAAGATGGGGCGGCACGCGGTGGACTCGAACATGGTCTTTTTCACCGACATGCGCATCCCCGTGGAAGACCGCATCGGCGAAGCAGGCGAGGGCTTCCGCTACCTCATTCACGGCCTGAATCCCGAACGCATCCTGATAGCCGCCGAGGCCGTGGGCATGGGCCGTTGCGCCATCGATCGCGCCGCCCGTTACGCGCGTGAACGCGTCGTGTTCGGGCGGCAGATCGGCCAGAACCAGTCCATCCAGCACCCCTTGGCAAAACTGTGGGCGGAACTGGAAGCAGCCAACCTCATGGCCTTGAAGGCCGCGTGGCTCTACGACAACGGTCGGGACTGCGGCATCGAGGCGAACGCCGCCAAATACCTCGGCGCCGAGGCCGGCTACCACGCCTGCGAACAAGCCGTGATGACCCATGGCGGCATGGGCTACGCGCAGGAATACCACGTCGAACGCCTGTTCCGCGAAAGCCTCATCCCCCGTATCGCCCCCATCAGCCGGGAGTTAATTCTAAGTTACCTGGCCGAACGGGTGCTCGGCCAGGCGAAATCGTATTGACGCCCCCCGCGTTTCCCTGCGTTAGAAGCACCCAACACCAATCGGAGAAAACATCTATGTCGCTTTCCCGCCGGACCCTTCTGGGTACTGCCGCCGCCGCCGCGTCTGCCGTCCCCCTCGTCCGGGCCCGCGCGCAAGCCAGACCGTCCATCAAGCTGGGCGTGCTGACGGATCTGTCCGGCACCTATCGCGACAACACCGGCCCGACCTCGGTTGCCGCCGCGCAACTCGCGATCGAGGAGATGAAGACCCACCTAAATTTCGACATCGAACTGATCAGCGCCGACCATCAGAACAAGCCGGACATCGCGGCCTCGATCGCGCGCCAATGGTACGATCAGGGCGTGGACGGGATTATCGACGTGCCGACGTCCTCTGTCGCGCTGGCCGTTGGGCAGGTGGCGAAAGAAAAGGACAAGATGATGCTGAATGCGTCCGCCACGGTGGCGGCGCTGACGGATGCTCAGTGCAGCCCTAACACCATCGTCTGGAGCTTCGATACCTACGAGAACGCGCATTCCACCGGTGGCGCGCTGATGTCGCAGGGCCACAAGTCCTGGTTCTTCATCACCGCCAACTACGCGTTCGGCCAGTCGCTGGCCGACCTGACCAAGGAAGTGGTGCTGAAGGGCGGAGGGGAGGTGAAGGGCGACCTGCGTTACCCGTTCCCCGACACCACCGACTTCTCGTCCTACCTCACGCAGGCGCAGACGAGCGGTGCCAAGGTGCTGGGTCTTGCCAACGCCGGTCTGGACACCCAGAACTGCATCAAGCAGGCGGCCGAGTTCGGCCTGAGCAAGACGATGAAAATCGCCCCGCTGCTGCTGTTCATCACCGATGTGCACTCGCTGGGGCTGGAAGTGTGCAACGGCCTGACGACGACCGAGACGTTCTACTGGGATCTGAACGACCGCACCCGCGCCTTCACTAAGCGGTTGCTGACCAAGTCGCCGAAAAACTACCCGAACCAGGCTCATGCCAGCTCCTATGGCATCACGACCCACTTCTTGAAGACCGCGCAGGCGATGGGCGGGGTCGAGGCGAAGAAAAGCGGCCGCGACACCATAGCGCGGATGAAGTCCATCCCGACGGAGGACGACGCCTTCGGCAAGGGCAGCATCCGCGCCGACGGCCGCGGCGTGTTCCCGGCGTATCTGTTCGAGATTAAGTCCGCCGCCGAGAGCAAGGGCGAGTGGGATCTGTACAAGCTGGTGACCACGACCCCGCCCGAGGGCGTGCTGCACCCGCTGAATGACAAGTGCCATTTCCCGATGAAGTGACCGCGTAAGCCGGGGCGGTCGCGCGGCCGCCCCGGAACGATTGCCCTTCCCCGCGGTCTCCAATTGGTTCAGGATCGTGGGGAACATGGGGCCCGGGCATGAACAGTCCTGAAACGCGGTACGCGCGCAGCGGCAACGTTCATATCGCGTACCAGATCGTCGGCGACGGTCCGTTCGATATCGTCTTCGTCCAGGGCTTTCTTTCCAATCTGGAGGTCCAGTGGGAAGACCCCGGCCTTAGCCACATGTTCAACCGCCTCGGCGCGTTCGCTCGGGTTATCATATTCGACAAACGCGGTTCGGGCCTGTCGGATCGGGTCACCGACATGCCCGATCTGGAAACCCGCATGGACGACGTGCGGGCCGTCATGGACGCCGCCGGTTCTGCCCAGGCAGCATTGATCGGCGGGTCGGAGGGCGGGCCGATGTCCATCCTGTTCGCCGCGACCTACCCGCAACGGACGCGGGCCCTGGTGTTGTACGGTGCATACGCGCATTTCCATTCCTGGGTACTGTCCGCCCAACAGGTGGAGGCTTTCGTCGCCTCGGCCGAGGATAACTGGGGCACCGGCAGCAGCCTGGCCAGCTTCGCCCCCAACATGGTGTCCAACGAACGCTTCCGCGCGTGGTGGGCCAGGTTCGAGCGCCTGGGCACCAGCCCGGCCGGTGCCATCGCTTTGGCCCGCATGAACGCGCTGATCGACGTGCGCGATGTGTTGCCGAGCGTGCGGGTGCCGACGCTGGTGCTGCATCGCGACCGCGATCCGCGGGTGCGGCTGGCGGCCGGCCGCTACCTCGCGGCGCACATCGCCGGGGCCAAATACGTTGAAATTCCCGGCGACGACCACCCGATCTGGGTCGGCGACACCGACCGCGTAGTGGATGAGATCGAGGAATTTCTGACCGGCGTGCGTCCGGCCCCGGAACCCGACCGCGTGCTGGCGACGGTGTTTTCCGCGGATGTCCGCGAACCCTTGAGGCGAGGCTCTGGCCGGTCGAAACCCTGGCTGGAGCGGTTGTCTCAGTATCGCGCGATGTCGGAATCCTTGTTGCGGCAACATCGCGGCCGGGAGATCGGCGCGCGGCCGGACGGCACCACCGCGATGTTCGACGGGCCGGTGCGCGCCTTGCGCTGCGCCCTCGCGTTGCGCGCGGCGGCGCGGTCGCTGGACATGGTGCTGCTCGGCGGCGTCCACACCGGAGAGGTTGAAATCGCGGGAATGGCGGTCGGGGGCGCTGCGGTGCAGGCCGCCGCCAGCCTGACGGCGCTGGCGCGGGCGGACGAAATCCTGGTCTCCACTACGGTGCGCGACATTGTTCCTGGATCTGGCTTGCGGTTCACCGAGGCTGGGGATCGCAGGGTGTCCCGGGTGCTGATCCTGGGCGACGACGCGCCGCCTCGGGCTGCGACCGTGGCCTTGAGTCGTCGCGAAACGGAAATCATCGTCGCCGTCGCGCGTGGGCTTACGAACGGCGAAATCGCGATCCAGTTCGGGCTGAGCGAGCACACCGTCAAGCGGCATGTCGGCAACATTCTGACCAAGCTCGACCTCGGCAACCGCTCCGCTGCCGCAGTCTATGCCGTGCAACATGGGTTGCTGTGATACCGACGGCCCCAACGAATGACGTGCCGCCCGGTCCACACCGTCATGCCGGTCCACACCGTCATGCCGGCGGATGCCGGCACCCACGGCTTTCCGCGTGTGCGACCGCGATAATCCTTGTTTTGACACCTTTATGGTGGCATACTCTCGATTGATGGAAAAGCGGCGCCCGACCTATAACCTGGACGCGATCAAGGCGGCCATCGGCTTCCCGGAGACGTTGGCCATCACGCGATCGGCCTTCGCCGACGCCTTGTCCATGGGCTTCAGCCGTGCCGGCATCGCGGACGTCATTCAGGAGATTCTGAGTCCGATGTTCTTAAGTCGATGACGACGTATGCCGATCACCGGACATGGCAAGATGTCTATCATGTCCCGACCGGAGGGGCGGTTCTCTACATCAAATTCCAGGCTGATGTGGTGACCGAGTTTCGGCTGATGTCGTTCAAGGAGAGATGACGATGGTTGATAAGGCAACCGTATTGCCGCCGAGCATGCCCTGTCCCGAGACCGGACAAATGTTGCGCCGGGACACGCGCCCGTTCACGGTGCGCTACAAGGGACAGGAGGCGATTGTCGATCTGCCGGGCTACTATCCGGAGGGGGATGGCGAGTCGATCCATGTCGGTTCCGATATGACCGCCGCCGAGGAGGCGTTGCGTACGTTGAAGGAGCGTGTCGATGGCGTGCCCGCGCCGGCGACGATCCGGCGTATTCGGCATAAGCTGCGGCTGAGTCAGCGGGCGGCGGGTGCGGTGTTCCGGGTGGGTGACAGGGCTTTCGACAAATACGAGCGGAGCCTGATCGAACCGAGCGGTCCGACGATTCAGCTTTTGCGTTTGCTCGATACGCATCCCGAGTTGGTTTCGGAGCTTCAGACTGCCGATCGTCGGTAATGGGTGGATTTGTTTCGCGCAGCCTGGCGGCAAGTCAGGGGGCCACGCCGTATGAGAGGCGTTCCTCGCGAGACGACGTCTACGCGGTGATCCGTGCGCGGACGCAGTCGCAATGCAGAGGCACGGGATCGAGCGGATGTGCGCGTTGGCCGGGGGGTGAGCCGGGCCGGGTACTGCCGGCATTGGCTGGCCTCGAAGCCTAAATGGCCGTCCCAGAACTTCGTGAGTCATTAGAATCTTTTGGCGCGAGGGCTTGTCCGGCTTTTGTAGACCATTGAAGGATAGAAACTAGTCGTCATCTTCAGAGACACTGACTAGAAAAATCATTTTTAGCTTTCCCTCTCTATTCCGCAAGGCGTGCCCTTTAAGTGTAATATTTCCATCCTGGCCGTTCACGTATCGATCTAGGCTCCGTGACAGAAGTTGGCGGTCTTCTTGGGGCAGGTGCTTCAAAGACTTGTCTCTTCTGAAGCCCACGGTCCGTTGTTCATCAACAAGCCATAGTCTGCCTGAATTTTCGTTGCCATTATAAGAAGCCACATTCCCGTAAAATTCTTCGCGGTCTTTGCCTAGAGCGTGATCGCCTGAGGTTGACTTCAACCTCGGGCGTGAATCACCCTCTCAAACAAAGGCTTAGACCATGATCCAACGCCGAGATCGCGTGCAACCTCAAAAGATCATGGTCTAAGTCACGCGCGCGCGTGTATGCATATGTGGAGTGGTTAAAGGTGCCGATATGAACGGTGCCTCCATATATATTAAGAACGTTGACCGGGCCTTCGAAGGGCCTGTGGATTCTCACCATATCTTCGTCAATGGCGTCATTTAGAGCATCGATGTCACCGGGGCTTCGTCGTAATATACCCTGCAAGTGAGAGTCCTGAGAGTCTTTCGGCTGGTCAGTAAGGCCAGCTCCTCGACGATACATGAATTTTACAAGGTCAGTTAGAAGATTTCCGGCTACTCCGAGGGCCAAGCCTGAAGCGACTGAAGCGATCTCAATGAGTGTGAGGAATGCAAAGCTTCCCGGTTGGGGCGGCATGATGAGAACCCGCGCGCCGTCTAACGACGGGGCTTGTTTGATGACCCTCCCGCTTGTTACGTAGTGAGTTGCGATGGACATGCTTCGCCCTATGCCATACAATGCTAGGCCAGCGTCATAAGCATTTAGACCATGATCGTTTGAGGTTGCATGCGATCTCGGCGTAGGATCATGGTCTAAGCCTTTGTTTGAGAGGGTGATTCACGCCCGAGGTTGAAGTCAACCTCAGGCGATCACGCTCTAGCGCGTTGGATTTGTCCGTGGGCTGATAGACAAATCTGAATTGAATTGGTGCAAGGGCCATGTTGGAGTGGCTAGTACTACTCCGCGATTCGGTTCAAGGACCGTGACCATTGGCATCCGTTTATGATGTAGGGGTCACGCCCCCGCACGCGCTCCATACGGGCCGCAGACGCGGCCGGGCTTCGCCTACCAGACCAATGTTGACAGTTGGGGGAAGTGGACCCGGTATACCTCGTGCATTCGGTTCTCGATCATCCGAGGGCAGTCCGCCGCGATGAGGCCGCGAAACGCCGGGACCGGCAGAGCCGGGCCGTGTTTCGCCAGCAGGTCGTTGGTCCGTAACCGGCCGGGTCGGTCGCCGCGGTTGCCGAAACGTCCAGCACAGACAGGCGGGCGGTAGGCTGGCCGAGGGTGACGACGCCGAACGGGTGGCCACGCACTACCCGATGCCCGCCCCAATACCCCCCAAACGAGCCATCCCCCACTGGCTCTTCCGGGTGAAGCGCGCCCCACCCAACCCTGCCATCCTCCCCGCATCGAACCTTCCAAGGAGGCAAACGATGCAACCAGATCCCGACCGGCTCAACGCTTTCCTCGGCCGCATGCTCGGCGACATGGGCGCGACGCTGAACGCCGCGCTGGTCGTCGTCGGCGACCGGCTCGGCCTCTACAAGGCCATGGAAGCCGCCGGCCCAATGGACGCCGCCGCCCTCGCCCGCCGCACCGGCACCACCGAGCGGTATGTGCGTGAATGGTTGGCCGCGCAGGCGGCCTCGGGCTACGTCACCCACGACGCCACCACCGGGCAATTCCATCTCGAACCCGAACAGGCGATGGTCTTCGCCCAGGAAGGCAGCCCCGCCTTCATGGCCGGTTTTTTCGAGATCGCCGAAGCCGTCTTCCGCGCCGTGCCCCGCGTCACCGACGCCTTCCGCTCCGGCAAGGGCGTCGGCTGGCATGAGCATCATCGTTGCCTGTTCTGCGGCACCGAGCGGTTCTTCCGCACGAGCTACAACCACCATCTGGTGCCGGAATGGCTGCCGGCGTTGGACGGCGTCGCGGCGAAACTGCAACGCGGCGCCACGGTCGCCGACGTCGGCTGCGGCCACGGCGCCTCCACCATCCTGATGGCGCAGGCATTCCCAAAATCCCGCTTCTACGGCTTCGACTACCACCTCCCGTCGATCGAAACGGCGCGGGACGCCGCGGCCAAAGCCGGCGTCGCCGACCGGATCGCGTTCGAGGTTGCCTCTGCCAAGGAATTCCCCGCGCGGGGCTATGATCTGGTCACCTTCTTCGACTGCCTGCACGACATGGGCGACCCCCAGGGCGCAGCGGCGCATGTCCGAGCATCGTTAAAGCCGGACGGCACCTGGATGATCGTCGAGCCCTTCGCGCACGACCGGATGGCCGACAACCTCAACCCGGTCGGGCGCATCTACTACGCGGCCTCAACCATGATCTGCACGCCCGCGTCTTTATCGCAGGAGGTCGGGGCCGCCCTCGGCGCGCAAGCCGGGGAACTGCGCCTGCGCGAAGTCGTGACCGCCGGCGGATTCACCCGATTCCGCCGAGCGACCGAAACCCCGTTCAACCTCGTGCTGGAAGCACGGCCTTAGGAGAAAACACCATGGAAACGCTGACAATTCCCGCGCTGCGGCGCGCCATCGAAACCCGCGACGGGCCAACATTGAGCGGCTTTTACGCCGACGATGCCGTCCTGCGCATCATCGACCAGGACAATCCGCCCGGCCGGCCGCACGAGATCAAGGGGCGGGAGGCCATCGGGGCATATTACAACGATGTCTGCGGCCGCACCATGACGCACCGCGTCGAGTTCGGCATTGCCGAGGGCGACAAGCTGGCCTTCACCCAGGCCTGCACCTACCCGGATGGGAACCGCGTGTTCTGCTCCGCCACGCTGGAGCTGGAGGGCGGCAAGATCGTCCGCCAGACCGCGATCCAGGCGTGGGATTCCTGACCGATTACCCCAACGAAGGAGACTGCGACATGTCCGCGTTCAATACCGTCAGGTTCCGGGTGAAATCGGGCCAGGAACAGAAATTCCTCGATGCGCATCGCGGGGGCAAGGCGAGTTGGCCGGGTCTGTTACGCGGCGAGATCATCCAAACCGGCGAGCGAACATTCTGCCTGATCGCGGAATGGACCGACACCGAGGCCATCGCCGCCGCTCGGAGCAGGATGATCGCGACCCTCGATAGTTTCCGCGACACCTTGGAGGATCAGGGAGAGGGCCGCGGCGTCACCGATGCGGTGTCGGGGCCGGTGGTGGTCGAACTAACGGTGTGAAGGTCAACGCACCCGCACCGTGGCGCTCGCCCGCTTTCCGGCCGCATCGACCACCGTCACGCGCACGAACCCAGGCCCGTCTGGTTGCCACGACGGCACCGCGGCCCAAAGTGGGGCCGGCACGGGCATCCCGTTCACCGACCAGCGATAGGGCGGGGTGCCGCTGTTGGCCTCCAGCTTTAACGCGCCGCGCTGTCCGTCTTCGCGAGTCAGATCCAACTGCGCGCCATCCGGCGGAAATTGAATGCGCGGCGGCGATGTGTTGCCGGGCATGCGCGGGCTGTCGCGTTCGGCAAACCGACGCAACCCGCGTGGCACCGGCGCTGAAACGGCGGTTCGCAACCCCTCGGCCGCCGGGGCCAGAGGGTCCGGTTCCGTCTCAGCCGGCAGCCTGTCGAACACCGCGAACAGCAGCGGCGCGGCGGTATTGCGCCCATAAAACCCTGGCCGTGGCGTCCCATCCGCCCGACCCGTCCACACCCCTACCGTCCAGCTCGGCGAATACCCAACCGCCCAGGCGTCGCGGAACCCGTAGGACGTGCCGGTCTTGTAGGCGATCGGGCGGGGGTCCTTTATCAGGCCGACCGCCATGCGGCCCTCCGGCGGAGGGGAGGCGCGCAGGATATCCGTGATCATGCGCGCTGCGTGCTGCGTCATCAGCGTGCCGGCTTGGTGCGCCTGGTTTTCCAAGATGTGCGGTGCCGCGCTGCGGCCGTTGTGCGCCAGGCCAGCGTAGAGCTGGGTCAGATCCAGCAGGCTGATGCCGACGCCGCCCAACGCGAGCGGCAACGTCGGTGCCGCATCGCCCGCCGGAAAATCGAGGCGCACCCCGGCATCGCGCAGTGTCGCCGCCAGTCTTCCGGGCCCGACGCGGTCCAGCAGCACGATTGCCGGTACGTTCAACGATTGTTGCAGGGCAAAGCGCGCGGTGACCTGGCCGTGGAAGCCGCGGTCGAAGTTCTCGGGGGCGTAGTCGCCGATGCGGATCGGCCGGTCCTCGATCAGGCTATCTGGCAGCAGCGCCAAATCGTCGAAGGCAAGCCCGTAGATAAAGGGTTTCAGCGCCGACCCGGGGGAGCGGCGGCGGCGCACCAGGTCCAGCGCACTGCGAACGCCGCCGATCCAGGCGCGGACGGAAAGGTCCCGGTTGTCGACAACGAGGATCGCAAGGTCGCCGCCATCCGTCATGCGCGCGGCGGCGTCGGCGGCGAGGCGTTCGGTCGCCGTCTGAATGCGTGCATCCAGGGTGGTGCGAATGGGTTGGCTGCCGTCCACGCCGAAGCGTTGCGCGACGTGCATCGCGAAGCGTGGAAAGGCCCGCCGAGCGGCGATGGCAGGCGGTGGGGTTTCCAGATCGGCGAGGGGGATGCGGCCCCCGTCGGCCAGCCGGCGCATCAAATGGGCCGCGGCGGCGATGGCGGCCTGGGGGTGCCGGTCCGGCCGCAGCGCGGTGGGGCGTTGCGGGAGGGCGACCAGAATCGCGGCCTCCCCCGGTGTGAGACGGTCTGGCTCATGCCCGAACCAGGCGAGCGATGCCGCCCGAACCCCTTCGACGTTGCCGCCGAACGGGGCGAGGGTCAGGTACATCGCCAGGATTTCGTCTTTGTTGAACCGAACCTCCAGCTGCACGGCACGAATGGCGTCGTGTAACTTGCCCAGGATCGACCTTCGGTGCGGTTCCAACAGCCGGGCTACCTGCATCGTCAGGGTGGAGCCACCGGAGACGATTCGCCCGTTGGTGGCGAGCTGCCACGCGGCACGGCCGGCTGCCAATGGATCGACCCCGAGGTGGGCGCGGAACCGATGGTCCTCGGCCGCCAACAGCATGTCGAGGTAGTACGTATTTACCGCGTGCGGCCGGGTCGCCAAACGCCACATGCCATCCTTGGTGGTGGCCACGTTCAGCACCGTCCCGTCGACGGCGAGGACCACGCTCGACCGGTTCCGCCAACGGGCCAGGTCGGGCGGAAACACCCGGTCGAGGGCAACCACGCCGCTGGCCAGGATCAGCAGGCCCGCGGCGACATGGCGCCAGCGCATGAACTTACGGCTCTGTCACACGCACGCGGCCCGCGGCCGTGCGGGCCATGACGCCGGGGCGGTACATGTCCTCGACCACGGCTTCCGGCAGCGTGAACGTGCCGGGCGTGACGGCCCGCACCACGTAGGCCACGGTGAAGTGGCCCTTCCTGGCCTCGCTGTCGGCTTCCTTGTCTTCGTCGGTGATCCAGTCGCGGTAGTAGTAGGCGTCCGCGCCGATATCGAGGGCAACCACCAACCGGTCGTCGCGGGCTTCACGCACCCGGGGACGGGTGATCTGGTCGAGGAAGTCGGGCGCTTGGTCGGGTTTGACGATCCCCTCGATCTCCCAACCGGCGGGCAGCAGATCGACCAGCGCCAACCGGTGCACTACGTGGTCAGTGGACGCGCCTTGCAGCACCACGATGAAGCGCCGGTTTTGCGGGACGCTGGCGGGGTCGAGCGGCTTGCCGTCGGTGGTGAAATACCGCTTCGTCAAGGTCAGCCCATTGGCCATGGCCGGCGCGGCGTCCTTGGGGGAGCCGCGGACAATCGTGGTGCGCCACAAATCCTGACCGGTGGGCGCCACGCTGTAACCCGCGGCGATGTCCGCACCCGTCGGATGCAGCACCGCCTGACCGCGCGGCCCCTCGACCGGTTTGCCGTTGACCGAAAGCCCGATCGCCTTGTCGCCCGCCGTGACGGCGTGCGCCGCGACCAGCAGCCACGCTTTTTCCTGCGTGGTCAGCCGTTCGGGCGATTTGCTCATTGCCTGCAAGCGCGGCAGCAACGGGCGCACGACTGGAAGCTGGTCGCTCTCGGCGGAGATCGCGAGGATGCCGGCGGCGTCGCGAATGCGGGACCAGTAGCCCGTCGCTTCCCACCATTCGGAGAAATATCCGCGCTCGACATGATTGACCGCGAGGCTCATCGCGTTCGATCCGCGGGAGCGGTCGCCGAGAACCGCCAGGGCGCCGCCGAACTGCGCCAACGCCATCGGATTGGCGATCGTCTGGTCGTCCTTTTTGGTATCCCAGGTCACCAGTTCCGGACGAACCTGCAAGCCGTCATGGATCTGCCGCAAGCGGCCGAGGTCCACACGATGCACCGGCGCCAGCAGCCACGCGGCATAGGCAGCCGCATCCCCCTTGCTGCCCGGCATACCCGAGGACGCATCGTTGCCCCGGAAGATGGATTCGGCGTTGGTGTAGCTGCGCTCGATCACCGAATCCGGCACGTCGTAGCCGGCCGCTTTGGCGTGCAGCAGGAAGTCCAGCGCATAAAGGTTCAGCCAGTTGCTGGCCAACCCGTCGCCGGCGCGCCACAAGCCGAAGGTGCCCTCGGGGTCCTGACGGTCGACAATGCGGTCGATGGCGTCCTGCACCCGCTTATGCACCGCGAGCTTGTCCGCAGAACCGCTGCTGAGCGCGGGATCGTCGTAATACGTCAGCGGAAACGCCGTGGACGACAGCTGTTCGGTGCATCCATAGGGGTAGCGCCACAGCGATTGCAGCAGGCCCGCGACATCCATGCCTGCGAGCCGCGCGTAGCTCATTTGCACCGAGGCGCTGCCGGGCACGAACGCATCCATCAGCATCGGTTCGAGTTTGAATGGTTCGTTCTGCTTTTGCAGCACGACCGATTCCAGGGTGACCGGGTAATGCGCGCCCCGCACCGCGATGGACCACGACCGGACAATCGACAGATTGTTGGGACCGGTGAGGGTGACGGTGACCGTTGCGATCCCCTCAGCCGAACCGGTGATCGGAAAAGTAACGATCTGCCGCTCTTTGGCTTTCAGCGAGGCCTGCCAGGGTTTGTAACCCGGCATGGTCGCGGCCCCGGCGATGGCGAGGTCGGCCTTGTAGGCCCCGGCATCGCCGTCGAGATTGTCGATCAGCAGAGTCATCTTGCCCGCGTCGCCGGGGGCCAGGAAGCGCGGCATCGCCAGATCGGGCACGACCGGGTCGCGCACCGTCAGCGGCGACTCGGCTTTGCCGATGGCGGAGTGGCTGAAGGCGATGGCCATCACCCGCAGCTCGCCCTCGAAATCGGGGATCACGATCGGAACGGTGACTTTGCCGTCGGCGCCGACTTTTACCGGGCCTTCGAACAGGGACACCGATTTGGTCGGCACCACCGGCAGACCCTTACCCCCAAACGCGTCGCCGCCCGCTCGTAATTTACCCACATCGCCCTGGGTGCCGTCGAGCAAATGCCCGTAATCGTCACGGATTTCCAGCGCGAGGCGGCGCTGCCCGAAATAGTATTTTTCGGGGTCGGGCGTCTTGAAGCGGGTGAGTTGCAGGATGCCCTCATCCACCGCCGCCAGGGTCAGATAGACCTGTTCGCCAGCCGTCCCGCCCACGATGGTGAGCGGGATATCGACCGTCTGGCGGGGAGTCACCTTCGGCGGCAGCGTCAACGCGACGTTAAACAGATGCGATCCCGGATCGACTCCCACCCATGCCAGCCCAATTGCTCGGATCGGCATATGCCCGCGCCCGCCGTCCGCCGGGCGGTAGAGCGATGCCAGCATGTAGGCGCCGCTGCCCCAATCCGCGCTCGCTTGTATTTCCACGGTCGCGCCTTCCTTCGGCACGTCCAGTTCGCGGATTTCGAAAACCTTGTCGCGGGCGACCATCAGCCGGACCTTGCCGGCGAACGGCGGCACGATGCGCACGCGGGCGGTTTCGCCCAGCTTGACGCGATCGTGTTCGACGGTGACTTCGACTTTGTCGGGGGTTTCGGCGGCGCCATCGGTTTCGGCCCAGCCGGCGCGGAAAGCGAAGCTGGCCATCGTCTTGTCGGCGCCCTCGACAACCAGACGGTAATCGCCCCAGCCGAATTTGCGGAGGATGACGCCCGGCCGGTCGGCGACGACGTCCATGTCGCCCGAGTCGATCGCTTTTTCGGTATCCGATTTGTGGAACGTCCAGCGGCCGCCGGACAAATACCAGTCGTAGTGGTGGTCCTGGCGGATTACGGTCCAATGCAGGTGTCCGGCCATCGGCTTGCCATCGTTGTCGACGGCGATGATTTCGAAGCCGGCCTCATCGCCCTCACCGACCTGGGCGTCCTTGAAGCGCGGGCGGATGCCGATCATCGATTTGCCCGGCCGGATCGGCAGGATGACGGTGTCGGACGTCACCCGGCCCCCCGGTTCCTGCAAGCCGGCGGTGATGGTCGCCTTAAGCGCGACGTTCGGCGGCGGCGTCAGCTCCAGTTTGCCGGTGGCGACTGCGTGGCCCTGGTCGTCGCTGTTCTCGGCGGTCAAATCGGCCTCGACCGGTTTGAAATCCGTCGCTTGGAGGCCAAAATGGAAACCCTGTGCCGATTGCGAAAACGGTGCCATATCGACTGTGACATTCATATGCGCTTCGGCGCCGAGGCCCCCAGCAGGTGCGCCATACAGAAACCGTCCGTCGATGGCGATTGAAATGGCGTCACCGGGTTGCAATTTCGTGGCGTCGCTCCGAGCGGTCACTTTGATGCGCTGGGGGACGAAATCCTGCACTTCGAAGGCGGTCTCGCCGATGGTTTTGTCGTCGGCGTCGGTCGCCACGATGCGCCAGACGCCGCGGCTCGCAGTATCGGGCAGGTCGTAATCCATGCGGAACCCGCCCGCCGGCTGCGGGGTCAGAACCGACCGTTTGAATACGACCCCGTTCGGGCGCTTCAGCGACAGGGTAATGCCCCCGTCGTCAAGGGCCGCACCGACGCGGTCGCGCAGCAGCGCCATGGCGTGGATGTGCTCGCCGGGGCGGTAGATCCCGCGATCGGTGTAGACGAACGCGTCCAGCGGGCCCTGCACATCGCGCCCGGCGACGCCGCGATCGGACAGGTCGAAGGCGGCCTGGGTCACGTCCAGGATCGCGAAATCCTGGTTCTGTCCGTAGGCAACTACGGTGTTGGCACTGGCCGCGCCGGTTCCGCGCAGCAGGCCGGGGGGCAGCACCGCATGGCCGCCCGCGTCGGTGGTCGCCTTGCCCAGAATCTGGCTGTCGCGTGCCTGCAACTGAATTTCGACCCCGCCGATCGGGCCGGCGGTGCTGAGCGAGCGCGTAAATACGTGCAGCCCGTCGGCGGCGGTCACCGTGGTCAGCGCGATATCGGTTTGCACCACCACCTGGGCGGCGAATTCGTTGTTATCGCTGCGCAGCCAGAGGAGCGTCTTATCCTTGGCCCTCGGTTTCAGGTCCGCGGCATTGGCGGCGACGATCAAATAGACACCGGGCTGGCGCGGTTCAGCCACCTGGCTCAGGGGGAACGCGGTATGCACGATCTCATTACGCGGGCCCTTGGTTTCCATGGTGCCCGACCAGACAGGCCGAGCGGATTGGTCGACGAGTTGGCTGAGGCTGTATTCGTAGGAGGGCGTGTCGGTTCGCAGCGCTTTGATCATGCTGGGGGACAGGCGGTCGCCGACGCGCAGCACCTCGATCGCGACGGTGTCGACGTTGATAGTATCGATCGTGACACCGGCGGTGGCGGTTTCCCGGCTCAGGATGTAGCCCGCGCCGCCGAAACCGACCATTTTGGGGCGATCGCCGAAGTCGAGATTTGCCTCTGCCGCCGCGGCGAGCTTGCTCCCGTCGCGCGCGGGAAGGCCGGCGGCGATTTCTATTTTGTATTTCTTGGCCAGGACGAGGCCCTCCACGCACAGCGACTTATCCTGGACGCGGAACTGGGCGTCGGGGGCCGGGGTGATTTTGACGTAGTCCTGGTAATGGACTTCCGGACGCGCATCGAGCGGCTGCGTGAAATTCAGGCAGGCGCCGGGGCGTGCGTGCGACAGGTCGGCCACGGCGCGGCTGAAGCTGAAGGGCACGACAACCGGCGGGGGAGGCGGTGCGACCGCGACCGGTGCCGGGGCCGTTGCGGTGGGTGCTGTGGGTGCGGGTGCGGGCACCGCTGCCGGCGTTGGCGCTGGTGCGGCGATTGCCACGACCGTTGCGTCCCGTTGCGTCCCCTTTTGCATTTGCCAGGTGATGACCACGGCGGCGATGACAATCAGCAGCGCCGCTGTAAAAAACCCGGTCAGACGTTTCATAGGGGGGACTCATGGGACGGAGGGCGTTTCGCCCCCGGACATTAGCGCGTCATCCGGGGGCAATCATAGCGTCCGTACCATTGCCGCCGATCACGCTCTGATGATCGTCCCAACGTCTTCGCCGGCCAGGGCCTTGGTCAGATTGCCGGGGACCAACCCGTTGATCAGCCGGATGGATTTGACCAGCTTGGAGCGGGTGAGCAGCTCCAACACCACGGGCTCCACCGGCAGGGTCTCCAGCCGCATCGCCATCAGCTCCCCCGCTCGGATGTCGGGAATGAACCTGGCATCCGGGTGGGTCTTGGGGTCGGCGGTATACAGGCCGTCGACGTCCTTGATCAGGATGACGTTGCGGGCGCCGAACACCTCACCCACCAGATAGGACCCGGAATCGCTGCCATGCGGCGGAATTTTGCCGAGGGCGGGCGGATGTTCCCACAGATCGTACGGGGGGATGCCGTTGAACACCGCGCCGCGCGCCGCCGCCAACATGGCGGGCAAAAGCTGCACGATGAACGGGGCTTCGAGGTACACGAATCCCTGGCTCGCCAGCAGGCAGGACACCATGTAGGCGTTCTGGGCCGACGATTTCGCCGACAGGGTTGCCAGCGCGCCGGTCGGCAGGCCGAGGTCCAGACCCACCGACAGGATGTGACGCGCCCGCACGCCGGGTCCGACGCCGATGACCTGGGTGTGTTCGGCCTGATTTGCAACGATCTCGTCCAGCAGCGGCATCACCGCCGATTGCCCGCGATCCATGATCGACAGGCCGCCGATTTGCACCACGTTCAGATGCGGCAGAATGCGGCGGACGGGGGATTCCGTGCCGGCGAGGACGCGACGGTCCATCAGCGACTCCCGCATCAAAGGGGAGACGACATGTTGCGCGCCGGTGCTCATAGTTTTTGTCCTGGGACAGCGATGTCGTTGTAGATGATGGTCCCAACCGGCTCGCCGTTCAGGGCGGCGGTGAGCTGGCCGGGTTTCAACCCGTTCACGAACTGTATCTCGCGGATTTGCCGCGCGTTCAGCATCATTTCCAGAACGGCGCGTTCGACCACGAGATCGTTGAGGTCCTTTTCCAGCAATTCCTGGACGGCAATACGGGGGATGAACGTCGCGTGCTTGTCCTTTTTCGGATCGGCGGTGAACAGCCCGTCCTCGTCCTTCACGTAGATCATTTTGCGGGCGCCATAGGCCTCCGCGATCAGGAAACAGCCGGTGTCGGTGCGCTGCGGCGGGATGCGGCCGAGGTCGGGGTTGTGTTCCCACAACTTGTAGGGCGGCATGCCCTGGCAGATCACCGCCCCACGCTCCATCAGATAATGGGTCAGCATCGGGAAGCCCTCGGGCTCCAGGAAGGCGATGCCATGGCGGGCCAGCAAATATTGCAGCATCTGGGCGTTCTGCCAGGCAACGGCGGTCCCCAGCACGGTCAGCACGCCGACCGGCAGACCCAGATCGATGGCCAGGCTATAGATATGCCGCGCGCGCGTACCCGCACCGGTGCCGAGGATCATTTTATGATGCGGCAGATTCGCCACGATCTCATTGACCACCGGCATCAAAGCGGCGCGGCCGCGATCCATAATGCTCTGGCCGCCGATCTTCACGACGTTGGCCCATGGCAAAATAGCGAAATCCGGAGTGTCCCCCGTGGCGCGCATGAGCGCTTCATCGCTGAGGGAGCCGCCGACCAGGCGTTTGCCCAGCTCCGTCAGCATGGAATTGGTGACCGCGTTAGACATTTAGTTTTTGGTCCTTTGGTGGAGTCGGTAGATGCGGAGCTCGAAACGTTGTTCCTCCGCCGTCGGGGCGTCGAGGGTTCCGAAAGTCGCCTGCGCCCAGTCGGTCAGACGCGTCATCGCGATCGTTTGGACGGTGGGGTCGAGCGCCGAAAAGCGCGCCCCGTTGCCGTGGCGTTCGATGAACTGACGCGGCGTGCGGGACATCGGCCAGCGGGCGACCTGTTGCGTGGTCAGATCGCCACGGCGTGCCAGCCATCCGAAGGCGTCTTCCTTGGATTTGCGCTGGTAGGGATGCTCCTGCATTTCGTCGAGGATGTGCGCCAGCCGTTGCTTCATCCGAGCGTCGATCCCGTCGTCCGGGGCGATGGATTGGCCGACGAACACCGCGCCGCCGGGGCGCAGGATGCGTGCTGCTTCGGCCAGCAAATCGCGCCATTGGCTGGCGCCACTGAGGACCTGAACCAGCAGTAGCCCATCGAAACTGGCATCGGGAAACGGCAGGCGCGTACCGTCGGCCTGCGCCAGACGGGGCCGATGGGGCAGATCTCGCGCCGCGAATTGCCGTAGCATGCCGAGGGAAAGATCGACGGCGGTGTAATCGTCACCTGCCAAGGCGAAGGGCCAGCCAATCCGGCCAGCCCCGCAGCCCAGATCGATCAGCTTCGGATGCACGGTCAGTGCGTCGAGAACCGCGGTTCGGATTGCGCCTGGCACGCCCTCGGGGAGCGGGCGTTGCCGGTCGAAACCCGCCGCCAGACGGTCATAGACGGTCATACCGGCGCTAGACCATGATCGTTTGAGGTTGCACGCGATCTCGGCGTTGGATCATGGTCTAAGCCTTTGTTTGAGAGGGTGATTCACGCCCGAGGTTGAAGTCAACCTCAGGCGATCACGCTCTAGTGATGGGAGTAAGGCGTCGTGAACGGCACCACATCCACCACCGTCATCATGCCCCGGTCCTCGTGCGCCAGGATGTGGCAATGGATGACATACTGGCCGGTAAAATCGACGAAGCGGCTGCGCATTTTGAAGTAGCCCGGGACAACCACGACACCGGTCGGCGAAGCGCCGCCTGTGGGAACATAAACCGCTCGTGCCGAGGGGATCGCGAACACATCCCACCAGATTGGG
The DNA here is from genome assembly GCA_025352375.1 of Acetobacteraceae bacterium. GTDB lineage: Bacteria > Pseudomonadota > Alphaproteobacteria > Acetobacterales > Acetobacteraceae > Rhodopila. The sequence goes on along the minus strand of JANXTL010000195.1, from coordinate 4,490 downwards.
CTCCCTGGCGGCGATGTGCCGCACGGCTTCCAGCTATCGGGCTTATCGATATCCAAAGCGCACTGGCCCGGCTGCAAATTGGTCGGCGCCGGCCCCTGGTAGAAGACGTATTTCATGATGCCCAACGGCATCAGCACTTCATTCGGATCGAAGAACTCCACGATCTGGAACGGGTTGATATGGATATGGAACGGGTGATCGATGACCTCGCCGGGCGGGCCTTTCGGCCTGGCGGGCGCGCCGGCGGTGAATTCGCCGAAGACCGTCCGGTTTTCGATCTTCCATTCCTCGGCATTGTTGAGGAGAACGACCGCGCCGATATTGCCGTCGAACCTGTGGCCGTCGATGGTATGGACGGTCGAGGGTTTGCCGCCGGTGCGCGTGGTGTCGAAGACGATTGTCTTCGTCCCCCTCACCTCCGAGTCTTTAATGTCGCTCAGGAAAGTCGGGAACACCTTATCGAGGTTGGCTGGCGGTATGAATTGTGCCAGCGGGCCCGTGGCGGGCGAACCGGTGACTGTCACGATCAACAACGGTGTCAGCCCCGGCGTCGGGCAGATTGGTAATGCTGGCCCGGTCTTCGACGCCACCGGTATCGTCGGCACGAAGGCGGGATTTTGGGCTGCCACGGTCATGCACCGACTGATAACCCCGCCGGCCAGCAGCACGTAGGTACCAGCCGCAGACGGCGCCTGAACCAGCAGGTCCGCTCGGTTACCCGATGCGATCATCAATGTCGGGCTTACGCTGTTCTGATAGTTGGAACCATTGAACTGCACGCCATCCTGCGCGGTCTGTTTCCACGCGAAGACCTGGGGCGCGCTGGGCGCGGTCGGAGGGGCCGGCGGAACCGGTGGCGACGTCGCGTTTTGCGGGTTGGGATTGTACGGCGCGAAACCAGCCAGGTACACACCGCTGCGGGACGACGCGTTGACGATACGCCACAACTGAACCTGGCCGGGTTGCATGGTGACCGTCGGCGCGATCCGCCCGTTGACCGAGAACGGAAGCGGGCCATTGGCATTCCCGGCGACGAACAGATTGGGTAGCGTGCCCAACTGATTGATCACCATCACCGGCTGCGTCCTGGCCCAGGTCGAAGCCGGTGCGCCGGTGCCATAAAACGCGTTCAGCGCGTCGTCGTACTGGCCCTCGATAATGAAAGCGCCGGCCATGCCGTTCGACACGTCGATCGCGGTCGAACCATGCTTATGTGCGTGATACCAATGCGTGCCAGGTGCCTGCCCCATTAACAGGGCACGGGTATCTTCCATGCCAGGCATGCTGTGAGCGGCTGGATGCGCCGTTTGGTGCGGCCCGGGCGGTGTGTACTCCGGCAGGCGGAAACAATATGGGGTCGCGCCGATCGAAAATTCCGGCCATGCACCGACTGCCAGCTGGGCCGCGTTGGCCGGCCATAGTTTCGCGACGATGGTCGGATTCTGGTCGTAACGCTGGAGCAGCGCTTTCTGGGTGGCGGCCCAGGCGGCGGGCATATCGCTCCACCTGTTGGGCCACTGCGACAGAACGTTGTTTTTCAGGTGCGCTTCGCAATTGGCAAAAAATTGGTCGAACGGCTGTTTTATGCTGGCCGGGGTGACGATTGGCGCGCCGCTGGCATCCCGCAGCGACGGCCGTACCTCGATAAAGATATTGTCGCCGGTCGAACCAGGATTGGTATGCGTCCCATGGAAATGGATATTGCCCGTGGTCGAGCCATGGAAGCAATCGGGAAACGGATCGTTGCCTGGATAAATCGCCGTCGGGGGCTGGCCAGTGAAGGCTTGATCGCAGCCGAGGCCTTTCTCGCCGCGATCCTGCGTCGCCCAATACGGACCGCTGCCGATCTGGTTCAGAAAGCTCAGTTCCACGATATCCCCGACACGTGCCCGCAGCGTGGGGCCGGGTACTGGGTCGGTGACCGCAACGGGAGGCGGCGGCACATAGCCGGGAAAAGGCGGCGGAGGCGCGTAGTTCGGGTAATTGGGCGGGATGGCGCCTGGATAGGCCGGAAGCACCGCCGTCAGGCTGCTGAGCTGCCGAACGTCCTGCACCAGGCATTGGCTCGGGTCCGTGGCCGCGAAGTACATCCGGCTGGTGTTGTTGGACAATAGCATCGTGCCGCGTAACTTGCCGTCCGCGGCGACGATTTCCGGAATCCGCAGCAGCGGTTGGAACGGCGACGGACACTGCACGTATTGCGGCGATTGCCCTTTCCAGGCCGGCTGCTGGGCGTGCGCCGTCGAACCGGCCAGCACGTAGCCGGCGATCGTCAGCACGCTGGTCACGAGGGCTCTGGCCCAGTTGCATACGCCAGCGTGAGGGTGGCTCATCTCGGACTCGGTCATGGCATTCTCCCACGATTGTCAATTGTAACCAATCGATTCCCGGCCAGCGGCGCGTCGAACCGCCCCAACTCAGGATACCTGGATCGTGCCTGTTTCGTTGGGATGTATCAGACACGTGTAGGGCAGATTGACAGCGACGGTCCCGCCGTTGCTGACCGCGAAAGCCGAGGTCTGGTGGCGCGGAATGACCAAGCCAGGGTTGTTGGGGTTGGCGGCTTGCATGTTGGGATCGGCGAGCAGGCTGATACAATGATCCTGCCCGGTCGTATTGTTCCAGCTGACCACGTCGCCGGGGTCGGTGTAGAGGGTCTGCGGCGGCGATGCCGGAGCAGACGGTTGGTTTTGCGCGACAAACGTCGCGGGATCGCCCGCATTTGTGCCTGGAACGATATCGACCGACCACGTTGGCATGGCATGTTTCTCCCCGACAGCGATCACTTTCCACCCTTGAAACTAGCAGGCGGGTCCAATCCTGTCAAGCAATGGTCACGCAAATGAATGCTGACTGGAAAATTTGGAACCAATCGATGGCGGCCCTGGATCGCCATCGTTCGCGAGCGTTAATCGCAAACGGGCCCCCCTCGCCCCGCCCCTCGCCCCGCCCGGGGCGCCGCGCTAAACTCCGGTCCATGCGCTACATTTCCACACGCGGCCAAGCCCCCGCCGGCGACTTCCCCGCTGTCCTTCTCGCCGGTCTCGCCGAGGACGGCGGGCTGTTCGTGCCCGAAACCTGGCCGCATTTTGGGCCCGCGGACTGGCGCGCGATGCGCAGCCTGCCGTACCACGCCCTGGCGGCGCGGGTGATGCAGCCTTTCGTGGGTGAGGCTATCTCATTCGAAATACTGGAAAAAATTTGCCACGACGCCTATGCCGGCTTCGGCCACCCCGCCGTGGCCCCGTTGATACAGCTGGATAGCCATCTTTTCACGCAGGAGCTGTTTCACGGCCCGACCCTGGCCTTCAAGGACTTGGCCATGCAGGTCCTCGGTCGCCTGTTCGACCATGTGCTGACCCAGCGCGATGCGCGCGTCACCATCGTCGGCGCGACGTCCGGCGATACCGGAGCGGCGGCGATCGAGGCTTTCGCCGGACGCGAGCGGGTCGACATCGTGATTCTGCATCCGCACGAGCGCACCAGCCTGGTGCAGCGCCGGCAGATGACAACGGTGCATGCCCCCAACGTCGGCAACATCGCGCTGGAGGGTACGTTCGACGATTGTCAGGACATGGTGAAGGCCATGTTCGGCGACGTGCCGTTCCGGAACGAAGTTCATTTGTCCGCCGTCAATTCGATTAACTGGGCCCGCATCGCGGCGCAAATCCCCTATTATGTCGCAGCCGCGCTGGCCCTCGGCGCACCCGAGCGGGAGGTTGCTTTCAGCGTACCCACAGGCAATTTCGGCAATATCCTCGCGGCCTGGGCGGCCCGTCGGATGGGCTTGCCGGTGGCGCGCCTGATCGTCGGGTCGAATCGCAACGATATTTTGCACCGGTTCCTTGACAAAAACGACATGTCGATGAAACCCGTCGAGCCATCGCTGTCGCCGAGCATGGATATACAGATCAGCTCCAATTTCGAGAGGCTGCTGTTCGAGTTGATGGAGCGCGATCCCGCCGCGTTGACCCGGACCATGCAGGCCTTCCGCGAAACCGGCCGCATGCCCATTTCAGATGCTGTGTGGCACCGGGCACGCGGTGTGCTGCACAGTTTCCGGTTGGATGACGCCGGGACCGAGGCCGAGATTCGCCGTCTGCACGCGGCAACCGGCTACCTCGCCGACCCGCACACGATCGTCGGCATCGCGGCAGCGCGCACGCAAGCGCCGGGGCACGGCATTCCCACCGTCGCCATGGCCACCGCGCACCCCGCCAAATTTCCCGACGCGATGGAACGCGCCACCGGCCAGCGTCCGGCGCTGCCGCCACGCATGGCGGATCTGTTCGAACGCGAGGAGCGGTTCGACGTGATGCCGAACGATCTGGCGGCCGTACAGGCGAAGGTGCGGGCGTTGGTGGGGCGGAACTAAGGCAACGCCGGCAAATAAGTGCGTCAGCACGCCGGCAAAGTTGCCGTTCAAAACAAGAGCTTAGGCCCTGTCCGATCCGCATGATCGATTCGATTATCTTTGGACAGGGCCTAAG
>JANXTL010000194.1 GCA_025352375.1 Acetobacteraceae bacterium | reverse complement strand
GCAACCTCAAACGATCATGGTCTAAGGCAACGCCGGCAAATAAGTGCGTCAGCACGCCGGCAAAGTTGCCGTTCAAAACAAGAGCTTAGGCCCTGTCCGATCCGCATGATCGATTCGATTATCTTTGGACAGGGCCTAAGGCGTAATCTACGCCACCCGACGGTGATCTTCGCTCCATGCGCTTTCCTGGGCGTAGCGGACCAGCTGCGCGCCCGCGATGTGGTGGTTGTGGCCGACCTCGGCCCGGCGAAGGCGGAGAAGAAGCTTTCCGCTCCGTGGGTGTAGACGCCCAGGCCGGTGCTGTAGAGCTGACCGTGGTCAATCCGTTCAACGGAGCCGGCTTCGTCCGCCATGATCGTGGTGCCTTTCAGAATGCGGGCGCAGTTCCTTGCTCTGGCTTGACGCCTCCCGACGGTCGCGCTGTCCTGCCGTTCATACAAATGGGAAAACCACCATGGACGACGTGCTCCTGACCGAAACCCGCGGCGCGGTGCGACTGCTGACGCTGAACCGGCCGTCGAAGCTGAATGCCATCAACGCCGATCTGGTGCATGCGCTGACCGACGCACTCCTGGCGGCGCAAGCCGACAACGACGTGTCGGTGGTCATCCTGGCCGGTGCGGGCCGAGCGTTCAGCGCGGGGGCCGATACCTCGACCCCGAGGCCGCTCACCGTTGAGACGCGTCCCAATCTCATCAAACACGGCGACACCAACATCGCGCTGACAAAACTGCTCGGGCGCATCGACAAGCCCATCATCGCGGCCGTGCATGGTTATGCGCTGGGTGCCGGCTGCGGGCTGGCATTCGGGTCCGACCTGACCATCGCCGCCGAAAGCGCCAGGTTCGGTTATCCGGAACTAAAAGCCGGCCTGACCGCCACCACCGTGACCGCGCAGGCGGTGCATTTGATGGGCCGCAAGATCGCGTTCGAGTTGCTGACCCTGTGCGACAACATGACCCCGCAACGAGCCTACGAGTTGGGTCTTGTCAACAAAGTCGTGCCCGACGAAAATCTGATGGAGGAAGCCTTCGCGATGGCGAATAAACTCGCCGGCTGGAACAAGGAGTTCCTTTGGCAGACCAAGCGCACCTTCCAACGCGCGACGTCCATGACCATGGAGCAGGCGCTGGAAATGGCGCGCGACGTTTCGGTCATGATGGGGCGTATTCCGCCGAAGGTGGACTAACCCCCGAGACCCGAACTGCCCCGCTGTGGGCGCCGAACAGCGACCCAACTCGAGCGTTTCGAATGATTGGTTAAACGTCGGTGTGCCACAAGAAAAAATGGTGGGCGCGACAGGGATTGAACCTGTGACCCTTCGCGTGTGAAGCGAATGCTCTACCGCTGAGCTACGCGCCCGCCTTGGCTGGGGGCCGGTCGATAGCCGGGAGGAACCGGCAGTGTCAAGCTGCGAAAATTCGGCTAGTATGCGCCCATGCGCGCAACCGCGATCCTGGTGCTGTTTCTCGTCGGCGCGTGCCCCGCGATGGCCGAGGAGCCGTTGCACCTCACCTACCGCACCTACGCGCTGGGCGCACCCATCGCCGAGGTGGAGGGAACGATCGGAAGCGGCCCCTGGACCTATCAGCTAGCGCTGTCCTTCCGCACCGTCGGTCTCGCCCGCTTCGTTTTCGCCGGCCATAGCACCAGCTCGGTATCCGGCGCGTGGCAGGATAATCGCCCTGCCCCGCGGCACTATGCGGCGCATAGCGTGTGGCGCGGCACACCGCGTGTTGCCCTGATCGACTACGATCGAGGCATCCCCGCGATCCGCGAATTGCTGCCGCCGCCCGAACCGGAGCAAGAGCTCGTCACGGCAACGCTTCAAACCAATAGCACCGACGCGTTGAGTGCCTTGGCGGCACTGATGCACGAGGTCGCCCGCACTGGCCGCTGCGACAGCAGTCTGCGCACATTCGACGGCCGGCGGGCGGCGGATATGGCGTCGCTTACGGTGGGCATGGAAACGCTGCCGGCCGATAGCCGCTCCAGCTTTAGCGGTCCGGCGTTGCGCTGCGATTTCGTGAGCCGGATGTTGGCGGGATTTCGGCTCGACCAGGCCGACAAAACCGATTACCGGCCGCTGCGCGGGTCCGCCTGGCTGGCCGTCGCGGTGCCGAACCGCCCGCCGGTCCCGGTGCGTATAACGCTGGAGACCCGCTGGTTCGGAGATGCCACGTCGTATTTGACGAATGCCGAGGGTTCAGGCCGGCAGTAGACGCCGCGCGATCGCGGCCATCTCCGTCATATCCCGCGCGACCGCCGCAGCCCCTTCCGCCATCGCCATCGGCCCGTAACCCCAGGCAGCGAAAATGCACGGCAACGCCGCCCCCTTCGACGCGGCCACGTCGTTCGCGTGATCCCCGACCATTAACGCGCACCCAGCCTGTCCGCCCGCCGCCGCCAGAGTCGCCAGCAAATGCGCGGGGTCGGGCTTGCGGACCGGAAAACTGTCCCCTCCCCCCACTGCCGCCATCAGCGGGGTCAACCCGAGCGCGTCGAGCAGCACGCGGGCTGCGCCCTCGGGCTTGTTTGTGCAGACTGCGAGGCGCCAGCCCTCCCCGATCAGGTCGTGCAGCGTTTCCATCACGCCCGGAAACAACCGGCTGTCGACGGCGGCATGCGCGGCGTAATCCTGGGAGAACTCGGCCACCGCGTTCGCGTCGGGCATTTTCCCCCGTGCCGCGAAGGCCTTTTCCACCAACCGGGCCACCCCGTCGCCCACCATGGCGGCGGTGCCGGGGAAATCGAAGCTGTCCTGGCCACGGGTCACCATCAGCCGGTTCAATGCGGCGGCGAGGTCCGGGACGGTGTCCACCAGGGTTCCATCCAGATCCAGCAGCAGAACACGGGGACGGGCCACGATGAAGCACTCCGAAACGCGAATTGAAGCAAGGATGTAGCACGACCCTTTGACACAGCGCGGGCGCCGCCGCTACGCCTTTGGTTATCGGGATCAGGCAGAAATCTCTGTGGCTCCGTGGCTCTGTGTTAACGCTTTGCGGAATATCCGCTGCCGGGGCCGGCAGTGAGGCCGGAAAGCGTTAACACAGAGCCACGGAGCCACA
>JANXTL010000169.1 GCA_025352375.1 Acetobacteraceae bacterium | reverse complement strand
ACTGGCGTCCCGTAGGGGATTCGAACCCCTGTTGGTGCCGTGAGAGGGCACTGTCCTGGGCCTCTAGACGAACGGGACATCGGCCAAGGCGCGCCTTCTACGCCGGAACGCCGGCTACCTCAACACCCTTTCCGCTACTTCGTCAGCGAAATGCGCCCAGCCACGGTCGCGGTGCGGGGATCGACGAACACCACGCGATCCGGCCCGCCGCCGTGCAACTGCACCGCCAACCGGTCGCCCACTGCCGCGATCCCGGCGATCGAGGTTCCCGCCGGCTCATCCATAACCGCGGCGGCCGTCAGCGCTGGAACGCCAGCAGGCCCGGACAACCGGTTGATCAGCGTCACTACCACGACCACCACGCCAACTACGATCAGCACCGACATGGCGGCCACCGCGATCTTTACCGCCCGCATTCCCTTATCCCTTCCCAGGCGTTAAGCCCGCGCTGCATGCCCGTCACCAGCCACATCGTCCCCGCGGAAGAAGCCGGCAAGCGCATCGACGCCTGGCTGGCCGAAACAATGGGCACAATCTCCCGCTCCCGCGTGAAGACGCTGATAGAGGAACACCGGCTACGGCGCGATGGCACCCTCGTCACCGCGCCCGCCGAACCCGCTCGGGCGGGCGCCACCTACGCGCTCGACATCCCCGATCCCGTCGCGGCCCGCCCACTGCCGCAGGACATTCCGTTCGACATTCTGTTCGAGGACAAGGACCTGATCGTGCTGGATAAGCCGGTAGGGCTGGTGGTGCACCCCGCCCCCGGGAACCTGGACGGCACGCTGGTTAACGCCCTGCTCGCCCATTGCGGACCGGGATTCACCGGCATCGGCGCCGAGAAACGCCCTGGTATTGTTCATCGGCTCGACAAGGACACCTCGGGCGTCATGGTCGTCGCCAAGACCCAGCTTGCCAACGATGCCCTGACCGCCGCCTTCGCCGCCCGCGACCTGGATCGCGCCTACCAGGCGCTGGTGTGGGGCTTGCCGGCGACCGCCACCGGGGAGATCGAGGGCGATATCGGCCGCGACAAGCGGGATCGCAAACGCATGGCCGTGGTCGGCCACGGCGGGAAGTACGCCCTGACCCGATACCGCACTCTGAAAGCGTGGGGCATTTCGGTCTCGCTGCTGGAGTGCCGGCTTGCCACCGGCCGCACCCACCAGATCAGGGTACATTTGGCGCATGTCGGGCATCCCGTGGTTGGCGATCCGGTGTATCTCCGCCGCATCCCCGCCGCCGCCAAATCCGTTCGTACAGCCGTGCGCGGCCTGCTGCTGGATTTTCCGCGTCAGGCGTTGCACGCGGCGCGGCTGGGGTTCAAGCACCCGCGAACTGGGGAGGCGCTGAGCTTCGAAACGCCCATTCCCCCGGATATGCAGACGCTTATAGACGCGCTGGACCGGAAGGACTGATGTAGACTCCCCCAAAAGGGAGAATACCCATGAGAATCGGACGCCGGCCTTAGCCGCGACCGAAAGCAAAGAGTTAACGGGTTTCGTATTTGGAGGGTTTCGATGCCCGATTCAGAACCCCAGCTATGCCAGCGGCCTTATTAATTGACCCCCGACGTCGCAACCATTCGTCTTGCCGGCGAAACCGGCGTGACGAATGAGGGCGAGGGCTAATCGCCTAACTGGCGCCCGCCAGAGGCCGTTGCGGCACCCGCTCAAACTGCTTGATATCGTAGCCCTGCCCAGCGAACCGTCCCAGCATCTGCTGATACGTCGCATCGTCCATGATTGGGTCCCGCGCAAGCACCCAGCCATACGTCAAACCCGGATAACCCACCAGCGCGTAACGATAGTCCGGATCGACGTAAAGAATGAGATACGGCAGCGATAACGGCCAGAACGGGCGCTCCATCCATTTCGCATTGCCCGTGTTCGGCACCACGTACCCTGTCAAGGTAGCGGAGGTCGGCTTCGCGTCGAACGTCTTTGCATAACCGGTGTAAACGTCGGTCAGCGTTCCGTCCGCCCCAAAGCTAATATCGAAATAGCTCCCGACATTTCCCCGCTCGGCGAAATAAGGAATCTCCCCGATCACGTACCAACGCCCGGCGTAACGTTCAAGATCGACGTGCTCCGCCAGCCGAGGCATCGGTCCATCGGAGCAGGCGGTGAGCACACAGGCCACGATCAGGAAACGCAAAAATCTGTTCATGCCCGCTTATACGGGCAGAACAGATTTATGGATCAGTCTAGCCGTCCCACACGCTGCTTGGCATCGGCAGTTTCACAAACGCCTCGTCCGCCAGTGGCCGGTCGGGGGTCACCCCGTTCATCCCCAGCAACATGAACCACTGCCGCACATGCTGGCCGGAGTGCCACGTCGTGCGCTCCATCAGCTCGTGCAGCGATTGCGGGCCGTAGTAGGTCTGCACCGTCTCCTTGCCGGTCTTGTCCGCCTTGGCCGCCCAGTAGAAGCGCAGCCGGTCCAGCACGGTTTGGCCGTACGCCGAGATCGACGCGAACGTCGTCATATCGTCCGACGGCCCGGTGGAGATCAGCGCATGCGTCAGCTCGGCGCCGCCCGCGACCTCCAGGAACGTTTCCACAATTCGAAAAATGTGGTGGCTGAGCACGCGGAAGCTGCGCGGGCGTCCCGGGGCCTGACTTTCCATTTCGCTATCGGGCATCAACCTGATGTTACGGATGGCGGCGCTCAGGAAAATGTCCATGCGCCCGACCAACTCGTCCGGGGACAAGACCGGGCCCATGTTCTCATTCAGGCTGAGGAACTTAGCCACATGGGCGAGATTCTGCGCGAACGTCCAGTCGTCGCCGCGCGACAGCACGGGGATCGAGCGGGCGCCGAGGCGCTGCAGTTCGGGTAGGCCCTCGGGGTCGGCGAGGATGTTGACCGAATCGAACTCGATCTCACGGACCGAGAGAAACTCCTTGAGTTTCAAACAACTCGTTCAACCAGGCTGCCAGAAGACTTTCAACTGTTGCGCGGGATTCATGGGTCATTCCTTGGTTAGAGCGCGATTGGTAGGGCCGGCGCCGACTGGCGTCAATCAGGCGATCCAAGCACAGGGTCAGACGGTTCGCCATACCCGGACCGTGGGGCGACCGGCGCCGGAAGCGCAAGCTGCGTGACAATGTGACAAACTGGAGTCAAGATCGCCGAAAGGGAGACAACCCATGGACGCGATGATCGAAGACGCGCGACTGCCCGCCAACATCGACTCACAAACCATCGTGCGAGACGCGAAGGCGATCCAGCCTGAGCTGCGCCGCCACCGCGAGCAGATCGAAGCCGAGCAACGCTTCCCCGCGTCGTTGGTGGGGCAGATGAAGGAGGCCGGTTTCTACCGCATGGTCGTCCCCCGCTCCCTCGGCGGTCTACAGGTCGATCCCATTACCTACACCCGCGTCGTCGAATTGCTGGCCGAGGGCGCCGGCTCCGTCGGCTGGAACCTCGCGAACAACACCATCCTGCAGTTGGTGCTGCTCGGTATGCCGGACGACGGCATCGCTGAAATTCATGCCGGCGGCAAAGGCACCACCGGCGCCGGGACCGCCGTCATGGGCGGCGGCACGGCCGTCCCGGTGCCGGGCGGATACCGCGTCACCGGGCACTGGAGTTTCGGCAGCGGCAGCCAGGAAGCCGAGTGGATGTTGGGGAGCTTCCAGATCCTCGACGACGGTGTGCCGCGCAAACGCGAAGACGGCGGGATATACTGGCGCGGTGTATTCCCGAAGCATGAGACCGCGATCGTGCCGGGAAGCTGGGACGTGACCGGATTGCGCGGCACCGGCAGCTTCGACTGGACGGTGGACGACGTATTCCTGCCGGAACGGCGGACGATGATCCACGCCGGCATTCCGCTGGACAATCAGTGGTCGAAATGGCCCGGCATTTCGTTTGCATTGCCAAGCCAATGTTGGGTCGGGCCGCACCATAGTTCCGTGATCACGGGGATTGCTCGGGCGGGCATTTCCGCGCTGGTGGATCTGGCGGTGGAGAAAGTGCCCCGCGGCCGAGGGAATGCATCGCGGTTGTGCGATAATCCCCAGGTGCAGGAGGCTGTGGGTCGCGCCGACTCAATGCTGAACGCCGGGCGCGGCTATCGGAGCACGATGCTGCGCGAGCTGTGGGATACGCTGGCAAATGGAGAGGAAATTTCGCTGGACCAGAAAGCTCGTTGCCGGTTGGCTTCGACCTTCGCCGCCGATTGTGCTCGAGATTCCATGAATATGGTTTATCGGCACGGGGGGAGTACGTCGTTCAAGCGGGAGAGCCGGTTGGCGGAATGCTGGCGCGATCTGCAAGTTGTCGGGCAGACGGTGACGATCGCACCGGAATGGTACCCGATCGCGGGGCGGGTGTTGTTGGGGATGGATCCGGGGCCGCGCTTGCG
>JANXTL010000157.1 GCA_025352375.1 Acetobacteraceae bacterium | reverse complement strand
ATGCCGAGCTCGTCGGCGCAGGTCTTTGCCGCGACCTCGTTGCCGGCATAGCCGGCGGCCACCTTGTATCCCGCGGCCTTCAGCCTCGCGCTGATCGCGCGGCCGATCCCGCGGGTGCCGCCAGTCACGAACGCAACCCTGCTCATTGTCGTTTCTCCCTGGGCGCTCGACTACATCATTGGTCGTGTCGGATCGGCGCTGCTCTTTTTAACCACGAACTTCACGAACCTCACGAATGAAATTGCGGCGGATTCATAGAACAAGTCGCTCGATGCGCGCCTTTGGCGCGGCTCCGAAATTGACGAGGAGGCCGAGCCTCAATCCTGTCGCTCTCAGGTAGTTCAGCACCTGCGCCCGGTGTTCCGGCGCGAGTTCGCGCACCCCCTTCAACTCCACGATGATCCGCTCGAAACACACGAAGTCTGGCTGATAGATCTGGCGCAACAGCTGGCGTTTGTAGGTCAGCGCCAATGGTTGCGAGGCCAGGAATGGAATGTTCGCGGCGCTGACCTCGAGCGTTAGGCATTCCTGATAGACCGCCTCCAGAAAGCCGGCGCCCATGTGGCGATTGACCTCGAAGATCGCGCCCTGGATCGCGAACACCTCGTCGGCATAGAGAATCCGTTCGTGGGGTTCGTGAAGTTCGTGGTTCATTCGTCGGGATGCAGCGAGTTTGGCTCGGAAAACTTGGGGCGTGCGTCGCCCGATCTACAACGCCTCGACGCACATGGCGACGCCCATTCCACCGCCGACGCAGAGGGTGGCGAGGCCCTTGTGGGCGCCTGAACGCTGCATCTCGTGGACAAGGGTTGTCAGGATGCGCGCGCCGGAGGCGCCGATGGGGTGGCCGATGGCGATAGCGCCGCCATTGACGTTCACCTTCGACGTATCCCAACCGAGGTCCTTGTTCACCGCCAGCGCCTGTGCGGCAAAGGCCTCGTTCGCCTCCATCAGGTCCAGGTCGCCGAGCTTCCAGCCGGCACGCTCCAGCGCCTTGCGGGTGGCGGGGATCGGGCCGGTGCCCATCACGGCGGGATCGACCCCGGCGGTGGCGAAGGATGCGATGCGGGCCAGCGGAGTCAAGCCGCGGCGGGCAGCTTCCGCCCCGCTCATGAGCAACAGGACAGCGGCGCCGTCGTTGATGCCCGACGCGTTGCCGGCGGTGACGGACCCGTCCTTGGTGAAGGCCGGGCGAAGCTTGGCCATGCCCTCCATCGTCGAGTCATGGCGGATGTATTCATCGTCCTTGACCACCACGTCGCCCTTGCGGGTCTTGACGGTGACCGGCACGATCTCATCGACAAAGCGCCCGGCCTTCTGCGCGGCCGAGGCCTTCTGCTGCGACGCCAGGGCAAAAGCGTCCTGCTGCTCACGGGTGATTTGGAATTTGTTAGCCACGTTCTCGGCGGTGTTGCCCATGTGGTAGCCGTGGAACGCATCCCACAGCCCGTCCTTCAGCATCGTATCGACGAACTCCAGGCCGCCCATCTTGGTGCCGTTGCGTAGATGCGCGGCGTGGCGGGACAGGCTCATGCTTTCCATGCCGCCGGCGGCGACGATGGCGCTTTCGCCAGTGCGGATCTGCTGAGCGGCCAGGGCGACAGCGCGCAATCCGGACCCGCAGACCTGGTTGATGCCGAAAGCGGTCTTGGAGTCCGGCACCCCGGCTGCCCGAGCGGCCTGACGGGCGGGGTTCTGGCCTTCGCCGGCCGCGAGCACGTGGCCCAGGATGACCTCATCGACATCCGCGGCATCCACGCCCGCCCGGCTGAACGCGGCGCTGAGCGCGATCGCGCCGAGGGCTTGCGCGTTCAAGGTGGCAAGCGCGCCGCTAAAGCTGCCTACGGGGGTGCGGGCGGCCGAGACGATGACGATGTCGTCCATGTCAGTTCTCCGGTTGGCGGGTCCATCCCGCGTCCAAAGGCTGTTTACCGCCGTTTGTGCACCCGCGAAAGGCACCGTCTTCGATTTGCCTCAACGGGCGGTGGTCTATGGCGGCTTCGCGTTTGGCCGGGCGCCAATGCGAATGCGATCGCGCCGATTTCGGGCGTCTGCGTGTGCTGCCGCAACGCCGACGTCAACCAGTGCGATGATGCGCCCACCGACATCCGTCACCACCCTGCCGGCCGCTTTGTCACCGGCGCCCGATGCGTCGTCATGCGGCTTTTCGCGCTATTTCGGCGGCGCGCCGGTGAACGTCCCATTCGCCCAGGTTCCTGACCGGTCCGGTTTGCCATTCGCCAGGTAAATAATGCCTGTACCGTTATATTTTCCGTCGCGGAATTCGCCAGTATATTTGGCGCCGTGGGCGAAGGTGTAGGTGCCCTGACCGCTGAACCGGTCGTCCAGCAGGTTGCCAACATATTTGTCGCCGTTGGGATAAGTGACCGTGCCCTCGCCGCTGCGTTTGCCGGCGCGCCATTGGCCTGTGTATTGCTCGCCCGTCGGATAGATGGCGGTGCCGGTGCCGTCGCGTTTGCCGTCCTTCCAGCTGCCTTCGTATTTCTCCCCTTTGGGGGCGATGTAGGTGCCTTGCCTGTTGGGCAGGCCGTTGTGCCACTCGCCGGCGTATTGTTCGCCGCCGACATAGGTGAAGCTGCCCTTCCCCTCATATTGGCCGTTCACGAACGCGCCGTCGTATTTCCGGCCGTCCGGGTAGGTGTAAATGCCCTGACCATTGCGCTTGTCTTCGCGGAATGCGCCCACATATTTGGCACCGTTGGGGTAGGAGTAGGTGCCCTGGCCGTTGCGGTCGCTGTCGCGGAATTCGCCGGTATATTGTTCGCCATTCGGGTAAACATACGTGCCTTGGCCGTTGTATTTCCCGTCACGGAACGCACCGTCGTATTTGCCGCCGTTGGGTGAGGTCAGCGTGCCGTGGCCGCTGAACTTCCCGTCGCGGAATTCGCCCACGTATTGCTCGCCATCTGGGAAAGTATAGGTGCCGTTGCCATCTTTCGGCGGCGCATCGGCCGCGGTCAGCAACGTCAGGGCAGCGAGCCCGGCCAGCGCCTTCAGCCGCCGATCCAATTTTGCAGTCATACGCGATGCTCCTTCCGTAACCAGTCCAATAACGGCCGCCACAAAGCCTTTTCCGCCCCCACGCCCGCCACCATACCAACGTGCCCCGCCAAGGGCTCGTAAAGAACCGCGTGCGGAATTAGGTCCGCGAGAACGCGTGCCGACGCCGGCGGCACGATCCGGTCTCGCCCAGGTGCTGCCACGAAAGTGGGCAGCCGCAAAGCCGTGGGGTTCACCGGCAAACCGGCGATATGCCAAATGCCACGCACCGGCGCGTTGTCGCCATACCATTTCGCCAGACAATCCCGAGCGACGCCGGCCACGAGGGGAATGCCGTCGTTGAGCCAGTCTTCCAGCGCCACGAACATCTGCGCCCGCGCGCCGTCCATCGGAAGCCGCCCGAAGGCTCGGTATTTGTCGCCCACCCCGAAGGGATCGAGCATCGCGAACAACGTCTGGAGCGCGTCGATCGGCAAGGTGCCGCTCAGGCCCATCGAAGGCTCCAGCAGCGGGAGACACATCGCGGTTCGCTGGGCGCGTTGAGCATCGGGCGCGTGAAAGTCCCATGGCGTGGCGAGCAACGCCAAAGCGCTTACCAACGCCGGTCGCCGCTCGGCGGCGGCGACGGCGAGATTGCCGCCCATGCAGTAGCCGGCCAGAACCACCGGGCCACCGGACAATGCAGCCGCTGCCGCCAGCGCCCGTTCCAGGCGCCCGGCGATGTAGTCGGTCAGCGTAAAACCGCGCTCGACCTCACCCGGCCAACCCCAGTCCAGCAGAAGCGGCCGCACGCCTTCGCCGGCCAGAAACCGCAGCATCGAGTGCTCCGGCATCAAATCCAGCACATAGGCCCGGTTCACCAGGCTGGGCACGAACAGCACGACGGGCCCCTCCGATCCGGGCTGCTGGTAATCGAGGATCCGGCTGCCGCCCTCGGCCCACACCGACGGCGGGTCGGAAAGCGCGCGCGACCAGGGGTGCCGGCGGTAGGCGGCAATGCCCGCGATCAGATCCGCGTCAACTGCCG
This sequence comes from Acetobacteraceae bacterium, assembly GCA_025352375.1. GTDB lineage: Bacteria > Pseudomonadota > Alphaproteobacteria > Acetobacterales > Acetobacteraceae > Rhodopila. Next base: position 7,503 of record JANXTL010000157.1, on the reverse strand, counting down.
GCGGTTCGTTCGGTGCGGCGTTTCGGAGCGCGGCGTGGATGGTTGCCTCGATCGCGTTCCATGTCTGCGATTCGGGCTTCGAGCTCGGCGATCCGCCGGCCGAGGCGCGCGATTTCATCGCCGCCAGGCTCAGATGCAGCAGCAACGGGCGCGGGCCGCGCCGCAGCATCGGGCCCGGGGCGTCCAACCGCTCCGTCATGCGTCGGTCCCGGAAGCAGCGCGTTGGCCGATCGTGCCCATAGCGCCAGCATGGCGCGCCACGTTTCCTGAACCTCCCGGTCCACGGCGGTCGCGGCCAGCTCGCTTTGCCACACCGTTATCCAGTCGCGGGCCAGCGTTGCGGGGTCGGTCATGCCTCATCCACGCTCCTTCGCTCCGATCATAGGCTGCCCGGGCGATCGGCGGAATGGGGGGGCTTTCGCAGTTGCGAAATAAGCAGCATGTTATGAAGGCACCACGGCGACATGTGTCTGTAAGCGACGAGGAACGAATGGCCGATACCTCCCAGACCGAACCGGAGCGTAAGGCGGCGGCCGAACCGCCGGTCGTGGTGAAGAAATACGCCAACCGGCGTTTGTACAATACCGAGAGCTCCGCCTATATCACGCTGGACAATCTGGCTGAGATGGTTCGCAAAGGCCGCGATTTCGTCGTCTACGACGCCAAAACCGGTGAAGACATCACCCGCGGCGTGCTGACCCAAATCATCGTCGAGGAAGAGGGCAAGGGCCAGAACCTGTTGCCGACGGGCTTCCTGCGTAAGTTAATCGGCCTTTATGGCGGGTCGATGCAGGGCATCGTGCCGAACTACCTGGAACAGGCGATGTCGGCCTTCGCCGAACAGCAGGAAACCGTGCGCGCGTCCGTGCAGAAATCCATGGGCTCCATGACCTCACTGTTTCCGTTCGGCAATCTGGAGGAAGTCAGCCGCCAGAACGTCGCCATGATGGAACGGGCCATGACCATGTTCAGTCCCTTTCCCCGACCCGGCCAAAAGCCGGAGGATGAGGTGGTGGCCCTGCGGGCGGAAGTCGAGCGCTTGCGGAAGGAACTCGCGGCGAAGAAGTAGTTTTCCGCGCGCGCCACAACAGGCTCAGCACAGCCGGACAATCCCACAGATATCGCCTTCCCAGACGCCAGGGGTCGGCGATCCCTCGCGCCAGCCATTCGAGCCCGGCGCGCTGCATCCACACCGGCGCTCGCCGTCTGGCCCCGGCCAGGAACTCCAGGGCCGCGCCGATGCACAGGCCGGTGCCGGTCGCCTGGCCGGTGGCCGCGATCGCCGCCGCGAGCATTTCCTGCCGTGGTGACCCCACCGCCAGGAAGATGAACCTTGCTGGATGCGCGATCGTGAAATCGACCGCCGCCTTAAACGCCGCCGGGTCGTGCTCGAATCCCATGGGTGGGTTGTGGTGCGCGGGTGGGGCGAGCCCGCATCGGGCCACCAGCGCGGGAAGGAACGCGGGATCCAGCCCGACAATCGTGATTTTTTCACCAGGCCGCAGCAGCGCGGCGGTCACATCGCTGCCAGTGGCAACGCTGGGCGGCCTTAGTCCGAACGCCCGTGCCACCCCCGCGACGACACGGGAATCCAGCAGCCGGACCGCTGCGTTCTCGTAAAGCGGTCGCAACGACGGGTCTCGGTCCAGCCGCACGAAATGATCGGCGTTCGGGGTGACAACGTACCCAAACGGCGCCCCGGCTGGGCGCGCGGCGATGAAAGCGGCCGCGTCTTCCGCGCCGAGATCGGTGAAATCGAGGCCGAGTAGGTTAATAGGACCGTGGTCGGTGGGAATCACAACCCCAACCGCACCGTCATCAGCGCCACGTCCCGCGCGAACCCCGTCGCAGCGGTGTTCAATGGCCCGGCACCGCGTGCTGTGTTCAAATCGTATGTCGCCGAAACCCGGGCATAGCGGTTGAACAACCATGTTGCGCCGGTGCCGAAGCTGGCGCCGCTTTGCTGCCCGCCCTGCAGATACGCCGCGTGGCGCAACCCGGCCGAGGCATTGATCAGCACGTCCCGCATCAGCTCATGATCGATGCCTAATTTTCCGGTGGTGTAGGTGAAGCCAGCCACGCCCTCCTGCGCTGCGTCCTCGATGCTGCGGGTCAGGCTGGCACGTACCGTGGTCATACCGGTGGGATTCCAGGTGAGTTCCCCCTCGGCGATCATCGCGGTGTGTGCGCGATACTGCGCCGCGGGGAACCGGCGCGTCTCACCCCCGGCCAGGAGTCTGGCTCGCCAGACGGTGTCGCCGTCGTAATCCAGTCCCACCAGCACCTGATAGCCCGTCGAATTCAGCGACGGTCGGTTCGGCTGCGGCTCCAGATAACGCTGGCTGAGGGCGCGCGCGACGAGCACGACGTTCCGCAATGGCGCGAACTCGTACCGTAACGTCGTGCCGCCGCGCAGCAGCGAGCGATCGCGATAGGCCTGCCGCGCGAACTGACCGAGGACGGTCGTATCGCCATAGTGCCACACCGAAAGCTCAGCTTCCGGCACGATGGTCAGCCGGTCGAACGCGGCGGCGTACGACAGGCGGATATCGTCCACACGAAATCCCACCGGCCGGTCGCTCGCCAGCGCGTTCAGGTCGGAACGGTTCTCGTGCAGGCTCAAATGCGCGACGCCCAGCGTCAATTTGTCCCGCCCAATGTCGAGCGAACCACCGAACGACACAGTGCCGTCGGTGCGGCTTTGCAGCGACTGACCGAGATAGCGTGTGTCGGTCGCCGACAGGAACACGCCAAATGCATGGCGCGACCAACCGGAGCCAATCAGGAGGGATCCGCTCGTGCCGACCAGCCAACTGCCGCGGCGGTTTGGTCCGTTGAACACGTTGTCGTCGTATCCAACGGATTCCTCGAGTTGCGGTTTCACGAGAAATCCGCCGACGCGGTTGGGCGGCGGTTCGGCATCGGGGCGGGCGCGGGATTGTACGGTTACGCCGGGTGCGGTGCCGTATCCCGGCACCCCTTCCGTGAAAATCTCCGACAAGCCGGCACCCAGAGCCTGCTGCAACAGCAGCAGGATCAGGGCCGTCGCGAAGATCCAAAGGCGATCTCTGGTTCCCATGGGACCAAAGAATGGCAGAAATTCATTAACATAAAGTTAACGCCCAACGCTTTTTTGGGCGATTTTTTATTGTTCCGGCAAATTTGTCTCCCAGCCGCCGCCCAGCGCTTTGTACAGCGCGACCAGGTTGCTGGAGATGGCGGTCGTGCTGTCGGCCAGCTGCAACTGTGTCGTCAGCAGATTGCGCTCGGCATCCAATACCGCGAGGAAGTCCGCCACCCCCTGCTGATAGCGGCTTTGCGCGAAGCCCACCGCGCGGCGGTTGTCGGCCTCGGCCAGCCGCAACTGCTCGCGCCGCGCCTGTTCGGTGGCGTAGGCCGTCAGGGCGTTGTCGACCTCGTGCCACGCGTTCAGGACAGTTTTTTGATAGTTGATCGCGGCTTCCTGTTGCGCGGCTTCCCGAAAACGCAGCGTGGCCTTCAGCTTGCCGCCCTCGAACAACGGGATCGATATGCCTGGCCCGCCAGCATACATGTGCGAATTGAGGTCGAACAGGCGGGTGAACTGGATCGACTGTAGCCCGATGCTGCCGCTGATTTTGACCGACGGGTAAAAGTCGGCGATCGCCACGCCGATATCCGCGGTGGCGGCGTGCAGCCGCGCCTCGGCCTCGCGAATGTCCGGGCGGCGGCGCGCCAGTTCGGACGGTATGCCGACCGGCACCTTTGGCGGCACCGGCGGTACCGGCTTGGCGGCTGCCAATTCGTCCCGCAGCGCGTTGGGGGGCTGCCCAAGCAGCAGGCTGAGGGCGTTGATCCCGGCAGCCTCCTGTTGCTCGAGACGGGGGATCTGCGCCGCGGTGTTGCGAAGCTGGGCCGAGGCGTTGGCGACGTCCAAATCGGTCGTCACGCCCCCGGCGGCGCGCTGCTGCGTCAGATTCAGGCTCTGGCGGGCGGTTTTGACGCTGTCGCGGGCGATGCGAAGCTGCGTTTGAACGCCGCGCAGGGCGATGTAGTCGCGGGCAACCTCGGCCATGGTCGACAGCAATATGGTCCGCCGCGCCTCCGCGGACGCTTCGACGAGGGCGGACGCGGACTCCACGGAACGGCGCACGCCGCCCCAGAGGTCGAGTTCCCAGGATGCGTCGAAGCCGACCTGGAAGACGTCGAAGGGGTTCAGCCGGTGGCTACCCGACAGCCCGCCGGCCGTGTTGCCGGAAGAGCCGCTGGCGCCCAACGCGTTAGGCGCCGCCGCGAACTGCCCGTTATTGCTGGCCTTGGTGCGGGTGTAAGACGAGCTCGCGTGCGACAACGGGAACTGCAACGCTTCCGCCACGGCCAACTGTGCCCGGCTTTCCGACAGGCGGAATTCCGATGCTTTGAGGTCCAGGTTGCCTGCCGCGACGCGTTGTTCCAGCGACGTCAGGAGAGGATCGTTGAACAGAGTCCACCAGTTGGGATCGACGGGTTGCTCGACCGGCACGCTTTTTGGCGGCGCCGCCGGGCGGGGTTTGCCAGTCAGCCACGACAATGCCGAGGGCGCGTCGGGTCGCGTAAAGTCGGGCCCCACGGGGTTGCAACCGGCGAGCAGCAGCGCGGCCATGGTCGTTGTTCCCAGAAGTCTCCGCCGCATCCCATCGTCTCCACTGGCCCGCATCAGGGCTATACGCTGGGGGAGGGGCGTAGCCAACCGTTCGGGATGTGCTAACGTTCCGGCCGGGTCATCCGAAGCCCGTTATAGCGAGGCGTGACAGATGCAATGGGTTTTTCTCATCGCCGGCCTGCTTGCCGCTTTGGCGGAAATGCACAGCGGCACGTTCTATCTTGCCGGTATCGCCACGGCGGCCCTCGCCACGGCCGGGCTGGGGTTCTGGATTACCGGCACCCCGCTGGTCGTCGCGTTCGTGGTGCTATGCGCCGCGCTGACCGTCCTGATCACGATCACCCGGAAGCGGCGGACGCTCGGCCACGATCTCGCGGATTTCGACCTCGGCCAGTCTGTGACCATCCGAACCATTGGGCAACCCGGTAACCGGCTGAGCGTCAACTATCGCGGCACCCAATGGGACGCGGTGATGGACGACGGATCCACGCCTGCCCCGGGTGACAATGCCGTGATCAAGCGCAAAACGGACAAGCTGTTGCATCTTGTCGCTCCGCCCTGAACGGTTCGGTGATAGGGTAGTCCGGCGACGCGGAAACGAGAGGAAACACCAATGTTCGGCGACCACGTGATGTCCACCGTGCTGATTGTCCTACTGGTCATATTCGGGTTCATGCTGTTGCGCTCCACGTTGCGGATCGTACCGCAGCAGCAATCCTGGGTCGTCGAACGCCTGGGGCGGTACAGCCGCACGCTGGAACCTGGGCTGAACATTCTGATGCCGTTCATCGAACAGGTGTCCTACCGGTTCGATTTGCGCGAAGTCCCGACCGAGGTGCCGCCGCAGGTTTGTATTTCCCTCGATAACACCACGCTCACGGTAGATGGTTTCCTCTATCTGCAAATCACCGACGCGGTGAAGGCGGCGTATGGCTCAACCAGCCCCATGCAGGCGGCCATGCAGCTGGCGCAGACATCGATGCGGTCGGAAATCGGTAAGCTGCATCTGGATCAGGCCTTGTCGTCGCGGCAGTTGCTGAACGCCGCCGTTGCCGCGGCGGTGGAAGAAGCCGCCGTCAACTGGGGTATCAAGGTGCTGCGCTACGAAATCAAGGACATCACCCCGCCGCAGGCAATTCTGCACGCGATGGAGATGCAAATTACCGCCGAGCGCGAAAAGCGCGCGACGATCTTTAAATCCGAGGGCCAGCGCCAGCAACAGATCAACACCTCCGAAGGGCAGCAGCAGCAGGAAATCAACCTCGCTGACGGTCGCAAGCAGGCCGAGATCCTGCGTGCCGAGGGTGAGGCGCGCGCCATAGCACTCGTTGCCACGGCGACCGCCGATGCGATCCGCGCCATCGCCGCCGCGGCGATAACCAATGGCGGCATCGAGGCGCTGCAAATGCAACTGGCCAAAGACTACATCGACAAATGGGGCAATCTGGCCAAGGTCGGCACGTCGATCGTGGTGCCGGCGGACCTCGGGAATATCGGCGCGATGGTGGCGACCGCGATGTCGATCGTGAAAGGTAACTCGGTTGCCTCCGCGCCGCGGCAGGTGGGTGGTTCGGTCCCGGAGGTTCCCTGACCGTGTTTCGCCTTACCGCGACCGAGGCGGTCGCTCGGCTGAAACGGCGGGAGATTTCCCCGCTTGAGTTGATCGACGCCGCGGCCGAGCGCATTTCGGTCGTGGAACCGGCGGTGAATGCGTTGCCGACGCTGTGTTTCGATCGAGCCCGCGACCATGCGAAGCGGCTGATGGCCGGGCAGGGACGGGAGGCTGAAAACGAACCCGGCTGGCTCGGCGGATTGCCAGTGTCGATCAAGGATTTGGCGGACGTCGCGGGCGTGCGGACGACATATGGGTCGCCGATTTTCAAGGACCACGTGCCGTCCGCGTCCCACCCGCTGGTGGAACGGATCGAGCGCAAGGGCGGCATCGTCGTCGCCAAATCCAACACGCCGGAGTTTGGGGCAGGGGGCTCGACCTTCAACGAGGTGTTCGGGCGGACCCGCAATCCTTGGAATACCTTGCTGACGTGTGGCGGCTCGACCGGGGGCGGCGCGGTGTCGGTCGCGACCGGGGAGGTTTGGCTGGCGCATGGGTCCGACCACGGCGGGTCGTTGCGGCGGCCGGGGACGTATTGTTCCGTGGTGGGTTTGCGGCCCTCGCCGGGGCGGGTGACGCGGGGGACGTCCAACAATCTGTTTTCTCCGCTCTCGGTGCAGGGGCCGATGGCGCGTTGCATCCCGGATTTAGCGTTGTTTTTGGATACGATGGCCGGGTTTTGCCCGCTGGACCCGCTGACCTACGACGCGCCGTCCGTGTCCTATGTGGATGCTGTGGCGGCGGCGCGCCCACCGAAACGGGTGGCGTGGTCGGCGAATTACGGCGGTGCCTTGGACGTGGACCGGGAAACGCGGGACATCTGCGAAAAGGCGGTTCGGCGGTTCGAGGAAATGGGCTGCATCGTGGAGGAATTCGACCCCGGCCTGGGCAACCTCGAAGAAGCCTTCATGGTGCTAAGATCGCAACATTTCGTGGTGGATCGCGCCTTGCAGATCGCAGCGCATCGCGACCTGATCAAACCCGATATCATCTGGAATACCGAGAAAGGCATGGCGCAAACGCCGGTCGAGATTGCCTGGGCCGAACGCGAGCGCGCCGCGTTCTACCGCCGCGTGGCCGCGATGTTTTCGATATACGACATCTTCGTCACCCCCAGCGCCGCGACCCCGGCGTTCGACGTGAATTTGCGCAACCCCGAGATGGTGGATGGCAAGAAGCTCACCAACTACATGGGGGCTTCGATGCTGAACGCGGCGATGACGATGGCCAGCGCGGCGGCGGTGGCGGTGCCGGCGGGGTTCGACCGCTT
>JANXTL010000144.1 GCA_025352375.1 Acetobacteraceae bacterium | reverse complement strand
CCGTTTTTCATCGCCGGGCTTTTGCAGGGGCAGCCGGCGCGGGTTTTCGCGCCGCATCGGGGCGCCGCATTCGGGTTGCCTCGCGGGTTGCCGTTGCGCAGCGTGCCGACCGGGGTAACGGGCGCTGCCTCAGGTTGTGTGGGGCTTTGTGCGCAAAGCTCGATTGGGGGAGGGCGAACCGGGTTCCGCGCACCCTCCGGCGGTGCAATGGCGTGTGGCACCGTCCCGCGCCATAGGTCACTGAACGGCGAGCCATGGGCGGCCAAAACGAACCCCGAGGTCAGGCACGACGAGTGCTTCAACGCGCGGCACCGAATCATGAAGGTTTTTACCAGTCCAGCGATCCACGTCCGTGTAACGGGGCAATGGATGGAGGCCAGAATGGCGGCGGCGTCGGGAGGCGAGCGGCTCTCGGAGGCGTGGAGTTTGTTCATATTATGTTCTTATGATAAGGTGTGGCAGCGAGGCAAGAATTGTCGTCGGGTCTAATCGTTGCCGCGACCCTCGGAGTGGTCGGATCGAAAAGGAAGGGCGTAACGCGGATAAGAAAGGCGAAGCCGCGAAGGCACGCGGATCGCATTCATGGTGCCATCGGCGTCATCTGTGGACAAAGACGACCGGCACCAACCTTGAAGCCGGACGCTTGCCGCAGTGCTGCGTCCCGAAGCCACGAAGGAACTGGAAGGGCTGCCCCAAGAAGTCGAAACCTGGCTAGAGCGTGATCGCCTGAGGTTGACTTCAACCTCGGGCGTGAATCACCCTCTCAAACAAAGGCCTAGACCATGATCCAACGCCGAGATCGCGTGCGACCTCAAACGATCATGGTCTAGGCAAAGCTGTTAAGCTCGTCCACGCACACCCAGGACGGTTCGGTGTCTAGGCCGGGTCGCGGCGGCGGGCGATTCACGCCGCGGGGAAACATGGACATGGCCGGTTATGCCGCTTTCCCGCGCGAGAACGTTGCGCATGAATAAGCCTAACGAAACAGAACGAATTCCGGCTACGGCGGCAACAACCGGTCCATTTCCGCCCGCGCCTTTTCCACCGCCTTGGCCGCCATGTCGGCGCCCCTGGTAACGCCCTCCAGCGTGATGACCGATAACGACCGGATGCCGATCGTTTCCAGCACCACCCGTACATATCCGGTCAGGAAATCCGGTTGCGCTGGCGTGCCGATCGGGGATGGGCCGGTGAACCAGCCGCCAGAGGCGACCACGAGGTAAGCGGGGCGGTCTTGCAGCAGGCCTATTTTGCCCTCGGGGGTGCTGCGGAAGGTGCGGTTGACGCGGACGATCTGGTCGATCCACGCTTTTAGCGGGGCCGGCACGCCGAAATTGTTCATCGGGGTGGCGATGACCAGGGCGTCCGCCGCCTCCATTTCCCGGATCAGCGCCTCGGACACCGCCAGCGCGGGGGGCACGGCCTCGGTGACCGGGGCCAGGATGGCGGCGCTGAAGCCGGCGTCGATCCAGGGCGGCGGATCGTCGGCCAGATTGCGGGTCAGGACGGCGCCGCCGAGTCGCGCGACCAGATCGTCGCCTATCCGGCGGCTCCAGGATTCCGCGCCGCGCGGGCTGCATGTCAGATACAGAATGTTCTTCATCGTGGTCGCACCGAGGGTTTCGTGAACTGCAAGCCGGACGGCAGCATGCCATACCGGAAGTAAAACCGCTGGGCGAGCCGGTTGTCGAGGCCGGTGTCCAACACCAGAGGACCGATGCCCGCGGCGCAAGCGGCCTCGGCCACGCGATCGCACAACAATCGGTCGCCGCTGGCGAATTGCGGCCGCGGCGCTGAATATTGGGCTCACCCACCCCCCGCTGGAGGCGGCGTAAGCGGCGGCGGCGTAAGCGGCGGGGGCGACTGCCGGCGACTGCAAACGGCTCATAGTGGCCTGTCATTGGGAACACCCTGGATTTGCGCCATGGATGGCCTATTCGCGAGGGCCAAAATCCGCCATACGAACTGAGCCATGATCCTGATCGCCCTTGACCCCGCCGACACGGCCGCGCTGTTCCATCAGATTGCCAACCACGTGCGCGCCGCCGTGGTGGCGGGCACGCTGGCCCCCGGCGCCCGCCTGCCCAGCAGCCGCGCGCTGTCAGCGCAGTTGGGCGTGGCTCGGGGAACTGTCGACGCGGCATACGCGTTGCTGTCGGGCGAAGGCGCGGTGGAAACCCGGGGTGGGGGCGGCGCGGCAAGGGGAACGATCGTGTCCCGCCAGGTCGGCGCCCGGCCGGAGGCACCGGTTCAGCGCAGCATGCTCCTGGCCCCGGCGAAAGCCGTACCGCCCGCCGCCCCCCTGCCCTTCCGGATGGGCCTGCCCGCGCTGGACGCCTTCCCCCGCAAGCTGTGGTCCGGCCTGAGCGTCCGCGCGGCCCGGGCGATGCAGCCGAACGATCTGAACTACCCCGATCCCGCCGGCTACCTGCCATTGCGCCAGGCGGTCGCGGCCTATTTGGGCGTGTCGCGCGGCATCGCGTGCCAGCCGGAGCAAGTGCTGATGACCGCCGGTTTCCAGGGCGCGCTGGCGCTGGTGCGCCACGCGCTGCTGCGCCCGGGCGACGCGGTTTGGGTGGAAGATCCCGGCTATCAGCAAGCCCAACAGGCGCTGGAAGCCGGCGGCACGAAACTGGTGCCAGTGCGGGTCGACCGCGATGGCATGCGCGTGGGCTCCGGCATCGTCGCGGCGCCACGCGCGAAAATGGCCATGGTCACGCCGACGCATCAATGCCCCCTCGGTGTCTCGCTGTCGCTGCCGCGCCGGCTGGCGCTGCTGGCCTGGGCCGCCGACGCCGGCGCCTGGGTGCTGGAGGACGATTACGACAGCGAATTCCGCTATACCGGCCACCCTCCGCCGGCGCTGAAAAGCCTGGATCGCGCCGACCGCGTGCTGTTCGCCGGCAGCTTCAGCAAGGTGCTGTACCCCGCCCTGCGCCTGGGCTACCTGATCGTGCCGGAGGAACTGTCCGACGCGTTCCAGCGGGCCAGCCGCATGCTGACGGCGGGGCAGCCGCACCTGGAACAACGCATCGTCGCCACTTTCATGGAACAAGGCCATTTCGCCCGCCATCTGCGCCGCATGCGGGGATTATACGCCGATCGCCGCAAGGCCCTGGCCGCGTCGCTGACGGACGCGCTGGGCGACAAAGTAACGATCGAACTGGAAGCCGGCGGAATGCACCTGCTGGCCCGTTTCCCCGGCGCGGCCGACGATGGCGTGCTGGTGCGCCGGGCGACGAAGGCAGGGCTGTCCCCGACCGCGCTGTCCGGCCTGACCATGGCGCACGATTGCGGCCAGGGGCTGCTGCTGAATTTCGCCAATCTGCCCGTCGAGGCGGTGGAAGCCGCGGTGCAACTTCTGGCCGAGGCGGTTATCTGACATGTGCGGACGCTACGCCGCGTTCCTCCCCGCCGACGCGCTGGCCGCGCTGCTCCAGATCGCCGGCCCGGTGCCCAAATGGGCGCCCACATGGAACATGGCGCCCACGCGGTTGGCCCCGGTCGTACGCCGGCACCCCGAAACGCGGGAGCGGCGGCTGGACCTGCTGCGCTGGGGACTGGTGCCGCACTGGATCGAGGACCTCAAGAAAGCCCGCCAGCCGATCAATGCGCGGGCGGAGACCCTGGCCTCCACGCCCATGTTCCGCGACGCCTACGCGCGGCGGCGTTGTCTGGTGCCGGCCGATGCGTTCTACGAATGGCACGTGTCGGATGACGGCAAACAGCCTTGGGCAATCGCCCGCGCGGACGGCGCACCGCTGGTGTTCGGCGGGCTATGGGAGGGCTGGCGCGCCCCGGACGGCTCGGTGATCCGCAGCTTCACCATCGCGACCACCAGCGCCTGCCCCACCCTGCGCCCGCTGCACGAGCGCATGCCGGTGGTGCTGGAGCAGGAGGATTGGCCATTGTGGCTGGGCGAAGCCGAAGGCGAGGTATCCCGCCTGCTGCGCCCCTCCCCGGCCGGATTTCGGATCTGGCGGGTCGGTGCGGCGGTGAACAATGTGCGGAACGATTCAGCCGCGTTGCTGGAACCGGTTTAGCGTATCGTTGTTGCAATATTTTCGCGCCGCCAGCATGTGCCGAGCCAGCGCCGGCACCACGAGCAGCAACACCAGCAACGTCACCGCCAAAGCCGACGCCATCGGCCAGTCGCGGTTGGCGAAAAATTCGCTCCACAGCACCCGCCCGGCGAGCTGCGCGCCCGGGCCACCCAACAGTTCGGGGATCGCGTATTCACCAACCGCCGGAATGAACACCAGCACGCAGCCGGCGGCGATACCGGGCGCCGATAGCGGCAGCGTCACCCGCAGAAGACGCACCCAGGGCGGCGCGCCGAGATCCGCCGCGGCGTCGTCCAACGCCGGGTCCAAACGCGACAGGCTGGCGAACAGCGGGAGTACCATGAACGGCAAATAGGTGTAGACCACGCCGAGGTACAGCGCCGCGTCGGTATAGAGCAGCCGCACCGGGCTGCCGGTCAGCCAGGACAGCGCCGCGACCATCCAGCCGTCGTCCGCCAGCAGCCCGATCCAGGCGTTGATGCGCATCGGGAACCCCGTCCAGAACGGCAACATCGCCGCCAGCAACAGCGGGTCCCGCCATCGTTCCGGTGCTCGGGCGATACCCAGCGCCATTGGGTAGCCGAGCAGCAGGCAGCCAGCGGTGGACAGGCCGGCGACCCGCAAGCTCATGAACAGGGCGTCGCGGTACAAGGGATCGGTGAGGATCGTGCGGAACGATTCAAGCGAAAAACCCAACGCGAAGGGCGGCACGCGATCGGCCGTTTCACCGAGGGCAATCGCCAGCACGATCGCCAAGGGCACGGCCAGCAACAGCGCCAACCATCCCCAAACCGGCGCCAGAACGAAAAACCTGCTCATGGTGGCAGCAGGATACACGCGTCGGGCGACCAAGACACCGTTACGGCGGCGTCCGGTGTGGGGAGCGCGCCCGACAATCCGTCGTGCAGGGATTGCGTGACCCGAATGTCCGAACCATCCGCCAGACGCACGGTATGGATCAGGGTCTCACCGGCGTACACCGACGCTGCCAGTACTCCGGTCAGGCGGTTGACGCCGCCGGTGTCACCCAGCCGCAGCCGCTCGGGGCGCAGCGCCAACAGCACCGGCCTCGCGATGCCTCCGTTGGTCGCGACGGTTCCAAGGCCTGGCAAATCGACGCTGCCATCCGCGCGCAACGCCCCTGGCAAGATGTTCGCCGAACCCAAAAACTCTGCCACGAAGCGGCTGTTGGGGCCTTCGTAAACCTCGGCGGGGGTGCCCACCTGCGCCATGCTTCCGTCGCGCATCACGCCGATGCGGTCGGCCATGGTCAGCGCCTCCTGCTGATCGTGCGTTACGAGGATAAAACTGGTGCCGAGATGGCGCCGCAACCGCACCAGCTCGTCGCGGGTTTCCGTCCGCAGGGCGCGGTCCAACGCCGATAGCGGTTCGTCCAACAACAGCAGGGCCGGCCGGGGTGCCAGGCCGCGGGCGAGCGCGACGCGTTGCTGCTGGCCGCCGGAGAGTTGGTGCGGGCGGCGATCGGCCAGCGACTCCAGCCGCACCAGGGCCAGCATCTCCCGCACGCGGGCCGAGACGGCTGCACGGTCCATCCCGCGCAGGCCAAAAGCGATGTTGGCCGCAACGGTCATATGCGGGAACAGCGCGTAGGACTGGAACACAGTGTTCACCGGCCGGCGATGCGGCGGCAGCGCGGCGATATCCTGCCCGTTCAGCACGATCCGCCCGGAAGCGGGCAGTGCGAATCCGGCGATGGCACGCAATAGCGTGGTCTTACCGGAGCCCGAGGCACCCAACAGCACGAACAACTCGTCGCGGCGAACGGCAAGAGAAAAGGCGTCCAGCGCGACGGTGGCGCCGTGCCGGACGGTCAGTCCCTCGATACACAGCAGTTCGCTCACTTCCCCGCCTTGAACCGAGCCCACAACCGGGTGCGGGCGCGCTCCGCTGCCTGCGGGACGGGGCCGATGGTGAAGAACCCGGCGAGCTGGGCTTCGGTGGGGAAGACGTTGGTATCGGCGAGCAGCTCGGGCGCGATCATCGGGCGGCTGGCGGGCACGGCGTTGGGGTAGCGCACGACGTTGGTGATACCGGCCATGATTTCGGGCCGGAGTAAAAAATCGATGAAGGCGTGGGCTTCGTCCTTGTGCGGCGCGTCGGCGGGGATGGCGAGCATGTCGAAGCCGATTTCCGCCCCTTCGCGGGGCGCGATGTAGCGCACCGTCACGTCCTTCTTGGCCTCCGCAGCCCGAGCGGCGGCCTGGATCGCATCGCCGGAGTAGACGAGCGCGAGGCAGATTTGGCCGGATGCCAGCGCCTCCAGATTGCCGCCGCTGGCGAAGGTGCGGATGAACGGCCGCACCCCCATCAGGGTTTTCTCCACGGCCGCCAGATCGTCGGTGCCGATGCTGTCGGGGTTCTTGCCGAGGTAACGCAGCACAGATGGAATAACGTCGATCGCGCTATCCATCATCGAGATACCGCAGGGCGCGATCGAACGGGCGTTTTCGGGCTTGAATAACAGGTCCCAACTATCCATCCGAGCGTTCGGCGCGAGTTTCTTGATTCGGTCGGGGTTGATTCCCAACCCAATCGTGCCGAACAGGTAAATGCCGCCGTATTTGTTGCCGGGATCGGAACTCTCCATACGCCGCATCAACGCGAGATCGAGGTTTTTCCAGTTCGGCACTTTGGCGCGGTCGATCGGCGCCAAGGCCCCCGCCCCGATCAGCCGCGAGAAACTCGGCTCGTTGCTCGGCGTGACCACGTCGTAGCCGGAATGGCCGGCGAGCAGTTTGGCTTCCAACGTTTCGAGGCTGTCGAAGACGTCGTAACGGACCGCGATGCCGGTTTCGGCCGTGAATCGTTTCAGCGCCTGGGGATCGATATAGTCGGTCCAGTTGTAGACGTTGACGACCCGTTCGGCTCGGGCGGGGAGAAGGCCGAACAGAATGAGGAGAAACAGGCTGGACAGGGCGCGGCGCATGGGTACCTCCGAAAGCCGGACCATGGTAGCCCTGGGACATGCTGTCCTGGGAGTCCCCGTAACGTGGTCGGTTGGCTGATCGCGATTTACGCGTTTTTGTATGCGCCGATCGTCTTCCTGATCGCTCTGAGTTTTAACGACTCGCGGATGGTGACGTCCTGGGCGGGATTCTCAACGCGGTGGTATGTCGCGCTGTGGCACGATCCGGCGCTGATCGAGGCGGCGCTGCTGTCGCTGCGGATCGCGGCGGTGTCCGCCACACTGGCGACGATCGTCGGCACCGCCGCCGGGTACGCGCTGGCGCGTTTTGGGCGGTTCCGGGGACGCGGGCTGTTCGAGGCGATGCTGGCGGCGCCGCTGGTCCTGCCGGAGGTGATGACCGGCCTGTCGCTGCTGCTGCTGTTCGTGGCGCTGGAGCAAACCTTCGGCTGGCCCGCCGGACGCGGCGCGGGAACGGTGACGATCGCGCACGCCTCGGTTTCGGTCGCGTATGTCACGGTGGTGGTGCGGGCCCGGTTGGCCGAGGCCGGGACGGCGTTGGAGGACGCCGCCGCCGACCTCTATGCCCCGCCCTGGACGATTTTTCGGCGGATCACCCTGCCGCTGATGGCACCGGCGCTGGTATCGGGGTGGCTGCTGGCGTTCACCCTGTCGATGGACGACGTGGTGGTCGCCAGCTTCACCTCCGGCCCGGGGGCGTCGACGCTGCCGATGGTGGTATTTTCGGCCACACGGCTGGGCGTTACGCCCGAGATTTACGCGTTGGCGACCGTCATCGTCGCGGTGGTCGGGCTGGCGCTTTTGGCCGCGCATGGGGCAAATTTTCTGCGCCGGCGTTAACGGATCGAAGCCGATCGTGCGTTTTTCGGTGCGTCATCCTGGAACCCGGTTGCTCCTTCGCCCCCCGTTCGCTAGGTTCCCGCGCCGCTTAACGCCACGTCCCCTGGGAACCCATCATGTCGCTCACGTCCGAACGCCTCGATCGCATCCAGCCGAGCCTGACCATCGCTATTTCGACGGTCGCGCGGAAAATGATCGCGGACGGCAAAAACGTGATCTCCCTGTCGCAGGGCGAACCCGACTTCGACACGCCCCGCAACATCAAGGACGCGGCGATCCGCGCGATTGAGGCCGGGCTGACGAAATACACCGACGTTTCCGGCACCCCGGCCCTGCGCAAAGCGGCAGCCGAGAAGCTGCGCCGCGACTCGGGCCTGGATTACAAGCCGGAGGAGGTGATCGTGTCCACCGGCGCCAAGCAGGTGCTGTTCAATGCCATGCTCGCCACCATCGGCGCGGGCGACGAGGTGATCATCCCCAGCCCCTGCTGGGTCACCTACCCCGATATCGTCACGCTGGCCGATGCCACCCCGGTGCTGGTGCCTTGCCCGCAGAACAACGGGTTCAAGCTGCGGGCGGAGGACCTGGAAGCGGCGATCACGCCGAAGACCCGCTGGTTCATGATCAACAACCCCTGCAACCCCACCGGTGCGGCCTACACCGCCGAGGAATTGAAGCCCATTTGCGAGGTTCTGATGCGCCACCCCCATGTGTGGGTGCTGACCGACGATATCTACGACGGGCTGGTCTACGACGGCTTCAAACCTGGCACCATCGTGGCGGTCGAGCCCCGCCTGAAGGACCGCACGCTGACGGTGCACGGCGTGTCGAAGTCCTATGCCATGACCGGCTGGCGCATCGGCATCGGTGCCGGCCCGGTGGCGCTGATCAAGGCGATGGACAAGCTGCAATCGCAGTCCACGTCCAACCCCAGTTCGATCGCCATGGCCGCGGCGGTGGAGGCGTTCTCCGGCCCGCAGGACACCGTCGAGGCGATGCGCAAAGTGTTCGAGGAACGCCGCAACCTTGTCGTCGGGATGCTGAACCAGGCGAAGGGCATGCACTGCTCCACCCCCGACGGCGCCTTCTACGTCTACCCGTCGGTGCAGGGCTGCATCGGCAAGACCAGCAAAGGCGGCGTGTCGATCAAGGACGATGAAGCGTTCGCTCTGACCTTGCTGGCCGAGGAAGGTGTCGCCACCGTGCACGGCGCGGCGTTCTGCTTCCCCGGCTACATCCGCATCAGCTA
>JANXTL010000140.1 GCA_025352375.1 Acetobacteraceae bacterium | reverse complement strand
CGCAAGCGGCTGGGGGCGGTCGGGGCGTTGGACCGGCCGGTCATTGCGTATTGCGGCGGCGGCATCGCGGCCAGCGCGGATGCTTTGGCATTGGTGATGCTGGGGCATACGAACGTGAAGATCTACGACGCGTCGCTATCGGAATGGTCGAAGGACGAGAGTCTTCCGATGGAAACAGGAGCATAATATCATGCGTATGAAAGATAAAATCGGCATCGTCACCGCCGCTGGGTCGGGCATGGGCCGGGCCGGCGCGATCCGGTTCGCGGCGGAGGGCGCCTCGGTCGCCGTGGTCGATCTAAACCCGGACGCGGTGGCCGAGGTCGTGAAGTCCATCACCGATGCCGGCGGCAAGGCCATCGGCCTGTCGGGCGACCTGACCAACGACGATTTCGCCCGCGGCATCGTGCGCGAGACGACCAAGGCCTTCGGGGCACTGGATTTCGTGTGGAACCACGTTGGATCCCCCGGTCCAGCATCCATCGAAGGGCTGGACTGGAAAGAATACGACTTCACTATGAACCTGAACGTGAAGTCGGTGCTGATTACTACCGAGGCGGCGTTGCCGGAATTGCGTGCGCGCGGCGGCGGGTCGATCCTGTTCACGGCATCGACATCGGGCCTGGTCGGATCGCAGTTCAGCCCGGTCTACAACGTTGCCAAGTTCGGTATCGTCGGCTTGGTACGCGGCCTGGCCAAGCGTTACGCCAAGGAAAAAATACGGGTCAACGCGGTGTGCCCTGGCCCGACCAACACGCCGATGCTGCGCGTGTTCGTTGCCCGCCCGGACAGCCAGTTGCCGGCTGGGGAAACCCCGGAATCGCTGGTATGGAAACGCGCCGCGCAGACGCCGATGGGCCGGCCGGGCGAACCCGAGGAAGTCGCCAACGCGGCGTTGTTTCTTCTGTCCGATGAGGCATCGTATGTGACCGGCGTCGCGCTGGCGGTGGACGGCGGTGCGACCGCTTAGACCATGATCGTTTGAGGTCGCACGCGATCTCGGCGTTGGATCATGGTCTAAGCCTTTGTTTGAGAGGGTGATTCACGCCCGAGGTTGAAGTCAACCTCAGGCGATCACGCTCTAAGCCTTTGTTCGAGAGGGTGACTCACGCCCGAGGTTGAAGTCAACCTCAGGCGATCACGCTCTAAGCCTTTGTTTGAGAGGGTGACTCACGCCCGAGGTTGAAGTCAACCTCAAGCGATCACGCTCTAAACCGCGTCGTCCAGAATATCGGTAATCGCGCGTTCCAGGTGGCGGAGTGTGTTGCACACCGTCACCAGATTGCAGAACGGGGCATAGCGATACATGTCCGAATCCCCAGTGCCCCACGCGGATTTGTATTCTGGGTTCAGCCAGATAATGCGCTTGGACCGAGCGGACATGCGTGCAACGATATCGGTGCGGGGGTCGGTGCGGTTGCCGCGCGCGTCGCCCAAGACGATGATGGTTGTTTTGTTGGTGACGTCCTTCATCCAGGCGTCCTCGAAATCGGCGAAGGAATTGCCAAAGTTGGATGACCCGAACCCGATCGTTTCCATAATTTTGGTAATGGCCTGTTCGACCGGTTCTTTTTCCAGAATTTCGGAAACCTCGATCATCGAGCCGGCGAAGGCGAACGAACGAATATCCGATAGCGCCTCGTTCAGCGCGTAGAGGAACATCAGCAGGAACTGCGACATCGGAGCGACCGATCCCGATACATCGCATAGCACCATCACGCGCGGTTTTTCGATGCGCTTCTGCTTCCATACCGTGATGAACGGAATGCCGCCCCAACCCATGTTCCGGCGCATTGTGCGGCGGATGTCTAATTGCCCGCGCAGCCGGCGGCGGCGGGTTTTCGCGTAACGCGCGGCGAGTTTCTTCGCCATCTGCCGCACCAGCACGCGCATCCGGTCCAGGTCCCGTCGCTCCAAATTCGACAGGCGGGCGGACTTCAGCAGTTCCTCGCGGAACTTCTCGGTTTCCCCCTTGGCGAACAGCAGAAGGTTACGTTCGACGAAGTCGCGGACGGAATCGCGCAACTGATCGACCCGGCCGTCGAGAAATTGCGCGCGGCCCAGGCCCTCCGGCGTGCCGGACCGGCGGAGCGCTTCCATGTCGCGTTCGACCTGCCGCAGGCCCATTTTGTCCAAAATACGGCGCGCATAGAGGTTCTTCTGCGTGAAGAAGCGGATATTTTCGACACCCGACTCCCGCGCGGCCTTTTCCATAGCGGTAGCCAGGGCCGCGCGATCGTCCTGCTCCAGCAACTGACCGAGGCCTTGGCCGCTACCCTCGCCCTGACCGCCTTCGCCACCTTGCGCCCAAGCCGCCGAACCCGGCTGCGGTTCGTCATCGGCGGAAACCCCAAGATCGTCGCGCTTGAAATAAAGCTCGAACGCTTCGTCGTAGGCGGCCTTTTCCTCCGGCGTCTTCGCCAGGATCAGACCCAACGAGTCCTTCAGAATCGCCCGGTCGGCGAACCCGATCATCTGCACCGCTCGCGCCGCGTCGATCCCCTCGGCCGCCGACACGCGCAGACCCGCGCCTCGGGCAACCTGCAAAAATCGCCGTAACGGCTCACTTGCCGGCGCGACGCCAGACATCAGGCAGCCACACCCGCGTCGGCTCGCGCCTTGTGGGTCAGGCCAGCGATCTGCTTGCCGGCGGCTTCGATATCGGCCTCGAACTTCAGCAGCACGTTCAGCGTGTCACGCACCAGATCGACGCTGAGGACGGTGGTGTGCAAAAGCACCAGAACCTTTGCCCAGTCGATGGTTTCGCTGACCGACGGCACCTTCTTCAGGTCCAGCGTCCGCAGCTGTTGCACGAAGCTGACAAGCTGCTTCAGCAGCTTGTCGTCGATGCCCGGCACCCGTGAGGCGATGATCTTGGCTTCCAGTTTCTCATCCGGGAAGCCGATATGCAGATGCAAGCAGCGGCGTTTCAGCGCGTCGCCCAGATCGCGGGTGGAATTCGACGTCAGCAGCACGATCGGCGGCACAATCGCGCCGACGGTGCCGATTTCCGGGATGGTGACCTGGAAGTCGGAAAGGATTTCCAGCAGGAAGGCCTCGAACTCCTGATCCGATTTGTCGATCTCGTCGATCAGCAGCACGGCGCCGCCGGGTTCCTCCAGCGCACGCAGCAAGGGGCGGGGCTCCAGGAATTGCTTGGAGAAGAAAATGTCCCCGAAGGCATGCAGCTTGTCCAGGGACGTCGCCAAATTATCGGAATCGCCGATGACGGAGCTGATCTTGTCCTTGAGGATTTGGGTGTACAGCAGCTGCTTGCCATATTTCCACTCATACAAGGCCTTGGACTCGTCCAGCCCCTCGTAGCACTGCATGCGGATCAGCGGCAGCTTCATCCAAGACGCGACCGACTTTGCCAGTTCGGTCTTGCCCACGCCGGCCGGGCCTTCGACCAGGATCGGCTTTTGCAGGTGGTGCGCCATGTAGATGGCGGTCGATATCTGCCGGTTCGCGATGTAGCCGGCCGCTGACAACCCCCGGTCGACCTGATCGATCGACTGGAGGGGCGAGAGCCCCGGCGGAAGCACGTCGTCCACGTGATGCTGCTCCGATACTGTTCGGTAGGTCCGATAGCATCGGGCGATTGGAAAGCCAAACCTGGATTGGCCGGATGGCGGCATGGACACCGCCTGCCCCCGTCCTGGCGCGCTTCCCGCATGCCTTGACCTGAGGTTACACTCCCGCGACCAAGACGGGAGAACGGAACCATGGATTTCCACATCAGCGCCCAGCAGCGGGAGATGATCCAGTCAGTGCGCCAGCTGGCGCAGACCGAATTCAAGGCCAACGCCATGCGCTGGATGGACGGTACTTTTCCTTGGGAAAACATGAAGAAGCTCGC
>JANXTL010000084.1 GCA_025352375.1 Acetobacteraceae bacterium | reverse complement strand
CTAATCGCGATCGGCAGCCCCCCGCGCCTCTATTCGGCCTCGTCCGAGGAAAGCTTGCGCCAGGAGATACTCGGCGCCGTCCGCGATGTTCTGACCGAAAGCGGCGGGCAAACCCCGCTGGCCGGACTGTCGTCCAAGCCGCGGCGCCGCGTGGTACGGCTACAAACGCGCGGCATACCGGGCCGGCAAACCCTGGGCACTCTGCTGAAAAACTGTCAGGACGACCGCATCCGCCTCCGTCCGGGGGACGCAGCGGACACGTTCATCGTCTTCGATCCCTTGGCTGCGGCGGTTACCGCCCCAAAGTCGGCATCGTGAATTCCGGCCCCTTTTTCGCCCCGCCGGTCCAGCGCTGGGTCACCGCCTTGTAGCGCGTGTAAAACCGCACGCCCTCCATCCCGTAGATGTGGTGGTCGCCAAACAGCGACTGCTTCCATCCGCCGAAACTGTGGAAGGACATTGGCACGGGGATGGGCACGTTGATGCCGACCATGCCGATCTGGATGGCCTGGGTGAAGTCGCGGGCCACGCCGCCATCGTTGGTGAACAGCGCGACGCCGTTACCGTATTGGTGGGCGTTGATCATGCGGGTGGCGGTTGCGACGTCCGGCGCGCGCACCACGCTGAGCACCGGCCCGAAGATTTCCTCCTGGTAGATGCGCATGTCGGTCGTGACATTGTCGAACAGGCATCCGCCGAGGAAGAAGCCATTCTCGTAGCCTTGCAGCTTCAGATCGCGGCCGTCGACGAGCAGGTTGGCGCCTTCCTTGACGCCGAGGTCGACGTAGCCGCGCACTTTCGCCAGATGTTCGGCGGTGACCAGCGGCCCCATCTCGGCTTCCTTGTCGACGCCTGGGGCAACCTTCAGCGCGCGCACCCGCGGCGCCAGTTTGGACACAAGCTCGTCGCCCGCCGATCCGACTGCGACCGCAACGGACACCGCCATGCAACGCTCCCCGGCGGCGCCATAGGCGGAGCCCATCAGCGCATCCACGGCATCGTCGATATCGGCGTCGGGCATCACCACCATGTGGTTCTTCGCCCCGCCCAACGCTTGCACGCGCTTACCGGCGGAGGTGCCGCCCTTGTAGATGGTTTCCGCGATGGCAGTGGAGCCGACGAAGCTGATCGCGGCGATGCCCGGGTGAGCGATAATGGCTTCGACGGCCTCCCGCCCGCCCTGCACCACGGCGAACACGCCGTCGGGCAGGCCGGCTTCCTTCAATAGCGCCGCCAGTTTCAAGGCGACGGACGGGTCCTTTTCCGAGGGCTTGAGGATGAAGCAATTCCCCGTCGCCAGCGCGATCGGGATCATCCAAAGCGGCACCATGATTGGAAAATTGAACGGCGTGATGCCGGCCACGACACCCAGCGGCTGCCTGATGGACCACGCGTCGATGCCGGTGCCCACCGAGTCGGTGTATTCCCCGCGCAGCAGATGCGGGATACCGCAAGCGAATTCGACCACTTCGAGGCCGCGCTGCACCTCGCCGTCCGCGTCGGACAGCACCTTACCGTGCTCGGCCGTGACGATCGCGGACATCTCGCCGCGGTCGCGGTGCAGCAGTTCCTGCAGTTTGAACATCACCCGGGCGCGGCGCAGGGGCGGGGTCGCCGCCCAGGCCGGCCAAGCAGCGTTGGCGGCGGCAACCGCGACATCGACTTCGCGCGCGTCGGCCAGCGACACGCGACCGGTGACCTCACCGGAGGCCGGGTTGAATACGTCCCCGAATTTGCCACTGGTGCCCGCGACGAGCTTGCCGCCGATGAAGTGTCCGATATCGCGCATGGTCCGTTCCTTATGTGCCCATAGACGCTGGGCCTTAGGACGAATTCTTTGTCGCCGCTAGTCGTCCCGGGGCGTCTGGCGTTTAATGACCGCATGCAGAACCTGAACGTCAGCTGCCGCCTCGGTGGCGCCTTCCACCGCATGGCCTACACCGCATGGGGCGATCCGGCCGCGCCGGTCGTGGTTTGCGTGCACGGCCTGACCCGCAATGGACGCGATTTCGACGCGCTGGCCGAGAATCTGTCGGACCAATTCCGGGTGATCTGCCCAGATTTGCCCGGGCGCGGCGGATCCGACTGGCTGCCGGATCCCATGCTGTATCAGGCGCAGCATTACGTGACCGCGCTGGCACATCTGCTGGCGGTCATCGGGACAGATGTTGCCTGGGTCGGAACGTCCCTCGGCGGCATTTGCGGCATGTTGGCCTCCGCGACGCCGGGGAACCCGATCGCAAAGCTGGTACTGAACGATGTCGGGCCGTTCATCCCGGTCGAGGCCTTGTCCCGCATCCGCGCGTACATGTTGGCCTCCAACGCCTCCCGCCGCATGGAACGCTTTACCGATCTCGATGCGATCGAGCGGCATTTGCGTTTGGTCCACGCCCCGTTCGGGCCGTTGACGGACGCGCAGTGGGCGCACCTCGCCCGCCATTCCACCCGCACCCTGCCGGACGGGCACCTGACGATGCACTACGATCCCGGCATCGCGGTACCAATGCGCGACAATCCCGCCGCAGCGGTGGATTTGTGGGCCTTCTGGGATCGCATCCGTGTCCCCGTGCTGGCCATCAGGGGCGAAGTCAGCGATTTGCTGCTGCCGGAGACGCTGGCCCGCATGGAAGCCTCGGGTGCGAAAAGCCTCATTGTTCCGGATACCGGGCATGCCCCGGCGTTGATGGACGAGGCACAAATCGCCACTGTGCGCGCGTTCTTGCTGGGCTGACCGATGCGGCCGTTGCCAGAGCAGGTCGTGCACGATCCCATCGAGGCCGGACCTTACCGGATGGCTATGGGTCTGACCGTCGTGCCGGACAGCGATTGGTTTGAGTTGGACGCCTGCTATCCGCCCGAAATGGCCGAGAAGCGGCGGCTATTGCTCGAACTGCATGCGGCTGTATTTGCGGCCACCCCTGGGTCGGAGCCTGCCTGCGCCGAAGCCCTGACCATGGTCGCGGCCCATTTGACCAACCGCCACCCCGATTGGTTCTCGGCGACCGGGCGGCTGCTATCGAATGGTCTGACCGGTGAAACCTGGGACAGGGATTCGATAAATCCATTGGAGCTGGCAGGGCGACTGGTGCAGGAGGATCTGTGCATCGTCCAGATCATATCGGAACGGCCGGTTTTCACTGCCGGCGTGCTGTGCTTCCCCAGCCGCTGGCGCCTGAGCGAGAAAATCGGGCGAGCGTTGGCGGAGGTTCACGGGCCGGTGCCGCTCTATGCCGACCGGCTCGCGGCGCCGGTGGACCGGTTCATGCGCCATTTGAAACCGGGACGGATCGTGGGCCGGTTGAATTGGTCGGTCGTCGACGATCCCGCGCTGTTTCAGCCGGGCGGCAAATGGCGCACAGAACGCAATGAGGCCATCACGGCCGATAATGCGGGGGAAAAGCTGTTCTTCCGGGTCGAGCGCCAGACGTTGCGGGTTCTGCCGGCAACCGGCGCGATCCTGTTCGGCATCCGGGTCCATGTGTATCCGTTACGGCGCGTGGCACCGGCGCGCCTAGCTGCGGCCGTGCGTGCGCTACCGGACGATATCGCACACTACAAAAGCCTGCCATCCTTTCGAACCGCCCTATTGGCCCACCTGGACAACGCGCCATGACCGATCCCTTCGCCGCCTTCCGCCTGACCGGCCGCACCGCCCTCGTGACCGGCGCCCGCCGTGAAATCGGCCGCGCCATAGCGGTCACTTTGGCCGGGGCGGGTGCTCGGCTGGCCGTTCACCATGCGGGCACGCCGGAAGAAGCAAGCGACGCCGCCGCGGTCGTGGCGGAAATCCAGGAAGCGGGCGGGGAGGCCAAAGCGTTCGGCCAGGATTTTGTCCTGGACGATGCCGGACTCCATCTGGCCGCCGCGGTCACCGCGTGGTCCCCGGTGGACATATTGGTCCTGAATGCATCCATCGAAATGCCGGAAAACTATCGGACCATTACCCGAGAGCGATTCGACCGCCAGATCGCGGTAAACCTGCGCACCACGCTGGAGTTGCTGCAAACGCTGGTGCCGCCGATGGCCGAGCGGGGGTGGGGCAGGGTGGTGACCATCGGCAGTGTGCAGCAGGAACGCCCGCACCCCGCGATGCTGGTCTATGCCGGCACCAAAGCCGCGCAGCTCAATTGGACGTTGAACCTAGCGCGGGAGTTCGGCGGGCAGGGGGTAACGGTAAACAATCTCGCCCCAGGCGCCATCCTGACGGCGCGCAATCGGGAGCAGATGGCAATCGAGGGCGCTGCTTTGGCGGCCCGCATTCCCGCTGGCCGCTTGGGGACTCCGGACGATCTGGTGGGCGCGGCGCTGCTGCTGTGTTCGGATGCCGGGCGTTACATCAACGGCACCAACCTGTTTGTCGATGGCGGGCGGACGGCGATGTGACTCTGCGGCTGCTGACGTGGAATATTCGGGCTGGCGGTGGGTCGCGCATACCGGCGATCGGGTCGGCCTTGGCGCCGCATGACGCGGATGTATTGGTGCTGACAGAATACCGCGATGGACCCTCGGTTTTCGCGTTACACGCCGAGCTGGAACGATTAGGATACAAACATGTGACGCGATGCCTGCCGCCGCGGGGCCGTAACGGTGTGTTGATCGCATCCCGGCGGCGGTTCCAGGAGATCGGTTTGCTCAGCGCCGCCGTTGACGAACCCTGGCGGATGATCGAGGTCGTGATCGGCCGCATAAGGGTGATCGGGGTCTACATGCCCAATTTACGGGTCAAAATACCTTACTGGGAGGCACTGATTCAGGTTATGTCCCAGCGAGCAAAAGGATCGGTCCTGGCGCTCGGCGATTTCAACACCTGTCGAGCGTTTCTGGATGAACCGGGTGCGACCGACGCGACGGCTCGGTTTATGGACGACGTAGAGACGGCGGGTTTTCGCGACCTGTGGCGGGACCGCAATCCCGAGGGACGGGAATTCAGCTGGTACAGCACGAGGGGGAACGGGTTTCGTGTCGATCATGCATTTTTGTCGCCCAGGCTGGTGAAACGGGCGACCGACGTTCGTTATGAGCACGATTCCCGTGTTGCCGGGGTGTCGGATCATTCCATGCTGGTGTTGGATTTGCGCTGAGCCGATTGCAGTGCAATCTCCAACCGTTTGGCGCAGTCGGCCGCCATGGCGACCGGCGTCGCGGCAAACCCCATGACCAGGCCCTTCATCGTCGGCTGCCCACCGTAATAAGCCCGCAGCGGTGAGACCGACAGCCCGACGGTGCGGCAAGCCAGCACGGCGGCGGCTTCATCGGCGCGATCGGGCAGGCGCGCGACCATGTGCAGGCCGCCTGGCACCGCGAGCGCCTCCGCCGACTGGACGTGCTTTTCCATTGCGCTCAACACCGCCGCTCGGCGTCGTCCATATTCCGTGCGCATCCGCCTTATATGCGGGGCCAGAAGGCCCTGGCGCATGAACTCCGCCAAGGTCGCCTGGCTGATGGCGTCGGAGCCGCGATCGGTCAGCGTCCGTAGCCGCACGAAGGCGGCGACCAGGGGTGCGGGCACAACGGCGAAGCCGAGCCTGAGCGCGGGGGCGAGGGTTTTGCTGAATGTGCCGCAGTAGATTACGCGGCCGGCTGCATCGAGCGAAGCCAACGGCGGCAGCGGCCTGCCTTCCCAGCGGAATTCGGAATCGCAATCGTCCTCCAGCACCCAGGCATTGGCGCGGGCGGCCCAGTCCAGCAATGCGAGGCGCTGCCCGATTGGCAGGGCGCCACCCAGCGGTGTGGCATGGGACGGTGCGACCAATGCGAGACGGGCGTGCGGGGCCAGACGGATGCCGGCGGCGACGTCGATACCCTCGGCGCCGCTGGGAACGTGGACCGGCACGGCGCCGGCGGCCAACAAGGCGCCGCGGCCGGCGATGTATCCGGGGTCCTCCGCCCAGACGGAATCCCCGGGGTCCAGCAGCAGGTCGGCGGCGGTACGCAGCGCTTGCTGGGTGCCGGCGGTCACGACGATACAGCCGGGATCGGCCACCAGTCCGCGCGTCGCGGCGAGGTGTGCGGCGATTTGCTCGCGGAGGACCCTCAGACCTTGCGGCGGCGGGTAGCTGGCGAGTTCGCCGCTGAGGGATTGCAGCACCCTGGTCGAGCAGCGTGCCCAGGCTTGCGCGGGAAACAGGTCCGGCGCGGGCAGTCCGCCGGCCAGCAGCATTCCGGTTCCGGAATCCCGAGCGGCGGCGGTTGCGGGAATGGCCGCGAGGCGGGCGCCGCGGGCGGATAAGGCTTGGGCGGCGGTTTGCGGCGGTGGGGCCGCGGCAGGGGCGGCGTCGGGCAGGTCCGCCGAGACGTAGGTACCGCTGCCGGTGCGGGCGCGAACGTAGCCCTCGGCCGACAGGCGTTCGTAGGCCAGCACGACCGTTTGCCGAGCAACGCCCAGTTCGGTAGCGAGGGCGCGTGTGGGGGGGAGGCGGGCGCCGGATGGCAGGGTTCCGGTCAGAATGCCCTGACGGAGTCGCTCGAACACCGCGTGCTGGCGGGTTTGGTCTGGCAGAAACATTTTTATCGGCCACCTTGGTCTGGTCCAATTGCAACCGTAGGTGGGATTATGATCGTCTGCAAGGCGTACACGCACAAACCGCGACCAACGGGCACTCTGCCCTTTGGTCGCGGCGGCTAATTCTGATTGGCGGATAAGGCTTGGTTAGAAGCCTTCGCGTTCCACCCGCTTCCGTTCCATCTTGCGGGCGCGGCGTACTGCTTCAGCCGCCTCACGGGCCCGGCGCTCAGACGGCTTTTCGTAATGCCGGCGAAGCTTCATTTCACGGAAAATGCCTTCACGCTGCATCTTCTTCTTGAGCGCCTTGAGCGCCTGGTCGACGTTGTTGTCACGCACGAGGACTTGCACTTGGCCGCCTACTCCTTTCATTCGTCGCTCCCGCCAATCGGGTGCGCACAGGGGTGTCGCGGTCGGGCTGCCCCAACGCGACGGCAGGCGCTATAACATGGGTGTTCACCCACACCAACCCCGTTCTGAGGCGCGACCATGGCCATTCTGAAGATCGCTCGCATGGGGCACCCGGTGCTGCTGCGCCGCTGCGACCCCGTGGCGGACCCCGGCGCGCCGGAAATCCGCAGACTGGTGGCCGATATGATGGAAACGATGGAGGATGCGCCGGGCGTCGGCCTGGCCGCGCCGCAGGTGTTTCAGCCGCTGCGTCTTTTTGTATTTCGTATCCCCGGCGACCGCTCGGGTGTCGATCCGGCCGATTCGCCTGTGGGTAACTCGGTGTTGATCAACCCCGAACTGGAGCTGATCGGCGACGACCGGGTGCTGGGATGGGAAGGTTGTTTATCCATTCCCGGCATGCGGGCCGCCATACCTCGCGCAGAACGGGTGCGCTACCGGGGCGTGGACTGCGATGGGAACATGGTAACGCGGGAGGTTTCGGGGTTTCACGCCCGGGTCGTGCAGCACGAATACGACCACCTCGACGGCATCCTGTATACCATGCGGATGAACGATTTCAGCCTGTTCGGGTTCAACGAGGAACTGAGCAAGGCAGCCCAGGAGGCAGCGCGATGAACCATCCCGAACGCAGTCTGGAGCGCGATACCGCGATTGAGGCCATGCTGGCGCATGTGCCGTTCGATGGCTGGACCCGCAAGGCCCTGGCGATGGGGCTGGTGGACGCGGGGATGCCGGCCGACGAGGTCGATCTGCTGTTTCCGCTGGGGGTCGCCGACATGGTCGCCACGTTCTGCGATTGGGCTGACCGGCG
The DNA here is from genome assembly GCA_025352375.1 of Acetobacteraceae bacterium. Lineage (GTDB taxonomy): Bacteria > Pseudomonadota > Alphaproteobacteria > Acetobacterales > Acetobacteraceae > Rhodopila. Next base: position 9,779 of record JANXTL010000084.1, on the reverse strand, counting down.
GATGGAGGAAGCGGCCGCCGGGTTGGCGGAAACGCGCCTCAGCCGGCGGGTGAAGGCGGTGCTCGCGCTGCGGTTCGAACAGAACCGCGCGCATAAGGAAGCCATCCGCCGGGCGATTGGGATTCTGGCGCTGCCGGGCAATGCCCGGGTTGCGATGGCGTGTACCGCCCGGACCATCGATGCGATTTGGTATGCCGCCGGGGACCGATCGGCGAATTTCAGTTGGTACACCAAGCGGGCCATCCTGACGGCGGTGTATTCTGCCACGCTGCTGTTCTGGCTGCGGGACCAAAGCCCGGATGACGCGGAGACGTTGGCGTTCCTCGATCGGCGGCTGGCCGGCGTCGCGCGGATCGGCCGCCTGAAACCGCCATTCCTGACCCGGTTGGCATCGGCATGAGCAAAGTCCCGGCATGACCAAAATCATCGTGATCGGCGCGGGGGTGGTCGGCGCAGCCTCGGCTTACCGCCTGGCGCAAGCGGGGGCCGAGGTTCTGGTGCTGGAAGCCGATCGGCCTGGCGGCGGAACGTCCGGCATCAGCTATGCCTGGACCAATGCCCACCGGAAGCCGCCGTTTCCGTACCATCGTTTGAACGTCAACGGTATGAAGACCCATGCCGCCTTACGGGACGAGTTCGGTTCGACGCCCTGGTGGCACGGCGGTGGCAGCCTGGAATGGACCGAACCCGAAGGGCAGGCATCGTTCCGGGAGAATGTCGGGCAACTCCAGGCCTGGGGTTACGCCGCGGAATACGTCACGCCCAGGCAGGTCGCGGAATTGGAACCGGACATCGACCTTGCCGTCCTCGGCGACGCCCCGGCTGCATTTTTCCCCGATGAGGGCTGGTGCGATCCCGTTGTCTACATCCACGCCATGCTATCCGCTGCCGTCCGCCGCCACGGCGTTCGGCTGGTTTTGGGCGCTCGGGTCGCCGACCTGACGATGACGGGCGACCGGGTAACCGGTGTGCGTCTGGCGGACGGGTCGGTCCACGGCGCCGATATGGTCGTGAACTGCGGCGGCCGCTGGACTAATGACGCCGTGCGGGAGGCCGGGTTGCATCTGCCTTTGGCCCCCACGCCCGGCCTGCTGGTGTTCACGCCCCCGGTCGCCTGCGGGCTTTCGCGGGTGCTCCACACCTCGGTGGTGAACGCCCGCCCGGATGGGGCCGGGCGGCTGATGCTGCACTGGGATGCAACGGATTCGACGCTGGCACTGGACAGCCGCGTGTCCGTCGATATGCCGCAGGTCGTGGACCTGATGGCGCGCGCGCGGCAGGTGTTTCCAGGGATTGGCGACGTTAGTGCTGAAGCCGTGCGGCTGGGCATCAGACCAATTCCCGGCGACGGATTGACCGCGGTTGGCCCGATGCCTCGGGTGTCAGGGTACTACGTCGCGGTCACCCATAGCGGCGTGACCATGTCGCCGTTCCTGGGGCTATGCGTGGCCGATGAGGTCGTGCGCGGGGTCGAGCGCCCCGAGCTGGCGGATTTCCGCCCGGCGCGATTTTTCAATTAGAGCGTGATCGCCTGAGGTTGACTTCAACCTCGGGCGTGAATCACCCTCTCAAACAAAGGCTTAGAGCGTGATCGCCTGCGGTTGACTTCAACCTCGGGCGTGAATCACCCTCTCAAACAAAGGCTTAGACCATGATCCAACGCCGAGATCGCGTGCAACCTCAAAAGATCATGGTCTAGAACATCGATGTTCACGGCCTCACGCCCGGCCGATCGATAAGGAACCGATAACATGGCAGATCGTTACGAATCTTACACGCGTTTCACCTTCGACAAACCGCATCCTAAGGTGCTGCGGATTACAATGGGCGGCTCGGGCGGCCGGCTGAACCCGGTGGACGCCACCATGCACCGGGAATTGGGGGATGTCTGGCGCGATATCGACGCCGATCCGGATGTGAATAGCGTCATTCTCACTGGCGGGCCGAAGGCGTTCTCGGCTGGCGGGGACTTCGCGATGATCGAGGAGATCATGGCCGACTTCAACGCCCGAGCACGGGTTTGGAAGGAGGCGCGCGATATGGTCTATAACATTATCAATTGCTCGAAGCCCATCGTTTCGGCCATGCGCGGTCCGGCGGTGGGTGCCGGGTTGGTCTGTGGCTTGTTGTCGGACATCTCCATCGCGACCAAGGAAGCGCGGATCATCGACGGACATACCCGCCTGGGCGTTGCGGCGGGGGACCACGCCGCGATCGTCTGGCCGCTGCTGTGCGGTATGGCGAAGGCCAAATACTACCTGCTGCTGTGCGAGACCGTGTCCGGCGCGGAAGCCGAGCGAATTGGACTGATCTCGTTGGCGGTGGAAGATGCGGAGCTTGATGCCAAAGCCGAGGAAATCGCCATTCGTCTGGCCGAGGGGGCACAGTCGGCGATCCGCTGGACCAAATACGCCTTGAACAACTGGCTGCGCATGGCGGGGCCGACGTTCGATGCTTCGCTGGCGTTGGAGTTCATGGGCTTTAGCGGACCGGAGGTACGAGAAGGTGTGGCGTCGCACCGGGAGAAACGGAAACCGGTGTTTCCGCCGGGTTCTCCGGTGTAAAAAAGCGCGCATTCGCTTTGTCTTGTGTTAGGATCGGTGCCATGTCTGCTGCCCTACAAAGCCCTGAACTAATGTTGCTGGACGAATTCCTCGTCTGGGACGCGCCCGATGGCGGGCGGTGGCAGTTGGTCGATGGCGAGCCCCGCGCGATGGCGCCGGCCAGCGAGGTGCATGGCGCCATGCAATCCGAACTCGGACGACTGATAGGCAACCACCTCGCCGCGGCGGGACGGCGATGCCGGGCGGTCGCCAATCCCGGTGTCCGCATCGGGATACGTTCGGACAGCAACTACCGCATTCCCGACCTTGGCGTGACATGCGCGCCGTCGGTCCCGGAGAATGTCATGATGCCTGACCCGCTGGTGCTGATCGAGATCCTCTCGCCCAGCAACCCGGCGGAGACATGGATCAACGTTTGGGCCTACCTCACGATCCCAACCGTCCACGAAGTTCTGGTCGTCCGCTCGGATGTCGTTGGCGCCCAGCTGCTGCGCCGCAACCCCGATGGCTCGTGGCCTCAGGTGCCGCTGGTCATCGATAGCGGGGACGTGACGCTGGACAGCATCGGCTTCCGGACCCCGCTGACCGCGCTTTACACCGGCACATGGCTGGCCGACGCCGAACCCGGCTGACACGGCGCCGGTTTTTCACTATGGGAACCCTGACGGCGCCGATTCCGGCGCCTTGAGACCCAGAATGACCGATACGCCCCTCGACCACATCCGCAATTTCGCCATCATCGCGCATATCGACCATGGAAAATCGACCCTGGCCGACCGGCTGATTCAGTTCACCGGCGCCGTGGCGGACCGGGAGATGACCAACCAGATCCTCGACAGCATGGAGCTGGAGAAGGAACGCGGCATCACCATCAAGGCGCAGACCGTCCGCCTGTCCTACAAGGCCAAGAATGGCGAAACCTATGAGCTGAACCTCATGGACACGCCCGGCCATGTTGATTTCGCGTATGAGGTCAGCCGGTCGCTGGCGGCGTGCGAGGGCTCCTTGCTGGTCGTCGATGCCAGCCAGGGGGTGGAGGCGCAGACACTGGCGAATGTCTACCAGGCGATGGAGAACAACCATCAAATTGTCCCCATACTGAACAAGATCGACCTGCCGGCGGCAGAACCCGAACGGGTCAGGCAGCAGATCGAGGATGTGATCGGCATCGACGCCTCCGACGCGGTGGAGATCAGCGCCAAGACCGGTATCAATATCGAGGGCGTGCTGGAGGCATTGGTCCACCGTTTGCCGCCCCCGACTGGCGATGCGACCAAACCATTGACCGCGCTGCTGGTGGATAGCTGGTACGATCAATACCTCGGCGTGGTGATCCTGGTGCGGGTGCGGGACGGGCGGATCAAGCGCGGGCAGCGCATCCGCATGATGTCCACCGGCACCGCCTATGTGGTGGAGCAGGTGGGTGTGTTCACCCCGAAGATGGTGCCGACCGACGACCTCGGGCCGGGAGAGATGGGGTTCGTCACCGCCGCCATGAAGACCGTGGCCGATTGCAACGTGGGCGACACGCTGACCGACGATCGCAACCCGGCGGCGACCGCGCTGCCGGGCTTCAAACCGTCGATCCCCGTGGTCTGGTGCGGGCTCTATCCCATCGACGCCGACGACTTCGAAAAGCTGCGGGACAGCCTGGGCAAGCTGCGGCTGAACGATTCCAGCTTCCATTTCGAAGCGGAAACCTCGGCCGCGCTGGGCTTCGGATTCCGCTGCGGGTTCCTCGGGCTGCTGCACCTGGAGATCATCCAGGAACGCCTCACCCGCGAATTCAACCTGGATCTGATCGCGACCGCCCCGTCGGTGGTTTACAAGGTGCACAAAACCAACGGCGACTCGTTCGAGCTTCATAACCCCGTCGATATGCCCGACGGATCCGTTATCGCGAAGATGGAGGAACCGTGGATCAAGGCCACGATCATGGTGCCCGACGATTACCTGGGGGCGGTGCTGGGCCTTTGCAATGACCGGCGCGGCATGCAGGTCGACCTGACCTACGTGGGCAACCGCGCCATGGCTGTCTACCGCATTCCGCTGAATGAAGTGGTGTTCGACTTCTACGACCGGCTGAAATCCATTTCCCGCGGGTACGCGTCGTTCGACTATTCGATGGACGGGTATGAGGAGAGCGATCTGGTGCGCATCTCCATCCTCGTGAACGCCGAACCGGTGGATGCGCTGTCGTTCATCGCCCACAAATCCGTGGCCGAGGGGAGGGGGCGGTCCATTTGCGGGCGGTTGAAGGACCTGATTCCCAAGCAGTTGTTCAAGATCGCCATCCAGGCGGCCATCGGGTCGCGGGTGATCGCGCGCGAGACCATTGGCGCGCTGTCCAAGGACGTGACGGCGAAGTGCTACGGCGGCGACATCAGCCGCAAACGCAAGCTGTTGGACAAGCAGAAAGAGGGCAAGAAGCGGATGCGCCAGTTCGGGAAGGTGGAGATCCCGCAATCGGCATTCCTCGCGGCGCTGAAAATGGACGCATAAGGGGTTTGCGGACGGCGGCGGGGCTGCTATCAGACGCGTCCCGCGCGCTGGAGAGATGGCCGAGCGGCTTAAGGCGCACGCTTGGAAAGCGTGTGTGCGTGAAAGCGTACCCAGGGTTCGAATCCCTGTCTCTCCGCCAGCCTTTGGTCCGTGACAGATCGCCGTGGTGTCGAACCTTCCACTGAAATGCGGCAGAATTTGAGATTTCCTACGAGAGTGCGTTCGCGTTTGATCGCTCGCGGACGCGCCCGTTCGCTGATATAATTAGGGGACGTAAAAGGGGATAGAGCTCGGATTTTCTCGGGAGGTCCACAGTCATGCCACGCAAAGCGGTCGGATTGACCGCGGCCAAGGTCCGTACGGCTCCGCCCGGTCGCTACGGTGACGGGGACGGCCTCTATCTGCTGGTTCGCTCGGCGGACGCTCGCTTTTGGGTATTCCGATACACGCGCGACGGGCGGATGCGTGAAATGGGATTGGGACGCGCCGGTGGGAAAAATGCCGTCACGTTGGTGGAGGCACGAACTAAGGCTGGCGAGCTGTTCCGGGCGGTCAAGCGTGGGATCGATCCTCTTGATCAGCGGGACCGAGACGTCGCCGCTGCGTCAGCGGCAGCACAAGTGGTGGAGGCGAGAAGCTTACCCTTCCGCGTCATCACGGACCGATATCTGGCTGCCCACGACGCGAGTTGGAAGAATAGCAAGCACCGGCAGCAATGGCGCTTGAGTGCCGGGGGTGACGGCTCTTCCCGAGGCGTCGGCCGCTGGCCGAGCTATTCTACAGCCATTTCCGACCCCGGTCGGAAATGAGTTGGTGGCAGCAATGTCCATGTATGGCGAGCGATCTCCTCGCCTTCTTGGGATACAAGCACCTGGACCTGGCAACGCGATTCGGGCCCACTGATCGGATTCTTCGCTGACCGGTTCCGCGCATCGTCAAGGCTGACGCCTATCCAAGACAGGCCGGTGCAGATTGTCGCGCGGGATTTTGCGTCATTTTCTCCAATGCCGCCTGTGAAGACGATCAGGTCGACCCCCTCCAGTGCCGCGATCATCGCGGCCACCTGCTTACGAACGGAATAGCAAAACATTTGGATGGCAAGTCGGGCATCGGCATTGGATGAAGCCGCTCCATGCAGACCTCGCATATCGCTGGTCAAACCTGAAATGCCGAGAAGGCCGGAATGATGATCGACGAGATCTTCCAGCATCACCGCATCATAGTTCTTCTCACGCATCAGAAAGATAAGAACGCCTGGATCCAGATCCCCGCTGCGCGTACCCATGATAACCCCGCCGGTTGGGGTCAATGCCATGCTGGTGTCGATCGACTTGCCGTCTTTCACCGCGGTGATGCTAGCGCCATTGCCGAGATGGGCGATTATCACGCGGCTCGGCAGTTCGTTCGCAAGTTGGCGCACGATCGACTCGCAGGAAAGGCCGTGAAACCCGTACCGCTGAAGCCCCGCCGATTGCAGCTGCTTGGCGATGGGCAGCACACGGGCAACCTCCGGCAAGGCGGCGTGGAAGGTGGTGTCAAAGCAGGCCACTTGCGGAAGTCCCGGAAAATGCTCCTGCGCGGCGCGGATAACCGATAGAGTCGAAGGCGTGTGCAGCGGGGCGAACGCGGTGGCAGCCTCCAGCTGCCGGAGAACCTCCTCGTCGATAAGGCAATGCTGACGAAGCTTCGGTCCGCCATGCACAATCCGATGCCCGACAGCCACCGGCGCCGGAACGTGGGCGGTCTTCAAAAACGATTCGAGGCGAAGGATCGCTTCACGCTGGCCGGGAATCGGGGCCGTTTCAGAGAGCAATACCTTTCCCAGCGGATCTTGGACGTGGAACTTGCCACCTTCGCCGCCGATAGACTCCGCCACACCGAAAAAAATAATCTCTGGCCGCGACGATCCAACGCGGTACAAGCCAAATTTGAGCGAGGACGAGCCGCTATTCAGGGCGAGGACATTCGTCGCGGGTTCGCCGCCCGTCCCGCCATGCCACGGCGGAAATGTCCCGCTCACTGGGTCCAGCGCCAGTCGCGGACCTCAGGCATATCGTCGCCATGCTCACTGATATAGAGTTTGTGACGCTGCATGGTCGCCCAATAACGCGCCGTCGCCTTTCCCACCTGATCGCTGAAACGTGGAATTCGCCGGATGGCGTCCAATGCGAGTTGATAGCGATCGAGATTGTTCAGTACGACCATGTCGAACGACGTGGTGGTGGTGCCCTCCTCCTTGTAGCCACGCACATGGATGTTGTCGTGATTGTGGCGCCGGTAGGTCAGTTTATGAATGATCCCTGGGTAGCCATGGAAGGCGAAAATCACCGGTTTGTCTGTGGTGAACAGCGCGTCGAAATCCTCGTCGGTAAGACCGTGGGGGTGCTCGGACTGCGGCTGCAAAACCATCAGATCGACGACATTGACCAGACGGATGCGGATGTCGGCGACGTAGTTGCGCAACAGCGTCACCGCCGCCAACGCTTCCAGGGTCGGCACGTCGCCGGCACAGGCGATCACCACGTCCGGTGAGCCGCCATCGTTGCTGGCCCATTGCCAGATGCCCGCGCCGACGGTGCAATGGCGAACGGCCGCGTCTATGTCGAGCCACTGCCACTCCGGCTGTTTGCCGGCAACGATCAGGTTGATGTAGTTGCGGCTACGTAAGCAGTGATCCGCAACAGACAACAGGCAGTTTGCGTCGGGCGGCAGATAGATGCGTACGACATCCGATTTCTTACTGGCGACATGATCGATGAAGCCAGGATCCTGGTGCGAGAAGCCGTTGTGATCCTGTCGCCAGACATGAGACGTCAGCAGGTAATTCAACGACGCGATCGGCTTGCGCCAGGGGATCTCGCGCGTGACCTTCAGCCATTTGGCATGCTGGTTGAACATTGAATCGATGATGTGGATAAAAGCTTCGTAGCAGGAAAACAGGCCATGGCGTCCCGTCAGGAGGTATCCTTCGAGCCAGCCTTCACACAGATGCTCGCTCAGCACCTCCATGACGCGGCCATTGACGCTTAGATTGATGTCGACCTCTTCGACATTGGCCATCCATTCCTTGCCCGAGACCTCGTAGACCGCGTCCAACCGGTTTGACGCAGTCTCGTCAGGACCGAATAATCGGAAATTTTGTTTGCCGAGGTTGAGTTTCATTACGTCGCGCAGGAACGTTCCTAGAACCCGCGTCGCTTCCGCTTCGACGCTTCCCGGCTTGTCCATCGCCACGGCAAAGTCATGAAAATGGGGCATCGAAAGAGGTTGAAGTAATTCACCGCCGTTGGCGTGCGGATTGGAACCCATGCGCCGATGGCCGGTCGGCGCGAGGACTGCAAACTCCTCTCGGAATTTGCCCTGTTCATCGAACAGTTCGTGGGGCCGATAGCTCTTCATCCAGTCTTCGAGTTGCTTCAGGTGCTCAGGTTTCTTGAAATCAGCGATCGGCACCTGGTGCGCGCGCCAGGTGCCCTCGACCGGGTTGCCGTCAATGAATTTTGGTCCTGTCCACCCCTTTGGCGTGCGCAATACGATCATCGGCCAGCGCGGACGCTCAAGGCTTTCCGCGTCGGACTGGGACCGCGCGGCGGCCTGGATGGCCTGTATCTTCGCTAGAATGACGTCGAGCGTGCCCGCAAGCGATTGATGGATGACCGCTGGATCGTCGCCCTCAACGAAGTGCGGATCGTAGCCGTAACCGCGCAACAGCTCCGTCAGCTCCTGACGACTGATGCGCGCCAGCACCGTCGGGTTGGCGATCTTGAAGCCGTTGAGATGAAGGATCGGAAGGACCGCGCCATCACGCGCCGGGTTCAGGAATTTATTGGAATGCCAACTAGTGGCCAGCGCACCCGTTTCCGCCTCTCCGTCGCCGACGACACAGGTGACGATCAGATCAGGATTGTCGAAAGCGGCGCCATATGCATGGGCCAACGAGTAACCCAATTCTCCGCCTTCGTGAATGGAGCCGGGCGTTCCTGGCGCCACGTGACTGGGGATTCCATAGGGCCAGGAGAACTGACGAAATAACCGGTGCAATCCGTTCCGACTGCGTTCGATCGCCGGATAGCGCTCGGTGTAGGATCCTTCAAGATAGGTCTGTGCCACCAGACCTGGGCCACCATGCCCCGGACCGACGACGTATATCATATTCAAATCGTGTTCTTTGATCAGCCGATTCAGGTGGACATAGATCAAGTTCAGACCCGGTGTAGTCCCCCAGTGACCCAGCAAACGGGGCTTAATATGTTCGAGCGTGAGTGGGATTTCGAGCAGTGGATTGTCTCGCAGATAGATCTGCCCCACCGATAGGTAATTGGCCGCACGCCAATAGGCATGCATCTTCTCGAAAAGATCGGATGATAGGGGACCGGGCATCAGAGCCTCCGGATGGGATTGACGTTGCCTCGCCATAGGAACCTGGCGCGAGAGCGGATGGATGCCGTCGCAATCGACCATGAGCCGTGAAGAACACAGTTGCCACTCGCCTGTTTCCGATTTTCTCTAAGCAGAGAACACAACGCCCTCGAGCCACGCGGTCCGCATCCGAGGACCATGTGTGGACGGCCCCTTGGATGCAAGAGAAAAAATGAGAAGTCTGACGGGCGGGTCGATTGCGATCATGTGTCCGGGCTGTTGACGCGGCGCCATAACCGCTGGCCCAGATGGGGTCCGCGATCCAGTTCCAAACAATGAGGCGGCTTTGAAAGC
>JANXTL010000250.1 GCA_025352375.1 Acetobacteraceae bacterium | reverse complement strand
CGTGCGGTCGAGCGCATCTGCCGGGAGGCCACCGACGCGGTGCTGGCAAACGATAACATTCTCATTCTCTCCGATCGCGAAGTCTCCGCGGACCGCGTCCCCATTCCTGCGCTGCTGGCGACGGCGGCGATGCACCACCATTTGATCCGTCAGGGTCTTCGGACCTCCACCGGTTTAGTGGTGGAAACCGGTGAGGCGCGCGAGGTGCATCACTTCTGCGCCCTGGCCGGCTACGGCGCGGAAGCGATCAACCCGTACCTCGCGTTCGAAACGTTGGAGCAGATCCGGGTCGAGACCGGCATGGGCCTGACCGCCTACGACGTACGCAAAAACTACATCAAGGCCATCGGCAAGGGCATCATGAAGGTGATGTCCAAGATGGGTATTTCGACATACCAATCTTATTGCGGGGCGCAGATCTTCGACGCGATCGGGCTTTCGTCCGACTTCGTGGAGAAGTGCTTCACCGGCACCTCCACCACAATCGAGGGCGTGGGATTCGCGGAAATCGCGGCCGAGGCCGTCGCCCGTCATCGCAATGCGCATGGCGACGATCCGATCTACCGTGACATGCTCGATGTCGGCGGCGACTATCAGTTCCGCCTGCGTGGCGAAGCGCATGCCTGGACACCGGACACCGTCGCCAACCTCCAGCATGCGGTGCGCAGTAACAGCCTGGACAAGTTCACCGCCTTCACCCGTGCGATCGACGACCAGAGCGAGCGTCTGCTGACGATCCGCGGCCTGATGAAGTTCAACTTCCCGGACACATCCGTCCCGCTGGACGAGGTCGAGCCGGCAAAGGACATCGTCAAGCGCTTCGCCACAGGCGCCATGAGCTTCGGCTCGATCTCCCGCGAGGCCCACACGACGCTGGCCATCGCGATGAACCGCATTGGCGGCAAGTCGAACACCGGCGAGGGCGGCGAGGAGTCCGACCGCTACGTTCGGCTGCCGAACGGCGATTCCGAACGCTCCGCCATCAAGCAGGTCGCGTCCGGGCGGTTCGGGGTCACCACCGAGTACCTGGTCAATGCCGACGACATCCAGATCAAGATGGCGCAGGGCGCGAAACCCGGTGAGGGCGGACAGCTACCCGGCCACAAGGTCGACAAGAACATCGCCAAAGTTCGCCATTCGACAGCGGGCGTCGGGCTGATCTCGCCGCCGCCGCATCACGACATCTACTCGATCGAGGATCTCGCACAGCTCATCCACGACCTGAAGAACGCCAACACCCGAGCACGTATATCCGTGAAACTGGTGTCGGAAGTCGGTGTTGGCACGGTCGCAGCGGGCGTTTCCAAAGCGCGCGCGGATCACGTCACGATCTCCGGCTACGAAGGCGGCACGGGCGCCAGCCCGCTGACGTCTTTGACTCACGCCGGTTCGCCCTGGGAAATCGGCCTCGCCGAGACCCAGCAGACCCTGGTGCTGAACGGGCTGCGCGGCCGCATCGCGGTGCAGGTCGATGGCGGGTTCCGCACCGGCCGCGACGTGGTGATCGGCGCGCTGTTGGGCGCCGATGAGTTCGGTTTCGCCACCGCGCCATTGATCGCCGCCGGCTGCATCATGATGCGCAAGTGCCATCTGAACACCTGCCCGGTCGGCGTCGCTACCCAGGATCCGATCCTGCGCAAGCGATTTACCGGCACGCCCGAACACGTCATCAACTTCTTCTTTTTTATCGCCGAAGAAGTGCGGGCGTTGATGGCGCAACTCGGCTTCCGCACCTTCAATGAGATGGTCGGTCAGGTCGGCAAGCTGGAAATGCGCGGCGCGGTGGAGCATTGGAAGGCGCACGGCGTCGACCTGTCTCGCATCCTGTATCGGCCGGCTCACAAGACGGGCGTGTCGATCTACAACGACGACAAGCAGGACCATCACCTGGATAAGGCGATGGACCAGGCATTCCTCGTCGAAGCAGCCGACGCCATCGCCAATGGCACCCCTGTCCGGATCGACGGCACCGTGCGCAACGTCAACCGAACCGTCGGCGCGATGCTGTCGGGGGAGATCGCGCGCAAATACGGACACGCGGGCCTGCCTGAAGACACCATCTCCATCAACCTCACTGGCACAGCGGGCCAAAGCTTCGGCGCCTTCCTGGCGCGCGGCGTGTCCCTGACGCTGACCGGCGATGCCAACGACTACGTGGGCAAAGGCCTGTCCGGCGGACGGGTTGTCGTGCGCCAGCCACCTGCCAGCAAACGCAACCCCGCCGAGAACATCATCGTCGGCAATACGGTGCTGTATGGATCCATCGCGGGTGAGGCCTACTTCCAGGGTGTCGCTGGCGAACGCTTCGCGGTGCGCAATTCCGGCGCCATCGCGGTGGTCGAGGGCTGCGGCGATCACGGCGCCGAATACATGACCGGCGGCGTGGTGCTGGTGCTGGGCGATACCGGCCGCAATTTCGCGGCCGGCATGTCCGGCGGCATCGCTTATGTCTACGATCCCACGGGCCGTTTCAAAGTGCTGTGCAACATGGCGCAGGTCGATCTGGAACCCATCCCCGCCACCTCGGCGGATGGTCCTGGCCGCCCGCGCCAGCGTTCGGTCAGCGTCGAGGACAACGGCATGGGCGACCCCATGGGCTTCGACGCCGAACGCCTGCGCATACTGGTGGAACGGCATCTGCTGTTCACCGGCAGCGCCAAAGCACGTTCGTTGCTCGAAGATTGGGATGCCGCGCTAAAAAGCTTCGTGAAGGTCATGCCGCGCGACTTCCGGCGCGCGCTGACCGACTTGCGGCGGGAAAAGCTGGCGGCGGCGGAATAACTGCCGCGGAGCGCTTGCGTGGGTCAAAATTTGCTTGGAGAGGTTGATGGGTAAGCCGACGGGATTTCTTGAGATCGAACGCCAGGACCGGCGCTACACGAAGCCTGAAATACGCCTGCAATCGTACCATGAGTTCACCGAACCCTTGGCACCGGAAGCGCTGAAGGGGCAGGCCTCGCGCTGCATGGATTGCGGCATCCCATTCTGCCACAATGGCTGCCCGGTCAACAACATGATCCCGGACTGGAACAACCTTGTCTACAAGGACCAGTTCCAGAACGCGCTGACGGTGTTGCACTCCACCAACAATTTCCCCGAATTCACCGGTCGCATCTGCCCCGCCCCGTGCGAGACATCCTGCACCCTGAACATCGATGATTCTCCCGTCACCATCAAGACGATTGAGTGCGCCATTGTCGATCGCGGGTGGGACGAAGGCTGGATCGTGCCGCTGGCGGCAAGCCACCGCACCGGCAAGATTGTCGCGGTGATCGGATCCGGCCCCGCCGGCATGGCGTGCTCCCAGCAGTTGGCGCGCGCCGGTCATTCCGTGACTCTGTTCGAGAAGAACGACCGCATTGGCGGTTTGTTGCGCTATGGTATCCCCGACTTCAAGATGGAAAAGCATCTGATCGACCGCCGCGTCGAGCAGATGGAAGCGGAAGGCGTCGAATTCCGCCCCGGCACCGAAATCGGCGTGGACATCGGCATCGAGGCGCTGATGGAACAGTTCGACGCGGTCGTGCTGTCCGGCGGCGCCGAGGCCCCGCGCGACCTGGATATTCCCAGCCGCGGCGCCGACGGCATTCATTTCGCGATGGATTTCCTGACCCAGCAGAACAAGAGGGACGCCGGCGACGACGAGACGACCGCGGCGCCGAACGGCACGATCTCCGCCAAGGGGAAGCATGTCGTGGTCATCGGCGGCGGCGATACGGGGTCCGATTGCATCGGCACCTCCGCCCGTCAGGGTGCGGCCTCGATTACCCAGATCGAAATCATGCCGAAGCCGCCCGCGCGCGAAAACAAGCCGCTGGTGTGGCCGGATTGGCCGAACAAGCTACGGTCCTCGCATGCCCACGATGAGGGCGTTGCGCGCGATTGGTCGGTCCTGACCAAAGACGCCATCATCGAAAACGGCCTGGTCACCACCCTGGATTGTACCCGTGTCGAATTTGTATCCGAAGGCGGCCGCATGCAGATGAAGGAAGTCGCGGGCAGCGATTTCCAGCTCAAGGCCGATCTGGTGCTGCTGGCGATGGGCTTCCTCGGTCCCCGCAAGAACGCGCTGCTCGAGCAGGCCGGCGTTGAGTTGGACCAGCGCGGCAACGTCGCGGCCAACACCCTGGAATACCGCACATCGCGGGACAAACTGTTCGCCGCGGGGGATATGCGGCGCGGTCAGTCCCTCGTGGTCTGGGCCATCCGCGAGGGTCGCCAATGCGCTCGGTCCGTTGATCGGTTCCTGATGGGGAAGACGACGCTGCCGCGATAACCCGGTTAGCCAGGGTTCCGGCATCGCGACGGACCATGCCGTCCCGTAGTTGCGTATTCCGGCCTTTGGTCGGTCCTAGAGCGTGATCGCTTGAGGTTGACTTCAACCTCGGGCGTGAATCACCCTCTCAAACAAAGGCTTAGACCATGATCCAACGCCGAGATCGCGTGCGACCTCAAACGATCATGGTCTAAACGCCTACTCCGGCAATTTGTCCAAACCCTCGGTCACCTCGACATCGAACGCGTTCGTCATGCCGGCCAGAAACGCGTAGAAATTCATCGATGCTGTCATTTCGACCATCCATTGCACGCCGAATTTGTTATTCAGCTTGTCGAATAATGCTTGATCGCACCGGTTTGTACGGATGAGCTGGCGCGCGTAATCGATGACGTCGCGGACGTCTTCGGGTTGGTTGGCTGCGTCGCCCTTGGACCGGATCACTTCGATCGTATCCTCCGGGACGTTGACGCGGCGGGCATAGCCGACCTGCGCGCCCCAGACGTATTTCGCCTCCCGCTCCCTGGCGGCAACGAGGACCGCGGCCATGCGCAGCACGTCTGGCACGATGCTCTTTTCCCGAACAAAGGGCACCAGCGGCAGCAGCAATTCGGCCATCGCCGGACTGTGCAGCAACACGCCGAACGGGCCTCGGACGGCGCCGAACACCTCCATCACACCATCGACGACGTGGTGGTACTTGGCCGGCACGTCCGTTTTACCGGTTTTGAGCGGAATTCTGGCCATGCTCGTTTCCCCTTATGACGCGGCTTTCGTTGCGTCCCACCATGGGCAGACGCCGCCGAGTTTCTGGTAATTGCCTTCGATCACCTGCACGGGCACCCGTTGCCCATCGGCGGCGGCTTTCAGTTTCATGGCGCGAGCCGCGTCCCGCTGTTCGGGTGCCAGCCATTTACGCTCATGGCCCCAGAGACTCGGGCCAACAGTGACCTCAGTTGCCTGCCAATGCCCGGGCGTAACGTCCTTACCGCCCCAGCCGCATTCGACCATGAAGCCGGAGGGCGAACGCAGATAATACGACGTCACCGCATCGTTCGGGTGGCGTCCGAGCGTGGTAGCGATTTTCTCGGGGTCGCCGAGGGCAATGTCGTAACCTTGCCCGACGTCGTCGAGAGAGTAATATTCCACCATCAGATGATGCAGATCGGCGCGTCCGGTTTCGATCAACGCCACGCTGTGATGCCGCGGATTCGCGTGCATAAAATATGCTCGGAATGGTGTCGTAATATAATCGCTGACGCCGAAGCCGAGGATGTCGCGATAGAAACCGAGCAGATCGTCGATATTCTTCACATGGAAGACGGCGTGCCCCATACCCAGAGTGCCGGTGCGAAAGCCGGAGATCGTGCGGCCGGGCTCGAACGCGGTATCGGCAACGGCGGGGCCGTAAAACGCTTCCAACCGATTGCCGCCTGGGTCCTGGAAACCGATCAACGCCCGCACGAAACGCTGATCTGCCAACGATTTCGGTTCCTGCCGCACCGCGACCCCTGCCGCATCCAAGCGGGCGGCCAAGGCTTGCAGCGCAGCGGCATCGGCGACCTCCCAGCCAAAATAACGCTCCCCATCCGCCAGACTACGGTCGATCGTCAGGCGTTGCCGGCGGTCGTCCATGCGAAAGGAGCGGCTGGCGTTGGCGTTTTCAACCATCTGCATGCCGACCCAACCGGTGGCGAAATCCGACCAATCCGACAGGTTGGACGCACCGATGCCGACGTAACCAAGGCCTTGGATTTCCATGGGAGCCCTCCTTCATTGCGAGAACCATAGCACTGAACTACTCGCGGCCTAGGCATTGGCGAAAAGCGCGACCGGCGCACCGACAGCCGGCGCGGCACACCGAAACAACCCGCCAAGCGTGGGGTGTTCTGCCAGTACGACGGCCGATTTCCCCTCCCGCAGGGAAGTCACGTACATGAATCCCTCCGCGAAGCACGGCATGGTCGGGCCGGGAACCGGAAACGGCAGTTTGTGCATCAACTGTCCAAGCGGGGAAAAACAATTCACGCAGCCGGCCGAGGGTCCCGCCGACCAATAATTGCCGTCCACATCCATCGCCGCGCCGTCCGGGCGGCCATCCTCATTGGTCAATTTCACAATCTGGCGGTGGTTCGACATCGCCCCGGTGGCGGGGTCGAAGTCCCAGGCCTCGACGATCGCGGACGTTGAATCGGAGTGATACATGATCCGCCCATCCGGCGACCACGCCAGTCCATTGGACACG
>JANXTL010000248.1 GCA_025352375.1 Acetobacteraceae bacterium | reverse complement strand
TCGGCGTTGGATCATGGTCTAAGCCTTTGTTTGAGAGGGTGATTCACGCCCGAGGTTGAAGTCAACCTCAGGCGATCACGCTCTAGCCGCCTCCTGGCTTTCGGGACGGCGACACGTGCGCCATCGGCTCAATCCACGGGTCGAACAGCGGCACGCCCGTCCGCGCGAAGTCCCCGGTGTTACGCGTGACGATCGTCAGACCGTGGTGCAGCGCGGTAGCCGCGATGATCAAGTCCTGCTGCGAGAATGTGTGTCCAGCTTTCCGCCCCTCCTGCACCAGCAGGCGCCACGCCAACATCACATCTTCGCCAACGGGCAGAATACGTCCGTCGAACATAGGGCGCACACTGTTAGTCAGCCAATGGTGCAGCACCGACCGTTGCGCCGGATCGGACACATTTTCGATGCCGTACCGGATCTCGGCGAATGTCACGACACTGACAAATAGCCCCTCGACCGATTGGGCTGCGATAAACCGTAAGACCTTCTGTTCCGGCCTCGGGCGTCGTAGCTCCGACAGGATATTGGTATCAACGAGCCAACCCGTCACAGAACCACATCGCGAACCGGCATGGGGAAGCGTTCAGGTTCAAGGTCGATTTCTTTGTATGGCGAGGCCTGCATCGCGTCGATCAAGGCCTGACCGGTCGGCCGCCCTTGAAGCCGGCGGAATTCCTCTTCCGACACGACGACAACGCTGTCGCGCCCGTATACGGTGACGTGCTGCGGCCCGTCGCTATGAGCGCGCCGCACCAATTCGCTAAAGCGCGCTTTGGCGTCCTGCAGAATCCAGTGCCTAGGTTGCTTGGCAGGGCTTGCGGTGCGGGAAGTACGGGTTGCTTTGGCCATTGGACGCCTCGGAAATCTAGTCGCCCTGGCTAGTATATCGAGTAACCGCCGCCCGGCAATCTCGTTCAATCCTTCAATACCCGCTTTACCCAATCACCCACCGAATCCCCGCTGCTCACATCCGCCTGTACCAAACCGTCGATCATGAACGTCGGCGACACGTGGATCCCGTTCTGCCGCGCGTACTTGCAGTGCCACTTAACCTCCCGGTCCAGATCGGGAATTCCGAAAGCCTCGGTAAGCCGGACTCCGCTATAGGACTCGACCCGAGCGATGATATCGTTCGGGGTGGCGTCCATGTTGGGGCCGCGGCAGTGCTTCTCGAACTCGAATTCCTCCCGATGCGCGGCGACCGCCGCCATCACCGCCTTGGCTGCCGCTTTCCCCTCGGGCAGGGTGGAGGCGGCGAGGATGCACCGCACGATCACCCCGGAATACATGTGCCAGGGCTGCGACTGGAGGCGGATCTTCACCGTCAGACGGTCCTTCCCCGCCTGCGCCAGCAGGTCGTCCAGCTTCAGGAATGTCTTAACGGAATAGGGGCAGGTGGGTTCGAGGAACACTTCGAACACATGCGGCCCGTGGCCCCAGACAAGCGGGTCGGCGCGCCAGTTGCTTTCAGTCATCGTTGGTTGCTCCCTGTTCGCCTCCAGCAAAGCGCGGTATCATCGACCCGTCCAGAGGAGGGACACCCAATGTACAGTCACATGATGGTCGGCAGCAACAATATCGACCGGTCGAAGAAGTTCTACGATGCCACTTTCGCCGCCATCGGCGGCAAGCCCGGCACCGTGGATGCCAAGGGCCGCATCCGATACATCCATAACGGCGGCGTTTTCCTGGTCAGCCCGCCGATCGACGGCAAGCCGGCCACCCACGCCAACGGCGGCACCATCGGCTTCGCCATGAGCGGCCCGGATCAGGCGAAGGCCTGGCACGATGCGGGTGCGGCGAACGGCGGCACGTCGATCGAGGATAAGCCCGGTGAGCGTCCAGGCAGCGGGATGTACCTCGCGTATCTGCGCGATCCCGACGGCAACAAGCTGTGCGGGCTGCACCGGATCCCGGCGTAACGAACCGGCGGGGCTACCGCTTGGCCGGTAGCCCCGATTCCCCCAAATCCCACCAGATACCCGCGAAGGCCGCGATGCCCTCGCGCGCCGGGCCTTTCAGGAAATGCTCGTCCGGGCCGTGCTGTTTGCAGCCGTTGTAGCTGTGCGGAATCCAAACGAGCGGCACCCCGAGATGATCCACGAACACGTCCCCCGGCAGCCCGCCGGAGGAATTCGGGATCACCTGCACATGCTTGCCTAGCGTCTTTTCCATGCTGGTAACGACCCAGCGGACCCAGGGGTGTCCGGGATCGGTGCGGCTGGCAGGCATGCGGACAAAGGCGTTTTCGATGGAGATTTCGCCGAACCCTTCCGCATCCAGATGCTTACGGAGTGCGTCGGCGAACCCGGCTGGATCGGTATCGACCGTGTACCGGATCTGGCAATGCGCACGGGCGTTCGGCGCCACTGCATTCACCGGATTCTCCGGCCGGCCGGCGGTCATGGCCAAAACAATAAAGCTGTTCCATCCGTAGATTTTCTCGGCCGGCGTCAGGCCCGGTTCGCCCCAGTCCGGGTCGATCGTGGCGGACTCGCCCCCGCCGCCGACCGGGCAGCCCGCCAGCACGGACCGTACCGTGGCCGGCACGCCGTTCCGGGGCAGCCAGTCCCGCACCAGGATCTTTCCACGGCGGTCGATGATGCTTCCGATGGCATGGGTCAAAACCACCGCCGGATCGGTCGTCAGCCCGCCCCAATGGCCGGAGTGCACCCCGCCCGCCCGCAAATTCAGCACCAGATCGAAGTGATACGTACCGCGCGTGCCGGTCGCGATGGTCGGCAGATCCGGCGTGACCCGAGGCCCGTCGCTCGCGATCAACACATCGGCCTTGAGCTGCTCGGCGCGCTGCGCGACGAAGGCTTTCAGGCCGATAGAGCCGCGTTCCTCGCTGGTTTCCAGCACCATTTTGATGTTGTAGCCAAGCTTCCCCCCGCGTTCGGCGATCACCGCTTCCAGGGCGGACAGGTTCACCGCGTGTTGTCCCTTGTTGTCGGCGGTTCCACGCCCGTACCAAAGGTCGCCCTCTTCCGTCAGCGTCCAGGGATCGAGGCCGGCGCGCCATTGGTCTTCCAGCCCTCGCACGGTATCCCCATGGCCATAGGTCAGGACGGTCGGAAGCGCTGGGTCCTCCATGCGTTCGGCGGTCAGAATGGGGCCGAAGCCGGCCGCGGGGTTGGGGTGGATTTCGACGATGAAGCCCAGGCGTTCCAGCCAGGGTTCGATGGCTTCCCCCAAATACTGCTGGACGTCGGCTTCGTGCGCCGGGTCCTGCGACGTGCTGCGGATCGCGACCAATTCGGCCAGCCGGTCACGAAAGCCGTTGGTGTCGAAGAAGTTCAACGCGCGGGCGATGGCGGTTTCACGTGTCGGCATGGGGCGGGAGGCTCCTGGGAAGGTGCGAAGGCTTATGCCACCTTCAGCGAGGGTATTTCTACGCTTTGGCCGGGGCGGGCGATCAGCGCGTTGCCCGAGGGCACATGGATCCATTCGTCCCGTTGTTCGTTGAACGGTTCGCTGGCTACTATCAAGCCCTCCTTGGTCCGTTCGAAATACAGCGACGCCGGCTCGCCGTCGCTGGCCCAGCGGAACGCCCAGACCGCTTTTCCGTCGGTCAGTGCAGCGGTGAAACGCAGTGGGGCCTCGATTTTCGCGCTTCGCATCTCCGCAGTCACCTGGGTCAGCATTGTTTCGATAGCACCCACCGGGTTTTCCGCCAGACCGAGTGAGAGGGCGATCAGGAACATAGCCTCGGAATCGGTGGTGCCCTGGCGGTCGGGATAGTATTCGTCCGAGATCAGCGTATCCAACCGGCGCCGGATCGTTTGGTATCCGCCGATCTGGCCATTATGCATGAACATCATGTTGCCGGATGCGAAGGGATGGCAATTGGCCCGGGAGATCGAGGTGTCGGTGGCGGCGCGGACATGGGCAAAAAAGAGGGACGAACGCACATTGGCGCACAGCGAGAGCAGGTTTTCGTCGGACCAAGCCGGCCGTAGCTCGCGATACATACCGGGGGTGTCGCGTTCGCCGTACCAGCCAATCCCGAAGCCATCGCCGTTGGTCTCACTGCGACTTTCGTAGGCGTGCAGGGATTGCCGAATGAGGGATCGCGCTGGAGAAGCGATCAAATCCTCCAATAAAATCGGATGGCCGTGATAGGCGATGAAACGGCACATGTCGGTTTCCTCCACGGTTCTGGCAGCGCCGGGCGCCGCACAGAGATAGTAGCATGATCGGGTCACGAATCGTTGAACGGATACCATACCGGAATTCTTATTCCGTGTGAGGCGCGCGGGATAAGATCGCGTACGCCCGGAGCCGCCCAGGAGCACCCATCCCATGGCACCACCCGTCCTGCCCCCCGTCCCGCTTTTCCCGTCCACACCTTCGATCGGCTTTACCCGGGATGATAAGCTCAATCGTGCCGTGGCGGCCGCGGTCGATGAACTCAAGACCGCGCGCAGCGGCGTCGCGCCGGTTTTCCGTCTGGCGATCATCGATCTTGGTGGCGGCAGTCCCCTGAAATGGGGTGGGTATAACGCGGACACGATGGACTACATCGCGAGCGAAGCGAAGATCGCCGCGCTGTACGCGGCCTTCGCCCTGCGCGACATGATCCGGCGATTCGCCGCTTCGAAAACCATCAGCGC
Source organism: Acetobacteraceae bacterium (assembly GCA_025352375.1). Lineage (GTDB taxonomy): Bacteria > Pseudomonadota > Alphaproteobacteria > Acetobacterales > Acetobacteraceae > Rhodopila. The sequence continues at coordinate 5,092 of JANXTL010000248.1, read as the reverse complement.
GGTCGTGGCGTCGATCGGCGCGAAGCTCGGCGGAACCAAGCCGCCCAAGATGCCCAGCCTGTTCGATATGCTGCGGGCCGAGATGGACCCGGCCATCCTCGCCATTAGCCACCCGTTGCTCGCCCACACAAAGCAATCCGAGCGCCTGCCGGACTATGACAGCATGTTCGTTGCGCCACTTAGTGGCATGCTGGATTTCACCGGGGCGTATCGGAATTCGATGCGCGCCATGATCGTCCCCAGCAGCAATACCGGCGCGATGAATTGCGTCCACGGCATCGGTTACGCTTATCTCAATGGCGCGATGAAGGACGCTTTGCTCTTCAAGGACGGCGTCGGGCCCTGGCTGGCTGGCGACTTCATCGGGCAGTACACCTATGCCCGCATCGATTCTGCGAACGATCAGGGCGTCGCGCAGGCCGGCACGGCGTTCTCGATCGCCAAGCTCATGGCCATCATCATGCTGCATTCGGTCACGCTGGGCGCCGATGCGTACGGGCAGATGGAAACGCTGTTGCACGACGCGGTGAGCGGGCCCGATACCCCGTTCCTGACCCGCTCGCCCCCCGACTTCACGGACAATGACCTGCGCATTCCGCGCAACAAGATCACCCACATCAAACTGGGCCTCGGCCCCCTCAAATCGAAGAACGGCGGGCAGTCGGTGGGATCGGAGGTTTGGCGCCTGGAAGGATTGTTCAAGCCGGACAAGGTTTATGTGCTGTCTTACCAGAACCTGGATTGGACGAAGACGTCGTCCGAAGACCTCGCGTTCGTGATCAGGCGCGCCATTCAGTCGTATGAGAACTGAGGAAATCGTCGGTATATTCTCCGCGCGAAAGTTTGACCGGGATTTCGTCCTCGGTGCCGCAAACAAGAAATTCAGCGCCCGAGAGTTTTTCCGGGGTCGCCAGGGCGTCCATTTGGACCGCAAACGCGCTGGCACGGGCGGCGTCGACTCGCCACACCAGCCCGTCTGTCCGCGGGTGGATACCGGGCGGCCCTTCGGTGGCGGTCAGTGTCAACGCCGTGTTCGAGATGGCGCAGAATCCCATTGTATCGATGCGCGTGTCTTCCGGCCGCCGAGCGAACCCGCGCATCACGCCGCCGAGGGCGCGAAAATCCTCGGCGTCCCCGAGCATCAAGACCATGGGATTGAAATCGCTGGGCAGGAAACCGATGCGCATCATCCGATGACTTCGATCACATCCGTGGCGTGGCAGAGTTCTTCATCGCCGGGCTTGGCGTTCGGGCGGTCGGATTGCAGTAGTTTTATTTTCACCCATTCGTCGTCGATGCATTCAAGGATTTCGCCGACGATGCCGCCGTGCAACCGCAGTTTGGCGCCAACGGGCACCCCGATCAATTCGATCATTTTTCCCTCCGCTCAGAAGAAGATGCTAAGATTCTTCGCCAGCAGCACGTTTTGTTCCAGGATCAGTTCCCGCCGTGCGATCAGCCAGGAATCGCCGTTACGGCGCAGGATGTCGGTGCGGCGCCCGATGAACGTATAATTCTCGTATTCCACCCGGTTTTGGTAAACCAGGAAGCGGCAGCCGACGGTGACCTGTTCCGGCGTGACATCCAGCAGGCGAACGTTGCTGACCATGTGGGTGACGCGGGATAGCGGTTCCTCGGCGTAGTGCACGCCCGTGAGGACCTGTTCGACGCGTTTGGTCAGGGTCCACTTGTCCTCGTCGAACCAGGAAATGCCTTCGCCCTGGCGCGTGTTTTCCTTTTCGTCGTGCTGGCCGAATTTCACGTTGCGGCGGATTGGCATGAAATACACGAGGTCTTCCGCCAACAGGTCCAGCCAATCGCGGAATTTTCGTTGGTCCAGCAGGTCGGCTTCACTGTACAAGAATTCCTCGATCTCCTGCTTCAGCAGTAAGCGTTCGACGGCAGTCATTCCGCGGCCCTCTGAATCGGTTGGAGATCTCGTCCCAACAACGAATCCCAACCGTCGCCCTTCAAATACCGCGAATAGACCCGGTAGTAATTCCGCGGCGTCTGGTCGGTGATCTGCAACGACACATCCCCCGGAATCGGATCGTTCGTTTTATAAGCCCCCATCGAGGCCTGATAATTGAATGGGTACCGCCGCGCGATAGTTCCCATGCTCGACTGTGTCGCATACAGCCAGTTTTCCATATCGTCCTGCTCGGTCATCCCCGCCGGGCCGGAGTAGCGCATGTAAAAGCGGCGCAGCACGTCCTTCACCGCGGCGGGTGCATCGGCGTCGACCAGGAAGAAGCGCCATGCCTCGGTTTCCGTGGGGCTGTGCGGGTGCCAGACGCACAGCCCGCGCGGCTGGCGGCCATGGTACGATGTGTTTGGGAACAAATTACCGGTGAACGGCATAAGGCGGGCTTTATCGCCCTGCCGGCGTTTGCGTTCCTCGAAACAATGCCGGAAATATTCGTCCACCTCGGGATACTGTGCGTAACCCGGTTGGTATTCCTGCTGCTCCGGCATCCAGACGCTGTGCATGCCATGGCCTTGAGGAAAGCCTACCCAAACATGCTGCCCCTTATTGTATTCATTATCCCTGCGCTGGCCTTTTTCCCCGCTGGGTCCGATGCCGATCATGTCGACCGATCGGTGGGAGGGGTTGTGGTAAGTATCCCCCAGGAAATTCTCCGCCGCGAATTTCCAGTTGGTCGGCAGGATCCATTTGTGGACGCCGATGACCTCCGACCCGCCGGGCCTGCCGTCGCGACAATCCAGCACCTGATCCAGATGATCCACCGCGCCACCGAGATAGGTCAGGAAATCCGGTGCCTCCGCGTCCCACGACGCCCAGACCGTGCCCTTGTAGCACGCGAGCCGGGGCACCTCGATCAGCGACCAGTCCTCGCGGTTCAAAACGCCTTCGTATAACGACCGGTACAGCGGCACGCCCTGCAACTTGCCGTCGGTCGTATACGACCAAGAATGATACGGGCAGACGAACAGCGAGGTATTGCCCTGCTCATAGCGGCAGATCTTCATCCCCCGATGCCGGCAGGAGTTCAGAAAGACATGCACCGCGCCACGGCTGTCGCGGCAAAGGATGACCGACTCCTGCCCCATGCGGGAGACGAAGAAATCCCCCGGCTTGGGTATCTGGCTCTCATGCCCGACGAACAGCCAGGCGCGGGTGAACAGTTTTTCCAGTTCCGCGGCGTGGAATTCGGGGGACACGAAGATCTCGCGGCTGATGGTGCCGCGTTGCGTGTCGATCATCTGGTCGATGGGCAGCGTCGTACTCATGCGCCGTTCCCTCATTTTTCTCTTTGCGAGCGGCATTTTGCCCCCTGGGCGGGGGGCGGCGTCAAGCCGGTTCTGACGCCGTTGCGGCCGCTGCTAGCCCCCCTGACGCATCAACGCCAGATCGCAGCCCTCATCGGCCTGCAATACCTGCTCGTGGATGATGCGGTCCCAACCGCGTTTGGGTGCGGCGGGGGGCGTCCAGGCGGCGCGACGCTTGGCCAGCACGTCCTCGGGCACCAGCAGATCGAGTGAGCGGTCCTTCACCGACAGCCGCACCCGATCGCCGGTTTCCACCAGCGCCAGCGGCCCGCCGGCAGCAGCTTCCGGGGTGATGTGCAGCACGATGGTGCCGAAGGCCGTGCCGGACATGCGGCAGTCGCTCATGCGCACCATGTCCTTTACGCCGGTCTGGGCGATCTTGCGGGGGATGGGCAGATATCCAGCCTCCGGCATGCCCGCCGGGGTCAGGGAACCGGCGTTCTTCAGGACCAGAATGTCGTCGGCGGTGACATCGAGGTCCGGGTCGTCGATCCGGTTCGCGAGGTCCTCCAACCCGTCGAACACCATGACGCGGGCTTCCTTTTCAAACAGCGATTCGGTGGCGGCGCTGCGCTTGAGGATGGCGCCGCGCGGGGCCAAAGACCCAAACAGCGATACGATCCCGCCGACGGGGGAGACCGGCTTGGTACGCTCGCGAATGTAGCGGCGGTCAACGAAGGCGGGTTGCATCAGGCGTTCACCCAGCGTCGTGCCGGTGACGTCGATGCAATCGAGGTGCAGCAGATCCCGTAGTTCCCACAGCAGTGCCGGCATGGCGCCCGCGCTGTGGAAATCCTCCATGTAGCCCTCGCCGGTTGGTTTCAGGTCCACAATAACGGGAGTAGTGTCGGACAGCATGTTCAGGCGTTGCAGGTCGATCTTCACCCCGATGCGCCCGGCCACCGCCGTCAGGTGGATCAGCGCGTTGGTGGAGCCGCCGAGGGCCAACAGCACCCTCAGGGCATTTTCGACGGATTTCGCGGTGATGATCTGCGACGGCTTGATGGGATTGGTAATCAGCCGCACGGCCAGCGCGCCTGCTTCCTCGGCCGCGCGCAGGCGGTCGGCGTGCACGGCGGGGATGGAGCCGTGTCCGAGCGGGATCATGCCGAGGGCCTCGGCGATGCAGGCCATGGTGGAGGCGGTGCCCATCACGCCGCAGGTGCCGGCGGTGGTGGCGAGCCGGCCCTCGATTTCGGCGATACGCTCCCCGGTGACGGTGCCGGCGCGATACATGGCCCAGTAGCGGCGGCAATCGGTGCAGGCGGATAATCTTTCGCCTTGAAACGGGGTGGCCAGCATGGGGCCGGTAACCAGCTGTACGGCGGGGATGTCGGCGGACGCGGCGGCCATCAACTGCGCCGGCACGGTCTTGTCGCAGCCGCCGATCAGCACGGCGGCGTCCATGGGCTGCGCGGTCAACATCGCCTCGGTGTCGATCGCGGCGAGGTTGCGGTAGTGCATGGAGGTTGGGAACAGGGACGGCTCGCACAGGGAGATTGTGGGGAAGGCGAGGGGGAGGCCACCGGCCGCGAGCACGCCGCGTTTCACGGCTTCCACCAGCTCGGGGACCGTGCGGTGGCAGTTGTTGTAGTCGGAGCCGGTGTCGACGATGCCCACGACCGGCTTGTCCAGCATGGTCTGGGAGTAGCCCATCGACTTGGCGAAGGAGCGCCGGAGGTAGAGGGCGAAATCGCGGTCACCGTAGTTGGCGGTGTTGCGGGCGAGGCCGGTTTTGGGGGGCGTGTTTGTCATGGGGGGTATGGTACCGTCGGTACGCGGGGATGAGAAGGTGGGGCGG
>JANXTL010000006.1 GCA_025352375.1 Acetobacteraceae bacterium | reverse complement strand
CCCCACTCTTGCCTAACGCCCCCGCCAGCCCGATACATCCGCCCATGAGCGATGCGACGACACCAGCGGTCGAAGGGCCGCGCTACGATTTCCGATCCGCCGAACCCAAGTGGCAGCAAGCCTGGGATGCGCGCGGGTGTTTCCATGTGGACGACGTGCCGACGGACGGCAAACCGAAATACTACGTGCTGGAGATGTTCCCCTACCCGAGTGGGAAAATCCACATGGGGCACGTGCGGAACTACACCCTCGGCGACGTTGTGGCGCGCTACAAGCGGGCACGGGGCCACTCGGTCCTGCACCCCATGGGCTGGGACGCCTTCGGCTTGCCGGCCGAGAACGCGGCGCGGGAACGCGGCGTCCACCCATCCAAATGGACCCACGACAACATCGACGCCATGCGCGTCGAGCTGAAGCGCATGGGCCTGTCGCTGGATTGGGCGCGGGAATTCGCGACTTGCGACGTCGACTATTATCAGCATCAGCAGAAGCTGTTCCTGGATTTCCTCAAGGCCGGGCTGGTCGAGCGTAAGGAAAGCTGGGTCAACTGGGACCCGGTGGACGGTACGGTCCTGGCCAATGAACAAGTAATCGACGGCCGCGGTTGGCGCTCCGGCGCGCTGGTGGAGAAGAAGCAACTCAGCCAGTGGTTCTTCCGCATCACCAAGTTCGCTCCCGACCTTCTCAAAGCGCTCGACACGCTGGATCGCTGGCCCGAGCGGGTGCGGCTGATGCAGGGCAACTGGATCGGGCGCTCGGAAGGCGCTCGCCTGCGCTTCGATCTGGCGACGGGCAGCGAGAGCGTGGAGGTTTACACCACCCGCCCCGACACGCTGTATGGCATGTCGTTCATGGGCATCGCGCCGGAGCATCCGCTCGCCGACAAGGTCGCCGCCGCCGATCCGAAAGCAGCCGCCTTCATCGCCGAATGCAAGTCGAAAGGCACCTCGGAAGCCACGATCGAGACCGGCGAAAAGCTCGGTTACGACACCGGCCTGCGGGTCAAACACCCCTTCATCGAGGGCGCCACCTACCCCGTCTGGATCGCTAACTTCGTCCTGATGGAATACGGCACCGGCGCCATCTTCGGCTGCCCGGCGCACGACCAGCGCGACATCGACTTCGCCCGCAAATACGGCCTGACGGTGACCCCCGTGGTGCTGCCGCCCGGCGCCGATCCCGCGACCTTCGCGGTGGCCAAAGAAGCCTACACAGGCCCCGGCACCGCCTATAACTCCGAGTTCCTGAACGGCCTGGACGTCGACGCCGCGAAATCGGCCGCCATCGCCAGGCTCGTTGCGCAAAACCAGGGCGAGGGCGTCACCAACTGGCGTCTGCGCGACTGGGGCGTGTCCCGTCAGCGCTATTGGGGCTGCCCGATCCCGGTCATCCACTGCGACTCCTGCGGCGCCGTAGCCGTTCCCGACGCGGACCTGCCGGTGAAACTGCCGGACGACGTCACCTTCGACCGCCCCGGCAACCCGCTCGACCACCACCCCACCTGGAAGCACGTGAACTGCCCGGCCTGCGGTAAACCCGCCCGCCGGGAAACCGACACTTTCGACACCTTCGTCGATAGCTCCTGGTATTTCGCGCGGTTTTGCTGCGCCTCGGACACCACCCAACCGCTGGATCGCGCCGCCGTCGATCACTGGATGCCGGTCGATCAGTATATCGGCGGCATCGAGCACGCGATTTTGCACCTGCTGTATTCCCGCTTCTTCACCCGCGCGATGAAGGTCACGGGCCAGGTATCGGTGGACGAACCCTTCGCCGGCCTGTTCACGCAGGGCATGGTGAACCACGAATCCTACAAAGCCGTGGACGGCACTTGGCTCTACCCGGAAGAAATCGAGAAACGCCCCGACGGTAGCGCTGTCCAGCGCGAAACCGGCGAACCGGTGACGGTTGGCCGCATCGAGGCGATGAGCAAGTCCAAGCGCAACACCATTGACCCCGGCGCGATCATCGCGCGCTACGGCGCCGACACCGCGCGCTGGTTCATCCTGTCGGACAACCCGCCCGAACGCGACATGGAGTGGACCGAGTCCGGCGCCGCCGGGGCGTTCCGCTTCACCCAGCGCATCTTCCGCTTGGCCGAAGCGCTGCCCGAAGCGGGGGAAAAGCCCACTGAATTCGGCCCTGCCGGCCGCACCTTGCGCCGCGCCACCCACAAAGCCATCGCCGCGGTGACCGAGGCCTGGGAAGGGTTCGCCTTCAACGTCGCGGTTGCCCGTCTTTACGAACTCGCAAACGCGGTGACCGATGCCGAACGCGCCAGGGATGAGCCGGGCCTCGGCTGGGCGCGGCGGGAGGCGGTGGAAGCGATGGCCCGCCTGTGCAGCCCTGCCATGCCGCATCTGGCGGAGGAGATTTACACCCTGTTGCACCCGGGCGCCGAGACGCTGGTCGCCGAGCTGGCGTGGCCGGAAGCCGAACGCGCGTTGCTGGTCGCGGAAAGCGTGACCATCGCCGTGCAGGTCATGGGTAAGCTGCGCGGGTCTATCGATGTGGCGCCCAACGCGCCGGCGGCCGCCGTTATCGCCGCCGCCGAAACCGAACCCAATGTCAGCAGAGCCTTGGAGGGTAAACGTATCGTCAAGCGCATCCATGTGCCCAACCGCATCGTCAACTTCGTGATCGCAGGATGAACCGCCGCGACGCTGTGTCCCTCGGGCTGCTCGGCACCTTGCTCGCCGGCTGCGGCTTCCGGCCGATCTACATGCCCACGGCTTCCGGCAGGCCGGGCGTGGCGGAGCGGGAATTGGCGGCGGTCGAGGTCGGCGTCATCCCCGACCGCCCCGGCCAATTGCTGCGCCAGGCGCTGCAGGAGCGTTTAGGCAGCGATGCCGGGCCGCCGCACCGTTACATACTCTCGGTCGGTTTCAGCATCGCGGGGGAGGGCGTGGGTTTCCAGACGGACAACAGCGTGACGCGAATCCGGCTGACGGGGACCGTGAACTGGACCCTTAAGACCCGGGATTCCATTGGAACACCGTTAACCAGCGGGAGCGCGCGAGCGCTCGACGGGCTCAACCTATTTTCCGAGCAGACTGTGGCTTTCACGATGGAAAATGAGGTGGTGCAGAAACGGATCGCCGAGACCTGCGCCGATCAGGTCGCCCTGCAGCTCGCGACATGGTTCAACAAGCGCGCCGAAACCGGCGCCGGCTAGAGCGTGATCGCTTGAGGTTGACTTCAACCTCGGGCGTGAATCACCCTCTCAAACAAAGGCTTAGACCATGATCCAACGCCGATATCGCGTGCGACCTCAAACGATCATGGTCTAATCGCATGAAGATCGGCCCCGCGCAGGTGACGGGTTTCCTGCGCGACCCCGGGCCCTGCCGGGTGGTTCTCCTCTACGGCGATGACGCGGGAATGATCCGAGACCGAGCGGAAATGCTGGTGCGGGCGGTGGCCGGATCGCTGGACGATCCATTTCTGGTCGCCGAGTTGCCGCGCGAGCAAATTGGTTCCCTCCCCGATGAGGCCGCGTCGATGTCGTTGACCGGTGGGCGGCGGGTGGTGCGAGTGCGGGATGCCACTGACGCCGCCACCGATGCGGTGCGCACGATCCTGAAGAGTCGGGCGCCGGCTCTGGTTGTGCTGGAAGCGCCGTCCATCGCCACACGTTCCCGCCTGCGTACCGCGCTGGAGGATGCGCCCGATGGCGCCGCGATCGGCTGCTACCCGGAGGAAGGCCGCGCTTTGGAGGCCACTATCCGGGGCACGCTGACTGCGGCCGGTGTTCGGGTGGACCCTGACGCCTTGTCCTGGCTTACCGCTCAGCTTGGGGCGGACCGCGCATCCACCCGGTCGGAATTGGAGAAGCTCGCGCTGTATGTGGGGCCGAATGGACGGGTCGATCTGGACTCGGCCATGGCCTGTGTGGGCGATCTGGCCGGACTGTCGCTGGACGACGCGCTGTTCGCCGCCACCACGGGGGACGTGACGACCGCCGATCGGGCGCTGGAACTGGCGATGGCCGAGGGTGCTGGGTCGGTACAAGTCCTGCGCGCCGGGCTCGGGCATATCCAGAAGCTGCATCGCGCCCGTCTGGCGATGGAGGAGCAGGGGCTGACGGCCGCCGATGCAATGAAAACCGTCCGTCCGCCGGTGTTCTACCGCAAGACCGCGGCCTTTGCCCGATCCCTGATGCTCTGGCCCCTGCCGGCTTTAACCGCGGCCCTGGCGGGCCTGGCCGAGGCGGAGCGTGGCTGCAAGCGCACCGGCTGGCCGGATGAGGCGCTGTGCCGCAACACCGTTCTGGCGCTTGCCCGCCGAGCGGCAGTGGTCGCGCGGCGCTGACAGGTTTTTTAGGCGAGGTGGCGAATGTTCCCGCACCAGCGACTTTACTGGCGGTTCCAATTTATGGGACCTTATGATCCGCCATATGCGATAATTCGTAAATTTGGTGACGTTTAGCACTTTACGGTCGCTCTCGGCGTGCTACGACGTTTCAAGCAATATGCAACCCACGATTGATTCGGAGAGCGAGATGCGTCCAAAAATTTGGTTGCGTTCCCCCCTTACCCTTCCGGTGGCGTTTGCCTTGTCCATGGCGACCTGGTTGGCGACCGCGGTATCGCACCGCGTGCCGGACCGACCGGATGACGGGGTGGTATGGATCTATATCTCCGCTCTATGCGCCGCGGCTGGCGACCCGAGCGACTGCCGGCCGACGGGCCCGTCCACGATACGGACGTTCGATAGCCGCGATGCTTGCGCGGCTTATCTGGACGCCGAACTTAGCCAGGCAGCCAACCCCCGTTTGATGGGCAGTTGCCTCCGCAAGCTGGAGGCCTAAGCAGGCTCCACCCGCCTGACCAACAAGCAAGCGCCAACGCGCCGCCCCGCCCGAATCCGAGCGCGGACGTCCAGACCGCTATGGCGAGGCGGTGAGCAGCAGAGGGATCGGCGGGCCGCGCGGCGGTGACTCGCCCAGCAGGTATCCCAAAATTTGGCGGATTGCCTCCTTCGGGCGGTCCCGCCAATCGAAGGTCCAGGTTTCCGGCAGCTTGTCCCGCTCCTTCTGGAACGCTTCCTTCCGGCTTTGCTGAACGCCGAAGACATGCTCGAACTTGCCGCCGAAATGCGCCAGTGTCTGGTAGATTTCATACCAGAACCCGCCCTCG
>JANXTL010000321.1 GCA_025352375.1 Acetobacteraceae bacterium | reverse complement strand
GCCCAGAAATGTGAACGCGATCACAGCCACCAGTACGAGACTGAGTTTGTCTACCGGCGCGACCTTGGATGCATCGCCGATCTTGAGCGCACGGAAGTAGCACACCCACGATGCGCCTGTAGCCAAGCCGGACAGCCCGAGGAAAAGCCATGTCTTGGGTGACAACTCCAAAGGGTTGGCCCATTTTCCCGTGTAGGCGACAAACGCCGACAGGACGACAATAATGATTGCCGTTCGGATCAAGGTGGCCAGATCGGAATCAACCCCCTGAATACCCACCTTGGCAAAAATAGCAGTGAGTGCCGCAAAGACCGCGGACAACAGTGCCCAATAAAACCAACCAGTTGATATCGCCATATATTTTCCCTTTTGTAAATTCCGGGTGATTGGAGTTTCCGGTCATACCAATTGCAATCGGCATCTTGATGTTAAGAAGATTGATCTTCCATTTTCTGAGGACTTCCTTCAATAGCTTGCGATCGGCGCGAGCACGGATTTACGACTAGAAAATCTCGGACGGCAGTACACCAGTATACCCCGACTCCGTCAGAACCCGCAAAAATCGCTTGCGAATCACCCGCCCCAGGATTCTGCTCCGCTTCATGATCCACGGCGGCTTCCTTGACCCTGAATCCCGCAAAGACCTGATCGAACTCGCTCGTGACGGCTCTGCGGCGCACCGGCTAGCACGTCGGGCCAATGCGCTGGCGCTGCTGGATGACGGCATGACCTGCGAGGCGGTGGCTAAAGTACTGTTCCTCGACGACGATACGATCCGGACCTGGTACCAACTGTACCAGGAGGATGGGATCGATGGCCTGGCAAGCTTCGGCTACGAAGGAAGCGCCTGCCGTCTATCGACCGAGCAGCGGGAGCGGCTGAAAACCTGGATCGCCGAGACCCTGCCGCGTACGACCCGTGAGATCGGGGCCTGGATCGCGCGCGAGCACGGCATCGATTACGATAGCCGCTCCGGGTTGGTCGCTTTGCTGCACAGGCTCGGCATGGAACACCGTAAGCCGAAGGCGATCTCGCGCAAGCTGGACCCGGAAAAACAGGCCGCCTTCATTCAGAAATATGAAGCCCTGCTGAACCAATTGGAGGCCGACGAGGCGGTCTTGTTTGCTGACGCGGTGCATCCGACGCATGCCGTGCGCCCGGTCGGCTGCTGGGCGCCGAAAGATGTTCGGTCGCGATCACGCAGAGCAGCGGGCGGCAGCGGCTGAACATCCATGGCGCCATCGACCTGGAGACCGGTCAAACAAGCATGCTCGATGTGCCGGCGGCCGATGCCATGAGCACCATTATGCTGCTGATCGCGATCCAGGCGATGTATCCGCGCAAGCGCCTGATTCACGTCTTCCTGGACAATGCCCGGTACCATCACGCCAAGCTGGTGCAACAATGGCTGGCTCAACCGGGTTGTCGCATCAAGCTGCACTTCATCCCGGCCTATTGTCCGCATCTGGACCCGATCGAGCGATTATGGGGGCTGATGCACCGGCACATCACCCATAACCGGTGCCACGCCACGTTCAAGGACTTCCGCGAGGCCATCCTGGAATTCCTGCGAGTCGAGGTGCCCAGAAAATGGCGCGACTATTGCGACGAGGTCTCCGACAATTTCCGAATCACCGACCCCAAGGATTTTCGGGTTCTCGGGTGAGCGAGGTATACCATAACTGGACAGGATCATTAGCGAGCGACAGGGCCTGCAGGCACAAGCGGGCACGACCTAAGCATCTCCCTGCTTCCCCCGTCCCGAATCCATGCTAAACGCCCTATCCGATGCGCCATTATCTCGACTTTGAAAAACCCATCGCCGAACTCGAAGGCAAGATCGAGGAGCTCCGGCGTATGTCGGAGCCCGAAGGTCTGAACCTCGCCGAGGAAGTCGCGAAACTGACCCTGGCCGCCGACCGGCAGCTAAAGGCCGTCTATGCCAAGCTGACGCCCTGGCAGAAAACCCAGGTCGCCCGCCATCCCGAACGCCCCAAGGCGTCCGATTATATCGCCGCCCTCATACAGGAATTCACCCCCCTCGCAGGCGATCGCGCCTTTGGCGAGGATCCGGCCGTCCTCGGCGGTATCGGCCGCTACCATGGCCAATCGGTCGTCGTGCTCGGGACTGAAAAAGGCTCCGACACCGAAAGCCGCGTCAAATATAACTTTGGCATGGCTCGGCCCGAGGGCTACCGCAAAGCCCGCCGCCTGATCGAATTCGCCGGCCGCTTCCATCTGCCGGTGCTCAGCTTCGTCGATACCTCCGGCGCGTTCCCCGGCATCGACGCTGAAGCCCGCGGCCAGGCGGAAGCCATCGCCCGCTCAATCGAAGCCTGTCTGGAGTCGCCCGTCCCCCTGATCGCCACCGTCATCGGCGAAGGCGGCTCCGGCGGCGCCATCGCGTTGGCCGCCGGCGACCGAGTCTTAATGCTGGAGTACGCTATCTACTCAGTGATCTCGCCCGAAGGCTGCGCCTCCATCCTCTGGCGCGACCCACTGCAGACCGCGACCGCGGCGGAGGCCCTGCGCCTGACCGCCGACGATCTGCGGCGGTTGCGTTTGGTGGATGCGGTGATCCCAGAACCCGTGGGGGGCGCGCAACGCGATCCCGCCGCGACGATGAAGGCTGTGGATAACGCTGTGTGGGAAGCGCTGGTGCCCCTGCTGCGGCTGGACGGTGCGATGCTGCGCGCACAACGGCGGGAGAAATTTCTGGATATGGGGCGCGACGCACTGCTGTAACCGACATAAGCCCTTGCTATCATATACTTGGCCCCTGAAACTCGGTTGCCCGAAGGATGGGGGGAAACGCACTTTTGACACTTTTGCCTAACCACACCTCAGCCGAGCTGCCATGCGGTTTTTGAAGCTCTCGCTCACGACCACGGGGTCGGTGCTCTTCCTGCTGGACCTTTCGTTGGTCGCGCTGGTGTGGCCGGCGACCCTGTGGATTGGCGGGCCCGTCACCGTGTCCATCGCAGCGGCGCAAATCGACATCCGCATGTTCGCCTACCCGCTCGCGGTGCTGCTGGTCATGTATGCCATGGGCCTGTATCGGCGGGATGCGATCCTGGAGCCGCGCAAGACCGCCACGCGCATTCCACTGGTCGTGGGAATGGGCGGGGTGCTGGCGATCCTGGCGTCCTTGGGCGCGGGGTGGTTAGGGCCACTGACCTTCGGTTGGTACGGCGGGCGGGATCAGGCCATGCTGTTTGGGCTGGCGACCGTCTCCTTGACGACCGCCGCTCTCACCGCGCGGGTGATCTTCTTCTTCTTGCTGCACATGCGCGTGCTGCACCGCCGCCTGCTGGTGGTCGGGGCGGGGCAGCGCGCCTACGATCTGCTGCGGATGCTGAGGAAAGAAGGCAACAACCTGCATTATGAGATCGCGTTCCTGCAGGAGCCCGCCAAGGGCGAGATCGATCCCCGCCTCGCCGCCGAACCGGGCGTACGGATCATTATGCAGTCGGAGTGCGGCCTGCTGGAAGCAGCCCGTCTGGTGCGCGCGGATGAGATCGTGGTGGCCCCCGACGATCGGCGGGGTATGGACCTGCAACGGCTGCTGGATTGCAAAAAAGCCGGCTATCCCGTGGTGCAGTACCTGTCGTTCATCGAATCCGAGATCCAGCGCATCGATATCAAGCGCCTCGAAGTGGGTTGGCTGGTGTTTTCCGAGGGGTTCACCTTCAGCGCCATCGATCGTTTCCTCAAACGCGCCTTCGATCTGGTCGTGAGCAGCCTGGTGCTGGCCCTGACCGCGCCCCTACTGCTGTGCGGCATGATTGCCATAAGGTCGGAAGGGCCGGGACCGGTCTTCTACCGGCAGGAACGTGTGACGTTGGACAATCGCGTTTTCTGGATCATGAAGCTGCGAACAATGCGGGTGGACGCGGAGGCGGGCGGCGCTGTCTGGGCGGCGACCAAGGATAACCGCATCACCAAGGTGGGCAATTTTCTCCGCCGCGCCCGGATCGACGAACTGCCGCAATTGGTGAACATCCTGAAGGGCGAGATGTCGTTCGTCGGACCCCGTCCCGAACGTCCGGTGTTCGTCGCTGAATTGGCCGAACAGATTCCCCTCTATAACGAGCGCCACATGGTGAAGGCCGGCCTGACCGGGTGGGCGCAGGTGAACTATCCCTACGGCGCCTCTGTCGAGGATGCCAGGTCGAAGCTCGGCTACGACCTCTACTACGTGAAGAATTTCTCCATCCTCTTCGATCTGGTGATTCTGCTGCAAACCCTGCGGGAGGTTTTGTGGCCGAGCGGCGTGCGGTGAACGCCACGATTGGGGCGCGGTTTGGCCACATTACCGTGGTCTTAAGTGCGTGATCGCCCGAGGAGTTCCGCTTTGCGCCGCCAGTTCCTGCTCGCCAGTCTTTTGGCCATGCTGCCAAAGCGCGCGCGCAGCCAGGATGTCCTACAGCCGGCCCTGATGGTCGCCGCTAGTCAGGTCCTGACTCAATTGATCGAAACCGCGCGAGCCAAGGCGATCGCTGACGGGGTGAAGCCGATGCCCAGTGGGGTGTATCGCGGGCTACTGGGCTATTTCCCAGATGGTTTGTTGCGCAACGTCCGCTTCGCCGTCGGGCGGGCGGACGCCATCGCCTTGCCGTCGCTTGCGTTCACCTATGGCGACAAGACGGCGATGACGCTGGGCGATGTCGTGGTGTTCCGCGACGCCGATGCCGCCCGGACCGACCTGAAGCTGTGGGCGCACGAATTGACGCACGTTCTGCAATACCAACGCTGGGGGACCGCGGGTTTCGTGGAACGCTACGTCCGGGACAATCGGGCGGTGGAGAAGGAGGCCTACGATAACGCCGACCGTTTCGCCGCTTGGCGGGTGCGGTAACGGACCGCACCGAGACCGGCGATTGCGATCGCCAGCAACCAGGGGGCTGCGGGCTCCGGGATGGGCCGGTTGGCACTGCCGCCGATTGCGATTTTGTGGCCCAGAGCGCGATTGACCGCCGCGATGCCGGCGCCGTTCAACGGGATGGCGATCCCGGTGTTGCCCGTCGTGATCCTGAAACCACCGCCGAAGAGCGTGCCCGATCCGAGATCGCCGTAGATCGCGGCGCTTGGGCCGGAATTCAGGTTTTCCAATGAGGCAAGCGGCGTCGACACGTCCCACAAATCGATCGTGGGTGTGCCAGCTACATACCATGTATCCAGATCGAGGCTCGCCGCCGCCACCGTGTTCGCGTATGGTTGCAGGTCAAAGACGAGGAAGTCATTCCATTGTATGCCGAAACAAGAACCGGTGATGATGTTCTTATTGCCGTCGAAGTTCGGTTCGGTCGGGCTCCACCACCCCTGATCGATGGCATCGACCCGGTCCGATGTTCCATCGGCGAAATACAAAGTCATGATCCCGGGTGCGCCGCTGCCACCGAATGCGAATGCGAACGATTGTGCATGGGCCTGGGCGGATGCGAGTAAGACGATTGCAAGTACGACTGCGTGTGTGAGCTTGAACATAAGATGCCTTCCATCGAACAGATGAAGAACCATTGGCAAATTCCGTGCCAGACGGATAACATCTTGATGGAAATGACAATATTATTGTGAGAACGAAAAGCGAATACGAAGTATGTAAAGTATTGCGACGTACGGTTCATGAAAGAAACATACTAT
>JANXTL010000318.1 GCA_025352375.1 Acetobacteraceae bacterium | reverse complement strand
TACTCCATCCCCTCATAGAAATCGTTCCCCTTGTCGTCCATCACGATGAACGCCGGGAAGTTCTCCACCTCGATCCGCCACACCGCTTCCATGCCGAGCTCGGGGTATTCCAGCACCTCGACCTTGCGGATGCAGTCTTGGGCCAGTCGAGCGGCCGGGCCGCCGACGGAGCCGAGATAGAAGCCGCCATACCGAGCGCAGGCATCCTTCACAGCCTTGGAACGATTGCCCTTGGCCAGCATCACCAATGACCCGCCAGCGGCCTGGAATTCCGCCACGTAGCTATCCATGCGCCCGGCGGTTGTGGGGCCAAAGCTGCCGGTCGCCATGCCGACGGGGGTTTTGGCGGGGCCCGCGTAATAGACGGGGTGGTCCTTCAGATACTGCGGCAGGCCGAGGCCAGCATCCAGCCGCTCCTTCAGTTTCGCATGCGCGATGTCGCGCGCCACGACCATGGTGCCGTTCAGCATCACCCGGGTCTTCACGGGGTAACCGGACAATAACCGACGGATATCGGCCATCGGCTGGTTCAGGTTCACATGGACAGAGTCATCCGGCAGATGCGCGTCGGTCGTCTCGGGCAGATAATGCGCGGGGTCGGTTTCGAGCTGTTCGAGGAACACACCGTCCGGCGTGATCTTGGCCTTGATCTGACGGTCGGCGCTGCACGACACGCCGATGCCCACCGGCAAAGACGCCCCATGGCGGGCCAACCGGATCACCCGGACGTCATGGCAGAAATACTTGCCGCCGAACTGGGCGCCAATGCCGATATTCCGGGAAATTTCGAGAACCTTCTGTTCCATCTGGACATCGCGGAACGCATGCCCGGCTTTGGAACCCTCGGTCGGCAGCGTGTCCAGCCACTTGGTCGAGGCCAGCTTCACAGTCTTCAACGTCAACTCGGCCGAGGTGCCGCCAATCACGATCGCCAGATGGTACGGCGGGCAGGCGGACGTCCCCAGCGTCTTCATCTTCGTTTCCAGGAACTTCGCAATGCGCTCCGGCGTCAAAATCGCGCGCGTTTCCTGGAACAAAAAGGTTTTGTTGGCCGATCCGCCGCCCTTGGCGACAAACATGAAGTGGAACTCCTCGGCATGGTGCTCGCCGGGCTGAGCCATGATGTCAAACTGAACCGGCAGGTTGTTGCCGGTGTTGACCTCGTTGAACATGCTCAACGGCGCCATCTGGGAGTAGCGCAGGTTTGTTTCCGTGTAAGTGCGGTGCACGCCCCAGGACAGGGCTTCCTCCTCATCGCCGTCCACCCAAACGCGCTGGCCCTTCTTGCCGAAAACAATGGCGGTGCCGGTGTCCTGGCACATGGGTAAAACACCGCCGGCCGCGATGTTGGCGTTCTTCAGCAGATCGAGCGCCACGAACCGGTCGTTCGAACTGGCCTCGGGGTCGTCCAGGATCGCGCGCAGCGACGCCAAATGCCCAGGGCGCAGCAAATGCGACACGTCGTGGAAGGCTGCGACGGCAAGGTCGCTCAGCGCTTCCGGCGCGATGCGCAGCACCGTCTGCCCATCGCAGGTCACCGTCCGCACGCCCGCGATATCAAGCTTCTTCCAAGGCGTCTGGTCCTCCCCCAGCGGGAACATCGGGGTATAGAGGAACGACGACGGCCGCTGGGTCGCGGCGGAAACGGGAGCGTTCATGCGCGTGTCCTTAGACCATGATCGTTTGAGGTTGCACGCGATCTCGGCGTTGGATCATGGTCTAAGCCTTTGTTTGAGAGGGTGATTCACGCCCGAGGTTGAAGTCAACCTCAGGCGATCACGCTCTAGTGCTTGGGCGGGGTGCGGCGCCGGAAAGCATCCAGGCTGACCACCTGCGGCGCCTCCGCTGGTTTTTCGTCCCCGGATTCCGGCAAGGCAACCAGCGACGAACCCGTCGCGGCGGGTTTTTCTTCCGGCATGATGGCGTTGAACCGCAGGACATGCCCGACATAGGGATCGGCGAATGCGGTCAGCGAGTCCAGCGGAACGACAAGCGTGGAGCCGACGCCGCCGAAAGACAGCCCAACGCTGATCGCCTGCGTTTCCTTCACGAATTTCAGATCCCAGAATCGGTGCTGCAGGACGATGGTCATCTCCTTCGGGTATTGCGCACGCAAATGCGGGGGAATGATCACGTTCGGATGGTCGGTCCGAAAGGTCAGATAGAAATGGTGTTCGCCCGGCAGGCCTTCGACACCGACGTGCTCGATCGCGCGCACCACCACTTGTCGCAGCGCGGTTTCGATCCATGCCGCATAAGGGAGCAAGCTGTCGGGTGCCTGCTGCTCATGGTCGTCTTCCATTCAACGTCCTCGTTCTCTGGTTCCGCACCCATAGCGCGGGGCGAAAAGCGGCGAAAGATGGGCTGGCGTTTTGACAGATGGTTCGGAGCGCCGAATGCTGGCGCCAATGACCCAGACTTCCGACGAATCTTCCAACACTGACTCCCCTTTTTGGCGCCGCACCCTTTGGACCATGGTCGCGGTGCAGTTCACCATGAGCGTCGCGTTCAGCATCGTGCAACCGGTCATGCCGTTATTCCTGCCGGACCTCGGGGTGACGTCGGAGTCCGCGGTCGACATGTGGGCCGGCGTTCTCGCGGCCTCAACCTCCTTCGTCGCGATTTTCACGGGGCCGTTCTGGGGTCATTTATCCGACCGTTATGGGCGCAAGATCATGGTGTTGCGCTCCACCCTGGGGATCGCGATTTTCACCGGCCTGATGGGGCTGGCGCTCAGCCCCTGGCATATGTTGGCGCTGCGGGCCGGGATGGGGGCGCTGGCGGGGTTCAGTTCGGCGTCCGTAGTCATGGTCGCCACCCAGGTGCCGGAAAAGCGGATGGGATATTCGCTGGGGTGGATGAGCACCGGGCAACTCGTGGGCTCCCTGATCGGACCGCTGATCGGCGGCGCGATTGCCGACATCGCCGGCAGCTACCGCCTGCCCTTTTACACCGCCGGCATTATCTGCCTGGGAGCGTTCTTCCTGACCCTGCTGGTCCCCGAGCGATTTACGCCGCCAACAGAAATCAGCCGCAAAGGCGGGCTGATCGCGAACCTGTCCGCGTTGCTGCGGGCCGGCGGGCTGCTTCCGGTGATCATGGTGATGGTGATGGCCCAGTTCGCCACCCAGGCGGTTGGGCCGGTGGTGACGCTGTTCGTACGCGACATGCTCGGCAACCGGCCGGATATCGCGACCCTGGGCGGCCTGGCCTTCGCGTCCACCGGCCTGGCGGGGGTGCTGGCGGTGCCGTTCCTGGGAAAGCGCGGGGACACGCTGGGGTACCGTAAAGTGCTGATGCTCAGCCTCGGCGGTGCGGCGCTTTTCTCCGCGCCACAGGCGCTGCCGCTTGGCTACACGGCGTTCGTGATCGAGCGATTTGGGCTGGGTCTGTTCGTGGGCGGGGTGCTGCCGGCGGCGAACGCGCTGATCGGGAGGCTGGCCAACCCGGCGCAGCGGGGGCTGGTGTTCGGGATGACCTCCTCGGCGTATTTTCTGGGGAACACCTTGGGCCCGCTGATGGGCGGGTCGGTCGCGGCGACGTTCGGGATCAACTGGGTGTTCGCGGTGACGGCTACGCTGCTGGCGATGAATCTGGTGTGGGTCTTCCTGAAGGTGCCGGAGCTTGGGGATGAACCCCAGGGCTAGGTCTGACGTTCCGCGCGCGACGGCCGAACGCCCGCATTTGCCGCCTTACCGGAAACGCGAGATGATCGCGCCATGACGTCTCGCGGGAGTATTTCGTGACGGGTAACCAGGACAATCGCGCCTTCGCCGAATTGATGGACATCCGCGGCCGCGGCACCCTGGCTGACGGCGAGGTTACCATCACCGGCGCCGATCCTTTCTTCCGCACGCCCTTTCGCATCGGCGAAACCGTGGCCGCCGTTCTCGCCGCCTCCGGCGTTGCCGCCAACGATGTGTGGGAACAGCGCTCCGGCCGCCGCCAGCGCATCGCGATCGACACCGCGCACGCCGCCGCCAGCCTGCACGTCGTCGAATACACGCGCCGCCGCGAACACGACGGGCCCTACCAGCCCGCGCCGCGATCGCCGAGCATGGCGCACATGGTCTCCATCACCCAGCCCTGGCCGACGGCCGATGGCCGCTGGCTGTTGCCGCATTTCAACCTGCCGCATTTGCAGCGCCGCGTGTTGGACGTGCTGGGGTGTGAGGCCACACCCGACGCCGTCCGCGCCGCCGTCGGCCGCTGGAACGCGTCCAAGTTGGAAACCGCCATCGCCGCCGCGCATGCCTGTGGCGGCATGGTCCGATCCCGGGAGGAGTGGCTGGCGCATCCTCAGGGCGCCTGGCTCGCCGGCAGGCCGGTGGTGGAGATCGCCCGCATCGCCGACGGCCCGCCAGAACCCTTGCCGCCCGGTGACCGGCCGTTGTCCGGCGTGCGGGTCCTGGATCTGACGCGCATCCTGGCTGGCCCGACCTCCGCCCGCACTTTGGCCGAACATGGCGCCGACGTGTTGATGGTCGCCGCCGCCGACACGCCGCAAGTGCCGGAATTCGTCCGCGACCTCAGCCACGGCAAGCGCAGCTGCTTCCTCGATCTGCGCCAGGACGCGGACCATGCTCAGCTGACCGATCTGGTGCGGGACGCCGATATCTTCATCAACGGCTACCGGCCCGGCCGCCTCGCCGCGCTCGGCTTCGGCACCGGCGCGCTGGCCGAACTCCGGCCTGGCATCATCCATGTCGGAATCAATTGTTTCGGCTCCGGCGGCCCTTACGCCGATCGCGGCGGCTGGGAGCAGGTGGCGCAATCCGTGACCGGCGTGGCGCTGACCCATGGCACGCTGACGGGGGCGGGGCAGCCGAAACTGGCTCCGGCGCCGATGTGCGATTACGTCACCGGCTACCTGGCCGCCTACGGTGCGATGCTGGCGCTGGGCCGCCGGGCGCGCGAGGGCGGCAGTTATGACGTGCGGGTGTCGCTGTGCCAGTCAGCGATGTTCTATCAGCGCCAGGGTCTGATCGACGGGTTCGACGCCGCGCCCGGAGCCCTGCCGGATGCCGATCTGGCGCGCCTGTCGGTTCAGGAAACGTCCTCGTACGGCGATCTTCTGACGTTGGGTCCGGTGTTGGCCATGTCGGAGACGCCGTGCCGCTGGGCCCTGCCGACACCGCGTC
>JANXTL010000296.1 GCA_025352375.1 Acetobacteraceae bacterium | reverse complement strand
TTGCACGCGATCTCGGCGTTGGATCATGGTCTAAGCCTTTGTTTGAGAGGGTGATTCACGCCCGAGGTTGAAGTCAACCTCAGGCGATCACGCTCTAAGCTATCGGCGGAATTCCAAAATGCGCGCTTCGGCTTCTTCGGCACCCATTGCCAAGGCCTTCGCCGCCACGGGCTGCGGGAACCCGGCACGTGCCAGCATCGCCAGTTCCCGCCGTTTGCCTGCGGGGTCAGGCGCCTCAGCCCTGCGGAACGGCCCGATCCGGCGCTTGCGGGCCAGCACCAGCGCGGCGTCCAACTCTGCTTCGGGATCGTCCGGCAATGCCGCCCGCGCCAAATCCCCACTCACCCCTTTTGCCGCCAACCGTGCCGTCACCGCTCGGCGGGATCGGCCGGAGCGTAGCAGTCCGGCCGCACGGCGTTTTGCGTAGTCCGCGTCGTTGACCAAACCGGACGCGACAAGGCGAGCGGCTATCTGGCGGGATTCCTGTTTCAGGATTTCGGTTCGCGTGGCGACGGCATCGCGGTCTTCGGACGTCGCGCGTGCCCAACGGTCGATCCGTCGCTCCAGCACCGATCGCAGGCCGGCTTCCGTCGCGGCGAAACGGGCGAGGTAATTCAGGGCCGCTTCGTGCAGGCTTGCTGGGGTGGGGACGGCGGGAATGGGGCGTTCGGTCATGGTCCGCGCTTTCTATCACGTCGGCACGATTTTTGTTGCGTTGGCCATGCCCTGCCACGCAATACTCGCGGTGTATCCCGCCGCTGGGATGCGATGCCTCTGGTGGCCCGATCGCGGGGCGACCGGCGAATGTCCGGAATCATAAGCGGCCGCGCCGGACGCGGACCGCGCAGGGAGTGTTGACCGTGATGGAAATCGAACGCCCAACGCGTCGCCGCGTGTTGAAAACCGCCGCCGCGACTGCTGTCCTGCCGCTTGTGCATATCCGAACCGCCGGCGCCGCCGGCAAACTGAATATTGGGCTTTGGGATCACTGGGTGCCAGGCGCCAACGAGGTGATGCAGAAGCAAGTGAACGCCTGGGCCGAGAAGAACAAGGTCGAGGTAACCGTCGATTTCATTACGTCATCGGGCAAAAAAATCCTAATCACCGCCGCGGCGGAACATCAGGCTTCCAATGGTCACGATTTCATCCAGATGTACAACTGGGATGTCGGCAACTTCGCCAACCGGTTGGAGCCTGTGGACGATGTGGTGAAGACCATGACCGACAAGTTCGGCGGTTACGGGCCGATCAGCGAGTATCTCGGGAAGTCGGAGGGCCATTGGTCGGCGGTGCCAAGCAGCACTGGGACGCTCAATCTGACATGCTGCGGGCGGATCAGTATGTTGAAGAAATTTGCCGGGATCGACGTTCAGGCGATGTTCCCTGCCGGCCCCGCCGATCCCAAGGCGTCCGAGGGTTGGACCTACGACGCCTTCCTGAAAGCCGCCGAGGCTTGCCACAAAGCCGGCTTTCCGTTCGGACTCGGATTGGGGTCGACCGACGACTCCACCAACAATACCGGCGTTTTGTATGCTGCGTTCGGCGCCGATCTGGTCAACGAGAAAGGTGAAATAACGGTCGATTCCCCGGCCGTACGCAATTTCCTCGAGTACGCCCAAAAACTGGTAAAATTCCTGCCCAACGACACCGTCAGCTACGACGACGCGTCGAACAATCGCGCGTTGATATCGGGCAAGAGCGCGCTAATCATGAACCCGCCGTCGGCCTGGGCCGTGGCCAAGCGCGACGCGCCGGCGGTGGCCGAGGATACCTGGCACTTCCCCATGCCGATCGGTCCAAAGGGGCGATTCATCCCTTACAACTTCTCGTTCTACGGCACCTGGGCGTTCGGCAAGAACAAGACGGCGTCGAAGGAGCTAATCGCCCATTTGCAGCAGCGCGAACAGGTTGAAGGTCGTTGCGTCGTGTCGGAGGGTTACGACATCCCGCCTTTGGTCAGCATGTCGGATTTCAAGGTGTGGGAGGAGGTCAACCCGCCGAAGGGCACCGTCTACAATTACCCGATCCGGCCCTGGCACAACGCGAAGCAGAACATGACGGCCTATCCGGCGCCGCGCGACAAGGCGGTGCAAATGTTCAACCGAGCGGTGCATCCGACGTTGTTGGCGAAGCTGCACAGCGGGCAGTCGATCGACGAAGCGATTACCTGGGCGAAGAACGAGCTCGAGGGCTTCACCCGCTAAGGCCCTGTCCAAAGATAATCGAATCGATCATGCGGATCGGACAGGGCCTAAGCTCTTGTTTTGAACGGCAACTTTGCCGGCGTGCTGACGCACTTATTTGCCGGCGTTGCCTAAGCGTTTACGATTCTTGTTGCACGCCGAAGCCTGCGGCACGCAATACTGGCGGCGCACTCATGAGGCGGCTCCCCGCGGGGGAAAGCTGCTGGGACGCGCTGCCTCTGGTGGCCTGATCGCGGGACAAAACCCGCCGATGTCCTAAACAATAAGCGGCCGCGCCCGACGCGGACCGCACTGGGAGCGTGCGACCATGATGAATTCCGAGATAGAACGCCGGACGATGCGCAAGGTGTATCTGCGCTTGTTGCCATTTTGCTTCGCGTTGTACCTGATCTGTTACCTCGACCGTACCAATATCGG
Source organism: Acetobacteraceae bacterium (assembly GCA_025352375.1). Lineage (GTDB taxonomy): Bacteria > Pseudomonadota > Alphaproteobacteria > Acetobacterales > Acetobacteraceae > Rhodopila. The sequence goes on along the minus strand of JANXTL010000296.1, from coordinate 13,909 downwards.
CTTCGCGGCGTTGACGATGAACAAGGACCTCGGGTTCAGCTCGTACGTCTACGGCCTTGGCGCGGGCGCGTTCTTTTGGGGCTACTTCCTGTTGGAGGTGCCGAGCAATCTGATCCTGGAGAAGGTGGGTGCGAGACGGTGGATTTCCCGCATCATGGTGACCTGGGGGATCGTCTCCGGCTGTTTCGCGTTCGTGAACGGACCGGTATCGTTCTTCTCCCTGCGGTTTCTGCTGGGCTTGGCCGAGGCCGGTTTTTTCCCTGGCATGATCCTGTATTTCACCTACTGGTTCCCGCCGTTCCACCGCGCGCGGGTGATCGCCGGCTTCATGGCCGCCATTCCGGTGGCGATCGGGCTGGGGGCGCCGGTGTCCACGGCTTTGCTGGAACTGAACGGCATGTGGGGCCTGGCCGGCTGGAAATGGCTGTTCCTGTTCGAGGCCGTACCGGCCGTCATCCTGGGTTTGTGCACCTGGTTCTATTTGACCGACCGGCCGGAAGCTGCCCGTTGGCTGGCGGATGACGAACGCGCCTGGCTGACCGGCGTCATGGCGGAGGAACGCCGGCGCGTGCAGGCCGCACCCAAGGTCAGCGTGCTGCGCACCTTCTTCGACCTGCGGGTGCTGGCGCTGGGCGCCATCCATTTCGCGCAAGCCGGTGTCAGCGTCGGCATGGCGGTGTTCGTCGCGCTGATGGTCAAACGCCTGGGTCTCAGCAACATGGCGACGGGATGGATGACCTCCATCCCCTTCATCTTCGGCACGCTGGGCATTTTGATTTGGGGCGCCTATTCCGACCGGATCAACGAGCGGAAATGGAATCTCGTCGCATCGTGCTCCTGCATGGCGCTGGGGATGGCGCTGGCGGGGTTCTTTGAGGGCACGTACCTGTCGATTGCCGGCCTGTCGCTGGGGATGATCGGGTTGTACGCGTCGAACGCGCATTTGTTCCCGATCCCGTCGATGTTCCTGACCGGTGCGGCGGCTGCCAGCGGCATCGCCTGGGTCAACTCGCTGGGCATATTGGCGGGCGGCGTGACGTCGCCGGTGATCGGTTACATCAAGGACGCGACCGGGAGTTACCAGGGCGGCCTGTATTTCCTGGCCGCGCTGGGCGTGATGGGGGCACTGGTGACGGTGATCGGCGTGCGGGAGACCGAGGCCAAGCTGGCGCCCGGCGACGTGGTGCCGGCGCGCCATTGACGGCGGGTTCCGCTGGGGCGAACGTGGCGACCTCGACACCGTAAAACGGGAAGGGGGAACAAGCCATGCCGCTACCAGCGGATACCGACGCCAGCATTCCGAAATATCTGCGCGACAAATACGCCATCGTGGGGGTGGGGGAGACACCCTACACGCGCGGGTCCGGCAAGACCACGCGCGCCATGGGCAGCTTCGCGGTTCGCGCCGCGATGGCGGATGCCGGGCTGAAGAATACCGAAATCGACGGGATGCTGTCGTATCAGTCGGGCGATTCGACCTTTGCTCCGATGGTTGCGGGCGATCTGGGCATTCGGCTGAACTTCTACATGGATGTGTTCGGCGGTGGATCGTCCACCGAAGCGCTGGTGGGGATCGCTATCGGCGTGATCGAGGCCGGGCTTTGCAAGACCGTTGCGATCTTCCGCTCGATGAACGGTTTCTCCCAGGTTCGCATCGGCGGCACCGGTGCTCGGGCCGCGGCGCCGGTCAATGGCGATCAGCTGCATGCGCGGGCCTATGGCTGGCAGAGCGCGGGGCAGATGTTCAGCCCGACGTTCATGCGGCATATGTACGATTACGGCACGACCCCGGAGCAGGTCGCCACGGTGAAGGTGATCCACTCGGAACACGCATCGAACAACCCGAAAGCATATTACAAGAAGCGCTTCACGGTGGACGAGGTGTTGTCGAGCCGCATCATCTGCAAGCCGCTGCATCTGCTGGATTGCTGCGTCGAAACCGATAATGCGACGTGTTTCATCGTCACGCGGGCCGAGCATGCGCGCGATTTGCGGCACACGCCGGCGTTGATCCGTGGCGTGGTGGGCCGCTGCAACAAGCCGCGCATGGACATGCATTACCAGCACGGCCCGATCTCCACCGTCGCGGGTCATTACGGGAAGAATATCCTGTGGCCGAACGCTGGGGTGGGGCCGGAGGATATCGATCTGACCGGCGCCTACGATGCGTTCACCTTCACCACCATGCTGCAGCTGGAAGATTACGGCTTCTGCAAGAAGGGCGAGGGCGGGCACTATGTGTCCGACGGCACCATGCGCCTGGGCGGCAAGCGGCCGAACAACACGTCGGGCGGGCATCTGTGCGAGGGTTATACGCACGGCATGAACATGGTGATCGAGAACGTCCGGCAATTGCGCCACGATGTGGACGATAGCTGTCCGATCGGGCCGGACGGCAAGCGGCAGCACACCTACGATTATTCCGAGGGCGGTTGCCGCCAGGTGAAGAACGCCGAGGTGACGGCAAATCTGGGCTGGGCGATGCCAGGTACCGGTTCGGCCATGGTCATGCGGCGCGGCTGAGGGAGGGGATAAAAAGATGCCAGGCATTCGGGCTGACTATATGGGCATGGCGCTGTCGATCGACGACCTCGACGGCGAAAACCTTGCCTACTTCAAGCACTGCTCGCAGCACGATTTCCATCTGCAGAAGTGCGACGATTGTTCGTTGTTGCGTTATCCGCCGAACACGGGCTGCCCGTGGTGCGGCGGCGCCAAGGCGACCTGGACCAAGGTGGAGGGGAAAGGCGAGGTGCATTCCTATGAGGAAGTGCACCACGCCATTCAGCCGGCCTTTAAAGGCCACACGCCATACATGGTGCTGCTGGTGGACCTCGATACGCAGAAGGGAAAGCCTTCCGAGGTGGAGGCTTTGCGCGTCGTTGCCAATCTGACGACGGCGGACGGCGTTCTGGCGCCGCCGGAGGTGGTGAAAACGGTGGGCATCGGCACCCGCGTGCGGATGGTTTTCGCGGATGTAACCGACGGGCTATCGTTGCCGCAATGGACCATCGACGAAACGGCGAAACAGCCGGCGAAACCGTGGCGTTACGCGCAGGAGTAACGCGCATGGGCGACGTCTCGATGTCCCGCCGGCCGGCGCTGGCGGGAACGGCGGCTGTGGCTGGGGTCGTCGGCAGCGGGTTCCGCCCAGGCCGCGGAACCGAAATTGAGTGAATATCGAGCGGTGAAAACCCGCGGCGGCACACCGATCAACTCGGAGCCGATCCTACTACACCTGGACCGTCGCCAGTAGGATCGGCATGTCGGGATTGGCACGCGGTGGAACTATTTCTTTACCGATCGAGACCACGTCCAGGTGCGCAATCTGCGGTCGGGGCTGGTATTCTGCCTCACTCGGTGCAGCCGATGAAATTCATGATCCCAGGCTTATTGCTTCTTGCGACCTGTCAGGCGCCTGCGCCGAGCAGCGGAATTCCGATCGCCGAAGCGCCGCCGCCCGTCGCCGCCACACAGGAACGGCCGAACGCCTGGACGACGCTGCCACCGACCCCACCGCTGCCGCCGGGTGGCAAGCAAGGCTTCGTCCAGGCGGATGGCGCCAAGATATTCTATGCCCGTTACGGTCAGGGATCCCCAGTGATCCTGCTGCACGGCGGATTGGCCAACGCCAATTATTGGGGCAACCAAATCCCAGCGCTTGCCCGGCAGCACGACGTCATCGCGATCGATCTGCGCGGTCACGGCCGCAGCACCATTGCTGCCTCCCCCATGAGCTACAACCTGATCGCCGCCGATGTGCTGGCCGTGATGGATGCGCTGGTCATAAGGCGCGCGGCGATCGTCGGGTGGAGCGACGGTGCGATTGCCGGATTGTCGTTGGCGATAAAACATCCAGACCGGGTCGAGCGGTTGTTCGCCTTCGGGGCGAATTACGATTTGCGTGGATTGGTTCCGAAGGGGTCGCATACGGATGTGTTCGCCCGATACACCGCCAGGACCGCCGAGGAGTATCGGTCCCTGTCCCCGCACCCGGACCAATACCAAAATCTGGTGCAGCGGATGACCCGCATGTGGGCCACGGAGCCGCATTTCTCCGCCGCGGATTTGGCGCGGATCCGGATCCCGGTGGCCATCGCCGACGGGGATCGGGACGAAATTATCAAAGCCCAACACACGCGGGATATGGCCACCGCGATCCCGTCCTCGACGTTGATTATCGAGAGCGGGGTGAGCCACTTCGCCGTCCTGCAAAACCCCGACCAGTTCAATGCGGATTTGCTGCGGTTTCTCGCCCAACGTTAGACCATGATCGTTTGAGGTTGCACGCGATCGCGGCGTTCGATCATGGTCTAAGCCTTTGTTTGAGAGGGTGATTCACGCCCGAGGTTGAAGTCAACCTCAGGCGATCACGCTCTAGCCGACCAGCCCCCGCATCGGCGGCGTGCCGGTGCTGCCGGGGAACACTTGCTCCAGCGCCGGCGCGCCAAGCCCCAGATGCCCGGCCAGCAGACCCTTCGCCACGGACCGCAGATCGGCTGTAGGGGCGAGGTCGCGGTCCTCGAACAACTTGCCAGGCCCAAGGCCCGGCCAATCCGCCTGCACGCGGCCGCCCTTGACCGCGCCGCCCAGGACGAACGCCACGCCGGCCGTGCCATGATCGGTGCCGCCAGTGCCGTTCAACCGAGCGGTACGGCCGAATTCGGTCATGATCAGGACGATCGTTTGCTTCCACGCGTCACCCAGAGCGGTCTTGAGGGCCACCATGCCGGAGTCGAGTTGCTTTAACGGCCCGGTCAACCGGCTGGCCTGCGCGGTGTGCGTGTCCCAACCGCCGATTTCCATCGCGGCGATACGCGGGCCGTCGGGCGCGCGGAGCATCCCACCGGCGGCGGCTGCAAGTGCCGGGAAGGCGTTCCGATTGGTCTCCTGCGGCTCGCCCATCAGGGCGCGATTGCTGAAACCACGCTCCTTCAAACCGGCGACGATGGCGGGGCCGATCAGTGGATCGGTATGGTTCATCGCGGCGATGGCGGCGTAGAGGTCGGGCGGCGGTTCGGCCATGCCATGCGGTGCCCAATTGCCGACCTGCGTCGAACCGCGCAGCAGCAGCGGCACCGAAACCCCCACCGCTAAAGCATTCCCTCCCATCGTCCCGACCGCTCGGTTCAGCCAACCGCTGGTCATGCGGTGGTCGGCGCCGCTTTCAAGGAAGTCCTGCGCTTCGAAATGGCTGCGCACGCGGTAGGGGCCGGCCACGGCATGCACCGGCAGCAACTCATGCGCCCGATACATCGCGTGCAGGCCGGCGAGCGCGGGATGCAGGCCGTAGAACCCGCCGAGGTCCAGCAGTCCCTCGGGCGTCGCGCCACGCAGCGCCGTCAGGCCCGGATCGCCATGCGGGACCACCACGGCCATCCCGTCCATCGCGCCACGTTGGATTACCACGACGAAGCGTTTTTCGCCGGGTGCCGCGGCCAATGCCAGCGACGCACCGCCCATCGTTGCGACGGCACTCAGGCCCAGCAGGGCTGCTCTGCGACCGATGATCATCGCCGTTGAAACTCCGCACTGGCCAGCATCAAGGTAAAGGCATCTCGCCGCGATCCCGCCCGCCGCATGGCTTCGAGCGTCGCGGGCCGCAGCAGGGGGCCGAGGGCGAGGTCGGCGATCTCCACGGGGTCGCGGGGTCCGAGCCGGCCGGCGAAGCCATTGGCCCAATCGATGCGGCGCATGACGGCCTCGGGTGCGGACCAATCCGTGGCTTTGTCCGGCCAGCCATTGGGGGCGGGCGCGGTCATGAAGGGTTCGCCCAACGCGCCGATCACACCCATCATGTTGGGCCGGTTGCCCTCCGGCAGGTCCAGGGCACGCACCGCGGCGACCACGTATTCCCGCGGTGTGCGCAGCTTGGTGGCGGGACGCCAGGCCGACTCAAGCCGAACCAGCGCTGCCGCGGCGGCGCCGAGGTTGCCGTTTGTATCGCGCAACACAGTTTCGATCCGCCGGATATCGCCGGCAGCCGGATCGTCGGCGACAAAGTGCCGCACCAGCTTTGTCGCGAGGAATCGGTTGGCCGAGGGGTGCGCCGCCAGGAACCGCAGCGCCGCGACGCCGCCTTCCTCGCCTTCCGGGAACCGGTGCCCCATCAGCATTTTCGTGCCGGGTTCGTGGGTGCGCGGACGGAAGACGAACCCCTTGGGCTCGCCTTGGACCTCGATCGACCAGCCGGTCAGGATACGCGCCAAGGCGGCGACGTCGGCCTGGGTGTAGCCCGCGAGGGGGCTGACGGTATGCAATTCCATGCACTCGCGCGCCAGATTCTCGTTCAGGCCGAGATTGCGCCGTTCCCCGGCGATGCTGGCTGGCCCAACCGAACGGGCGTTGTCCAAGTACATGAGCATGGCGGGATGCCGCATCACCGCCAGGACCATCTCGGCGAAGGGGCCGGTAACGTGCGGGCGAATGGCTTCTTCGATGAACGCGCAGGCGACGCCGGTGCATTCGCCGCGCCGGAGAGAGACGGTGAAGTGGTTGGTCCAGAACCACACCAAACGCTCCCGGAACGGGGCAGGGGTCGTGAGCGCGTGTTCCAGCTCCGCCGCCGCCTGGGCCACGAACAGGGCGCGTGCTTTCGACTGGCCGGGTTGCGGCTTGTTGACCCGATCCTCCCGCAGGGCCGTCAGACCCGCCTGGGTGCTGGGCGGCGGGTCGATTCGCGGGGTGTCGCCGGTGTGCAACTGACCCAGCAGCCAAGCGATTGGATCGGCCGGCAGGGGTTCGGCGGCGCGGCGGCCCAGACCAAAACGGACCATCGCGTGGGTAGGGTTGGTGTCCATGGCGTTCATCATAGCGCCATCCTATGTCGCGGAGTGTGACGAAGGGTGAGGCTGGCGATACTGCCATGCGGCGAAAGCGCGTAATCGAGGCTTGCAAAACCGGCGCGTCTGCCGCATGTGACCGCGCCATATGGAGCCGGCTCCCTTTGTGCCGGATATTTGACGCGGGCGCTCGGGGTTGCCCCCCGGATCCGGACAGGGTCGTGCGCCCGTTGACGCATGGAGACACATCGTGACCGACACGCCGCTCGACAGAATTCGCAACATTGGCATTACCGCGCACATCGATGCCGGCAAGACCACCACGACCGAGCGCATCCTGTATTACACGGGTGAGTCTCACCGGATCGGTGAGGTTCACGACGGCAATACCACGACAGATTACATGGACCAGGAGCGGGAGCGTGGGATCACGATCACCTCCGCCGCGGTGACGTGCAATTGGAAGGAAAACCGTATCAACATCATCGATACGCCCGGCCATATCGATTTCAACATCGAAGTGAACCGCAGCCTGCGCGTGCTGGACGGCGCCATCTTCATTATCGAAGGCGTGGCCGGCGTGCAGCCGCAGTCCGAGACCAACTGGCGCCTGGCCGACCGTTACAACGTGCCGCGCATCATCTTCATCAACAAGCTGGACCGCACCGGCGCCGACTTCTACCGCGCCTTCGCCACCTTGAAGGAGAAGCTCGACATCGTCGCGCTGCCGCTACAGCTGCCGATCGGAATTGAGGACAAGTTCCTGGGCGTGGTCGACCTGGTCGAGATGAAAGCCATCATCTGGGAAGGCGGCGAGCTTGGCGCGAAGTACCATTATGAGGACATTCCCGCGGACCTTGTTGAAATCTCCGCCAAGTACCGCGAACTGCTGCTGGATACCGCGCTGTCGGTCGATACCGTGGCGATGGAAGAGTATTTTGAGAACGGCGACGTCGTGATCGAGACGCTGAAGAAGTGCATCAAGCGCGGCACCATCGACGGCACGTTCCGCCCGGTGCTGTGCGGCACGGCGTTCAAGAACAAGGGCGTGCAGCCACTGCTGGATGCCGTTATCGATTATCTGCCGTCCCCGATCGACGTCCCCGGCATCGCCGTAGCGCTGGATGAGGGCGTGGACGAGTCGCTGCACCCCAACCGCCGCCGGATCAAAGCCGATGCCAAGGCGCCGTTCGCCGGCCTGGCGTTCAAGATCATCAACGACAAGTACGGCACCCTGACCTTCGTGCGCGTCTACGCTGGCACGCTGAAGTCGGGCGACACGGTGATGAACACCACCAAGGGCCACCGTGAGCGCATCGGCCGGATGTTCCAGATGCACGCCGACAAGCGGGCGGAAATCAAGGAAGTGGAAGCCGGCGACATCGCGGCGTTCGTGGGCCTGAAGGACACCGGCACCGGCGACACGCTGGCGTCCGCCGACGATCAGGTGGTGTTGGAGCGGATGGCGTTCCCGGTTCCGGTTATCGACATCTCGGTCGAGCCGCGTACCAAGGAAGCCGTGGAAAAGATGACCCTCGGCCTGCAGAAGCTGGCCGGCGAGGACCCCAGCCTGCGTCTGAAGACCGACCAGGAAACCGGCCAGACCATCCTTTCCGGCATGGGCGAGCTGCATCTGGAAATCATCATCGACCGGCTGCGCCGCGAGTATGGCGTGGACTGCGCCATTGGCGCGCCGCAGGTGGCGTATCGCGAGACGATCTCCAAGGCGATCACCCACACCTACACCCATAAGAAGCAGTCGGGCGGTTCGGGCCAGTACGCCGAGGTGAAAATCATCTTCGCGCCGCAGGAACGGAACGAAGGCGTGGTGTTCGAAAACAAGGTCGTCGGCGGTTCGGTGCCGAAGGAATACATCCCGGCGGTGGAAAAGGGCATCAGAGTGCAGGCTGATACCGGCGTGCTCGCGGGCTTCCCGACGGTGGACTTCAAATACACCCTGGTGGACGGCAAGTACCATGACGTCGACTCGAGCGCGCTGGCGTTCGAAATCGCCGCCAAGGCCTGTTTCCGGGAGGGCATGAAGCTGGCCAGCCCGATCATCCTGGAACCGATCATGGACGTGGAAGTCACCACGCCGCAGGATCATGTGGGCGATGTCGTCGGCGACTTGAACCGCCGCCGCGGCCAGATCCAGAACCAGGAGAGCTCGGGGTCCACCATCATCGTGCGCGCCCAGGCGCCGCTGAAGGAGATGTTCGGCTACATCTCGCATTTGCGGTCGATGACCAAGGGCCGCGCGTCGTTCACGATGCAGTTCCATCACTACGATCCGGTGCCGCGGAATATCGCGGACGAGATCATGGCGAAGAGCGCTTAAGCTTTTCGTTTACGGCGGCTACACGGACAACGCGGGCGAGCGATCGCCCGCGTTGTTTTGTTTTATTGGCCCGAGCGAATGTTCGATGAGGAAATGTCGAACCGGAAACGGTGCTCCGGGATTTCGGTGAACAGATCGGCGAAGCGCCGGGGCACCGGGACGTCGCCCAGCGCGCGTATGCGCCCCGCCGCGTCGATGCGTACGGCCACCAGAAAGCTGTTGCCTGTGTTACCGATTTCCTCGAGCGCGGCGTGCATACGATCCTCGTCATCGCCGTAATAGCGCGGCGCGACCAGCCGTTCCGCCGTGTCGGCGCCGATCACGAAAATGGTCTTTGGAAATAGGCGCGACTTCTCGAGGAAGGTCGGGGCTCGCGTGAGTTCGACCGGCGATTTCCAGGCGAATTGCGCGATCCGATTTCGTACCGTTTCGCCAGCGAGCGGCGGCTTGTCGACGTTGGTGACGGAGATTTCGAAGGTTGCGGGCTGCTGCCTGATTTCCTCCGCGACCTGGGCAAGCGAGAGGTGCCCGTCGTGCACGGGGTTGAAGGATCCGGGTAACAGCATAGGAGGCGGTGGCGCCGACAACAGTGTTTGGCCATCGGGCTGGACGGTAATGCGCTGAACCTCGCCGGCCAGGAGCCGCTCGATCGTGTCCGCGGTCGCGACGACCGTTTCCGCGAAATGCTCGTCGGGGTCGAGCAGGCTACGCGGCGACGGCGCGGTAACGCCGCAGGCTTGGGCCAGGAACAGGATAATCGCGCGGGACACGAGATCTTCTTCGCCGCCGCGATCGCGCCGTCCCTTGGCCAGCACCGCCGTGCAGTGGGCGGCGCCCAGGCCGTTGGCGTAGGCGATGTGAAACCGGTGCTCGCCCCGGCGTGGGCGATCGCTGACCAGGGCGGCCGTCGCCCCGAGGCCCACCAGATCGGTACCCGCCGGTACCAGCCTGGCCGCGCGTGCCCGAGCGCTGTGGGCCATGGCGATGGCGGTGTCGGCGCTGGATGCCTGGGCCGGCGGGAAGCCGAGGAATGTCGCGAGCGCCTGTTCGTCGTAGGGAACCTGCGCCTCGATCAGCAGCCGGGAGCCGCCGGGAACCCGCAGCAACGCACCGATCGCCCCACTGCCGCCCCCGGTGATCGCGAGTGCCGCTTTGGGGCCGGACGCTTGTACCGCTGAGATCAATTGCTGCCATGCGGCGTCGGACAGGCTCATGGTGCGGGTGCGGTCCTTGGCTGGAAAGGTGGCCGGGTTGTCGCGCTGAACTTCCGGTAGAGGTGGCCTATCAATCCGCCAAGCAACGCCCAACAGGGCAGGGCAATGAGGGTGACCGAGACGATGAATTGCCGAGACAGATCTTCCGGAACATTGGTTGCAACATGATCGATCCGCGGCGGGCCGATCAGGTGCGGAGCGGCGATCAACAGTATTCCTGTAAGAGCGGCAATGGGCGAGCGACGAAAGGCGATAAGGGCAAGCCCGCCCGCGGTCGATATGACCGTCGCCACCCACCAAACCTGCCGCGCCAGCAACGGCCCGGCATGGATACCGGGCAACTCGGGCGGCAGGCTGAGGCCTGGCGCGATAACAAAAGCCGCGAAGGCGCCGAGGCCCCAAAGGAAGCCCTCGCGCCAAGTCGCGGGGCGGCGCAGCAGTACCAGGGCGCCGTTCAGAATCAGGCCGAATCCGATCCATTCCACGACGTTGAACAGCGCGGTGTAGGCGTTGCGTTCGAACCCCTCGGCGGGCTCCCACGCTGTCGCTTCATGTTCATGCGCGGCGGGAGGTCCGGGCCTGGCCGCGTTCTCGGCCTGCCGTTCGTAAACTTCGGCGCGCAGGATCAGCGGCAGCGTGCCGACACGCTGGATACAAGTAACAAACACGCCGACAATCAGCCCTGCCAGGGTCGCGGAAAAGACGATGGACCTGAAAGCCGACAACGAGAGCGTCATTGTCAGTGGCAGGGGAAGCCATTGGCGTGTCGCGTGTCGTGCGCGGCGTTATGCACGGCATCGATGTGGGAGAATCCGGCTACACCGACGATGAGCATGCCGAAAAGCATCGCCAGAACGGCCGGCATTGCCTGGCTGACCTTGCCGGTACGGACTAACTCGGGGGCGGTCGGGGCGGTGTCGGGAAGCGCGAAAGCCATAGGATATCTCCTTCATTCCGGGCGGAAGGGGGCTGGTAACGGCTCGGGTCTATTCCGCCGCCAGTTTTGAAATCGCGACGCCTTTGCCGACGCCGGCACGTTCCTTGTATGGGGTCGTATCGATGTCCTCGAGCTCGATCTCGCGCGCCAGAACTTTCCGCTTCCATTCCTGGTGCTCGGGTTCCTTCGCGGTGAACTCGGGCATCACCTCATTGGCGAACAGTTCCAGGCTTTCGCAGATGTGCTCGTGGGTGTTTTTGCCGGCCTGGTTCAGCAGGATGATCTGATCGACATGGGACGTTTCGAAGCGGCGCAGCTTCTTCCGAATCGTTTCCGGCGAGCCGATCAGGCCGCCCATCAGCGCGCGTGCCTGCGCTTCCGGATTTTCCTTCTTCCACTTGTTGTATTCGTCCCACATGTTGACGGTGCCTGGGGCGGGGCGTTCCCGGTTGCGGGCGCCGCTGTACCAAGCCAGCGAGAACTGGAAGAACGTCGCCCCATCGGCGCGGCGGCGGGCTTCCTCATCCGTTTCGGCGCACATGAAGTAGCTGACCATGGCGATGTTGCAGTTGGCCTGGTAGTCGGCCAGCTTCTTCTGCCGGAGCACGAACGAGTTGTAGTAGGCGTGCACCCAGGCGTTCGCCATTTCCGCTGACAGGAACTGGAACCCCAACGCGCCGATGCCGCATCTTCCGGCCATTTCGATGGTATCGAGTTGGCTGCACGCCACCCAGAGCGGGGGGTGCGGCTTCTGCAACGGCTTCGGCAGCACGTTGCGCAGCGGGAACTTGAAATACGGGCCGTCGTATTCCCAGCCGCCGTCCTTGAACATCGGCAGGACGCAGCGCACGCCGTCTTCCCAGACCGCCCGCTTGTTCTCCATCTCCTGGTCGAACGGGCCGAGTTCGGTGATGCTGGCGCCCTCGCCCATGCCGAATTCGACGCGGCCGTTGCTGACGAGGTCCAGGCAGGCGACCTTTTCGGCCACGCGTGCGGGGTGGTTGGTGGTGAGCTGGATGATGCCGTGACCGAGCCGGATTTGCTTGGTGCGCTGGGAGGCGGCGGCGAGGAAGACCTCGGGCTGCGGCGAGTGGGAGTATTCCTCCAGGAAGTGGTGCTCGACCTCCCACGCGTAGTGGTAGCCGAGTTTGTCGGCCAGCTCGACCTGAGTGAGGGCGTTTTGGTAGAGCTTGTGTTCGGTGTCGGCCTCCCACGGGCGGGGGCATTGCAGTTCGTAGAAGATGCCGAATTTCATGGGGCTTGCTCCGGGTTCGGATGACCGGCTTGTATCTAGGCATACCCGTCGGAAACGGGCAAATTTCGGGTGCCAAAAGGCACCGTTGCCCGCGTTAAAACTTGAGGAGGTTGCGTTATGACTTTCGGCCCAGACCTGTTCCGCCCCGAGGCGATCGACCCAGATACCGCGCGGTTGAACGAGGCGATGATCGCGTTGATGACCCCGCTTCCCGATTGGTGGAACATTAGCGCCGCCGTTGCTCGGGAGGGTCGGCGCCTCGGTCGCGGCCCGTTCCCGGCGCCGGTGCTGTCGCCGCGTGCGCGTACTATCGTGATCGAGGGGCGGGACGGGGTTGCGATACCGCTGCGGGTGATCGCGCCTCGTGACCCCCCGCGCGGGGTGTATCTGCATATCCATGGCGGCGGCTGGGTGCTGGGGAGCGCGGAGATGCAGGATGGGATGTTGGAGCGCATCGCCGATAACACCGGGCAAGTGGTGGTCAGCGTGGAATACCGGCTGGCCCCCGAGCACCCGTATCCCGCCGGGCCGGACGATTGCGAGTCGGCGGCGGCGTGGCTGGTTGCCAATATGGCTCGGGAGTTCGGGTGCGACGCGCTGACCACGGGCGGCGAGTCGGCGGGCGGGCATCTGGCGGCGGTGACTGTTTTGCGGATGCGCGATCGTTATGGTTACGCTGGGTTTCGTGGGGCCAATCTGGTGTATGGGGCTTTCGATCTGGCGATGACGCCGAGCCAGCGGGCGTTTGGAAATACGCGGCTGGTGCTGCGGACGATCGATATTCAGCAGTTTGCCGCGGCGTTCCTGCCGGATGTGGCGGACCGGCGGGTGCCGGATATCTCGCCGTTATACGCGGATTTGAAGGGGCTTTGCCCGGCGTTGTTTAGCGTGGGGACGAAGGACGCGCTGCTGGACGATTCGCTGTTTATGTATGGGCGGTGGGTGGCGGCTGGGAATGAGGCCGAGCTGGCGGTGTATCCGGGTGGGGCGCACGGGTTCACGCTGTTTCCGAACGGGCTGGCGGATAAGGCGTCCGAGCGGATGGATGGGTTTTTGCGGGGGGTGTTGGGGTAGGGGGCGAATCAGGATGGCGGGGCCGCCGCGATGCGGCCCCGGGAGGATCGGCTCAGGCGGCCAGGGAGCGTGGCGGCGGGCCGGTGGTGTTGGGTATTTGTTGCGTTTCGGTGTGGAAAACGAAGTCTGGCGGCAGGCCTTGTTCGATCGCCCGACGAGCAGCGAAGGTACGCTGAAAGGTGCGCAGCATCATCGGCTCCGGCGTGCTATTATGGTCGATGATGAACGATCTCAGTTCGTGCCACAGCGGATGACTGATGCCGATGCCCAGATCGGCGCAGATATCCACGAGCACCGCCCCGATTGGAC
>JANXTL010000291.1 GCA_025352375.1 Acetobacteraceae bacterium | reverse complement strand
CCGCATATCCGCCTGAATCCCCGCCCGCTCCTCCACCAAAAACGAGGCAACAGCCCGCCGCAACCCCGCATGCCCGATCCAATGCGCGGAATACGTCGGCCGAGGCATATACCCCCGCTGGATCTTATGCCGCCCCTGCGCCCCAGCCTCCACCCGCTGCAACCCGTGCTCGATTGCCCAGTCAATTGCTCGGTAATAGCAAAGCTCGAAGTGCAGGAATGGAAAATCCCCCCGGCAGCCCCAGTTGCGGCCATACAACGCCTCCGACCCCGCCAAATTCAGCGCCCCCGCGACCGGCACCCCGGCGTTTTCGGCGTACATCAGAACGACCTTGTGCCCAAGCCGCTCGCCCAGCAGCGAGAAGAACCGGCGGGTTAAATAAGCAGAGCCCCATTTCCGGTCCACCGTCGACTGGTAAAATCGGTAAAACGCATCCCAATGTGCCTCGGTGATATCCGATCCAGAAAGAGAATGAAAAACCAGTCCGCACGCGTTGGCGTCGCGCCGTTCCCGACGCAACACCTTGCGCTTGCGGGATGACAGCGCGCCCAGGAAACCCTCGAAATCGGCGTATCCGTTGTTCTCCCAATGGAACTGCATGCCCAGGCGCTGCAACCAGCCGGCCTCCCCCAGTTCTTCCCACTCCAAAGCGGAACAGAACGTCACGTGCACCGACGACATGTCCAAAGACTCGCAAGCCTGCACGAAGGCCCCGGCCAAGGTTCCGACCGAAATCCCCGTCCCAGGCCGGCGCAACAACCGAGGCCCCGGCACCGGGCTGAACGGCACCGCCACCTGCAACTTCGGATAATACGCGGTGCCGGTCCGCTCCAAAGCCTGAGCCCAGCCGCCGTCAAAAACGTATTCGCCATAGCTGTGGGATTTGCCGTACATCGGCGCGGCCGCGACCACCACCCCATCCGCCGTCCGCAACACCGCGTGCTGCGGCAGCCAGCCGGTACGGGCATTGGCCGACCCGCTATCCTCCAGCGCGCTCAGGAAAGCGTGCGAAACGAACGGATTACCGTCGCCAGCGCAGGCGTCCCAGTCCACGGCCGGGATTTCGGCAATCGCTCGGTGCAGCGTCAGGGTTAAGGCGACAGAGCCATCCGGCATGACAACCAGCCCCTACCAACCGATTTCGAACATACCCTCAACCTCGACCGACGCATCCGCCGGCAGAGACGGCACCCCGATGGTGCTGCGCGCGTGCCGCCCGTCGTCGCCGAACACCGCCACCGCCAAATCGGACGCCCCGTTCATCACGCGAGGATGGTCGGTGAACTCCGACGGCGCCGCGATGAACCCGCCCAGCCGCACGATCTTGCGCACCCGGTCCAAATCGCCGTCGCAAGCGGCTTTCAGATGCACCAGCACGTTGATGAAGCAGATGCGGGCACCCTCGGTCGCGCGTTCGATCGTCACGCCCCAGGACACTTTGCCTTTCACCATCACCTCCCCGTTCACAATAGGGAGTTGGCCGGACACAACGACCAAATTGCCGGTCTTCACCCAGGGCACGTAGTTGGCGATGGGCGCGGTGGGGCGCGGGAGCATAATGCCGAGTTCCGCCAGTCTTGCCTCGATCCGTCCCGCCATGATCCTGCCCCAGTATGCCCGAAGGCGGCAGACTACCCCGCCTTGGAAATAACCCGCAACGCCCTTCGGCGCGCCCGGGGCGACGCCTCGGCGGGGAGTTCCAGCGGCAACAGCGGTGACCCGTCGCGCGCCCCATCGCCCACGGTGTCGGCTTCCTCGATCTCCGCTTCCGGGATGTCGCGCCGGCCGAGGTAGTTCGCCGCCAGATGCCGGAATGTGTAGTCCAGCAGGGACGTGGCCTGGCGGACGGCGGGATCGCCCTCGACCGATCCGGCGGGGCCGAAGCGGGTGAAGGTGAACGCTTCGACGAACGCCTCCAAGGGCACGCCGTGTTGCAGGCCGATGTTCACGGCGCCGGCGAACTGATCCATCAGGCCGCGGAACCCCGCGCCTTCCTTGTGCAGCGCGATGAAAATTTCGCCGAGCGCGCCGCCCTCGTATTCGCCGGTGCGGACATACAATTTGTGCCCGCCGACGGATGCTTTCTGGGTGTAGCCGGCCCTCCGCGCGGGAAGGTCCCGGCGGGCGGCAACCGGCAGGGGCTTGCCGAGCACGGCCGGGCGGGCGGGCATTGCTTCGATGAAGGGGGCCACCGCGTCGTGCATGAGCGCGTATTCCGTCGCCCCGTACAAGGGGATCGGGCTCCCGCCGCCGATGACGCTGGCGAGGGCTTCCTCGGCCGTAATGCCGCTCACGCCCAGCCAGGCGCGTGCCGCTTTGGACAGACCGCCGGAGGCCGACAGGGCCGAGAACGCGGGCGCGATGCCGCCGGTTTCAACGCCCAGCAGCGCGTCAGCCGAACCGGCGGCGGCGATGGCGGTGGTGGCGATGTGGCGCAGTCCCTCGACCGACAAAGCTTGCAGCCGGGCGGCGCGGGCGGCCTCGGCGAGGCCGGGCACGGGGGTGCGAGCGGGGGGCGCCGGCCAGTCCATCGGCGCCGGCCGTATCGCATCCGTCAGCCGCGCCATCCGCCCCGAGGCCACATCCGCTCTGCCCCGCAGGATCGCGGCCAAAGCGCGGGCGATGTCGCGGGCGTCATCCGACCCGTAACCGATCCCCAGCGCGCACAGCAGCCCCGAGAGATCGGTCATCGACACCGACAGCCGCGCACTGGCGGGCGCGGCAAAGCTGAGGGTCAGAACGGCGGTTTCGGCCGCTTCGGCGAAGGCGGCGCAGTCGAATAGCCCGGCATTGTCGATGAAGGCGGGCAGATTGAGCACGAACCCCGGGTTAGGATCGGGGCGGAGCTGCCACACCGACGCGGTGGGCGCACCCCGGCGGAGTTGCAGTAGCCAGTGCAGCCGGTCGCCAAAGGAAGGCTCCATCCCGGCTTGCGCCGCTTTGTCGGCGATCGGCCGGATCCAGGCTTCGGCGACCACCGGCAGCGACACCGGCCCAGCCCCGGGCGCCAGCGCCGCCAGCCCGGCAGCGGCCGCGTCGTCCCACGCAGCGGGAAGCGTGATCGCGCGCGTCGCCTCATCCGGATCGGCGGAGGCCGAGAGGCGGCGGAGGCGGACGCCATGCCAGGAGCGGTGGATTTTCATAGCGGTAGGTTAAGGCGGGTTTGGCGGGAGGTGAAGCACATTTTGCGGGTCAGAGGGGGTTTGGACACAATATCCTGTGGGTAACTCGCCGAGATGGGAGATTTACGGGGGGGTGACGCGCTTCGGAAGCGCCGTTACACTGGCGGTTCCATCGACGCGCCGAACCGAACAGGCCAAACCATGAGCGCCCCACGATGACTGCCCCGACCGCCGATTTGCGGCATGCAACGGTCGCGGACATCGCCGACCCGAT
>JANXTL010000244.1 GCA_025352375.1 Acetobacteraceae bacterium | reverse complement strand
CAGCTTTTGACCTATCTTCGCGTCAGCGGGCTGAAACTCGGTTTGCTGCTAAATTTTAACGAACTCCGGCTGAAGGACGGCATCGGACGCCGACGGATATAAAGTGGCCTCGGAATTCTACCCCAGCAAATCCATGACCGCCCGCACCACCGCATCGGGCGTTTCGTGCGGCAGGAAATGGCCCGCCACCGGGATGACCCGCCGCTCGTAACGCCCGGTGAAGTGCCTGTGCGCCCCCTCCGACTGCACCGGCGGCCCGACGCCGTCGGCGTCGCCGTGCAGGACGATCGTCGGCACGCCGATCGGTGGTTGCGCCGCCAGTAATTCTTCGATCGGCTCCAGCGCTGGATCGCCGAGCGCATTCTGGTGCCGGTGCCGATACGACTGGATCACAACGTCCACGAAATCGGGGTTGTCGAAACTCACACCCGTGGCGGCGTATTTGGAATCCGAAAAATTCCAGTTGGGCGACCAAAGCTTCCACAGAAGCCGGCAGATTTCATGCCGGTTCGCACTCAATCCCGCCCGGCCGCGTTCCGTATTGAAATACCACTGATACCAGTGGCCGTATTCCTGCTGCGCCGAGGCCGGCTGCAACGCCGCTCCGATATTCTGGATGTTGTAGCCGTTGATGCTGCACAAGCCGATCGCTCGCTCCGGCCACAAAGCCGCAACGATGCAGGCCGCGCGGCCACCCCAGTCATAGCCGCCGAGCACGGCTTTTTGGATGCCGAGCGCGTCCATGAAATCTCGGAGGTCGGCGCCCAGGGCGGCCTGTTGACCGGACCGGGGGGTCTCGGGATGCAGGAACCGCGTTTGGCCGTAGCCGCGAAGATAGGGCACCAGCACCCGGCACCCGTGCTCCACCAGCGGTGCCACGCATTCGTCGTAGGCGCGGGCGTCATCTGGGAAGCCGTGCAGCAGGATGACGGGGGTGCCGCCTTCGAGGCCGGTGGCCTCGTAGGCGATGTCCAGCGTTGGGGTGCGGGCGAACAGCATGTTACTTCACCAGATTGTTGGTCACCGCCCCGCCGGTCGCGGTGCGGCCGCCATCGACCACATATTGCGCACCCGTGATATTGGAGGCGAGGTCGGACGACAGGAAGATCACGAGGTTGGCGACTTCCTCCGCCGTGCCGTAGCGGCCGATGGGGATGTTTTGCTGGTAGCGGGCGCCGACGCTGTCGGGATCGGTGGGGTTAAGCATTGCCTCCAGCGAATGGATCATGCGGGTGTCGATCGGGCCGGGGCAGACGGCATTGACACGGATCCCCGCGCGCCCGACTTCGCCGGCCGCGGTCTTGGTCAGGCCGATCACCGCGTGTTTGGACGCCACGTAGGCAGGCATGCCCGGCGAGGCGACCAGCCCGGCGACCGAGGCCGTGTTCACCACCGAACCCCTGCCCTGCTTAATCATGACCGGCAGCACGTGCCGCATCCCAAGGAATACGCCCTTCACGTTCACCGCAATCACGCGGTCGAATATTTCCTCGTCATATTCGGCGGTTGGGGCGACGGCACCCTCGATCCCCGCGTTGTTGTAGAAGCAGTCGATAGCACCGTAGGTGTCGACGCAATATTTCACATAGGCTTGCACGTCGGCGGACTTGGTGACGTCGGCGCGGACGAAACTGGATTTGCCACCCTGCTGGCGGATGATGCCGGCCGTGGCCTCCCCCGCCGCCTGGTCGTGGTCAACCACGACGACGGTGGCGCCG
The DNA here is from genome assembly GCA_025352375.1 of Acetobacteraceae bacterium. Taxonomy (GTDB): domain Bacteria; phylum Pseudomonadota; class Alphaproteobacteria; order Acetobacterales; family Acetobacteraceae; genus Rhodopila. Next base: position 32,009 of record JANXTL010000244.1, on the reverse strand, counting down.
CGCGTGGCGAAGCCGAGCGACGTGGCTCGGCCGATGCCGTTTCCGGCGCCGGTGATCAGGACGATTTTACCCGTGAAATCCATTGTTTCCTCCATGTTTGCCGAACGGCACCTATCATTTTCGATAGATGCGCAGAAAATTCCAAAACCGCTCAGACGACGATTTGAGATCGATCATCCGATTTTCGCCGCCCTGTCCTTCTACCAGGGAGACTTCCCGGATGGTAGGATCGAGCAGCTCGAAATGCAGCACCATGATTTGACGAGCGGTATGGAATCGGCGCCGCGGGCAAATTGCGATGTCCTCACCACCGACGAGCCGGTATCGGCGCCCCCGCGCCAACAGATACGGCGCGTTGGCACCGGCGAATGCCATCCTGTTCATGTGGGGTCAGCCAGTTCTCCCTTCGCAACCAAACCCTCGTGGTACGCTTTCAATCTGGATGCGCGGTCCCTTTTTCCGCGGTCGGCTGTCGCGCTGCCTCGTCCAAACACGCGCGGACATAGGGAGCGTAACTTCGGCCGGTTTCGATGTGGAACACCGTGGTCGCGGTGCGCCACAAAATGATCTCCACCTTGCCGAACAATGTGCGGGTACACATGCCCACGGGGAAGGTATGCGGCGCGAGATCCAGGGCGCAGAACCCATTTATCCACCAAGCCGCCTGCGCGCCCGCGACCTCGATGGTTTCGAATGCGTCCGACACATCCACCACGCTGGCGCCGTGCGCTGCCGCGGTGGCGCGCGCGCGCAGATCGGGATCGGAGGCCGGCGCGATCGCCAACCACTCGTCCGGGCCAAGCCAGAGGGCTGCGCGGTCGCGGGCGCGCACGGCGCGGTTGGGGACGCTGCCGAGCAGCACGCCCAACGCAAGGCCGATGGCGGCGGTGGCGGTGGCGGGCGCTCTGACATTCAGGCGTGTGGTTGTTGGGACGGCACCGGCTGCGGGCGGGATGGCGCCGTTGACGGGGGAATGTCGGTGGGTGTGCAGCCGCGTATTGTTGGGATCGAAGAATACCGGCGCGACGACAGCGGCGCGGATCGTTGCGTGCGGCATCGGGACCAGCATCGTTTCGCCGATCCGTTGCCGCCCGTGGGAGACCATTGCCAAGGCGATAGAACGGCCGAGGGTGGCGCTCCAATAGGCGGAGGCGATGTGGCCGAGGGATTGCTGTCCCACCGTCATGGTCGCGCCCGACCATGACGGTAATATTTGAACCTGCGCCCCCTCTTGCAGCACCATTTTGGGATCCTCGGTCAGCAATCCGACGAGCTGCCTTCGGTCGTTGCGGAGCATGTCCGGCCGCGTGAGGGACCGCTTGCCGACGAAATCGGGTTTGTTTCGGCCGATGGCGCCAAAGCCCAGATCGGCGGGGATCGCGGTTCCATCGGTTTCCTGCCCGACGATAATGAATCCCTTCTCGGCGCGCAGGACGTGCATGGCCTCGGTGCCGTAGGGCGTGGGGCTGCCGGCCGCGAGAAGCGCATCCCAAACCGCTTGCGCCTGGCTCGCGGGAACCGCGATTTCGAACCCGGCCTCCCCAGTGAAGCTGACTCGAAACAGGCGGGCGGGGACGCCGGCGACATGGCATTCGCGCACGCTCATGTGCGGCATCGTGCTGAGGTCGGTGCCGTCCATCAGCCGCTCCAGGATCGAACGGCTGAACGGCCCTTGCAGCGCGATCGTCGCCCAGTGTTCGGTCGTCGAGGTCAACCAAGCCCGCAGGTCGAAGAATTCGGTCTGCAGGTAGTCCTCCATCATGTGCAGCACGCTGGCCGCCCCGCCCGTGGTGGTCGTGACGTGGAAGCGGTCCTCGGCGATGCGCGCGATCACGCCGTCGTCGCGGACGAACCCGTCCTCCCCCAGCAACAACCCGTAGCGGCAACGGCCCACGGGCAACGATGCGATATCGTTGACATACATCCGGTTGAGGAACGCTGCGGCATCCGGCCCCACCACCTCGATCTTTCCCAAGGTGCTGGCGTCGAAGATGCCGCATGCGTTGCGTACTGCCAGACACTCCCGCGACACGGCATCGCGCATGGTTTCGCCGGGCCGGGGAAAATACCGGGCGCGTTTCCAGGTGCCGACATCCTCGAACACCGCGCCATGCGCTGTTGCCCAGTCGTGCAGCGGGGCATGGCGAACGGGGTCGAACAGCGCGCCGCGTGCGGTGCCGGCGAGGGCGCCGAACGTCACCGGCGTATACGGCGGGCGGAAAATGGTCAGGCCGACCTCGGGCATCGATCGGCCGGTCAAGGCGGCAATGGTCGCCAATGCGTTGATATTCGACGTTTTCCCCTGATCGGTCGCCATCCCGCTGGTCGTGTACCGTTTGACGTGTTCGATGGAGCGGAACCCCTCCTGCGTCGCGATGGACAGGTCCTTGGTGGTGACGTCGTTCTGGAAATCCACGAAGGCGCGGGGATGCGGGGCGGCCGGTTCGGGTGGGGCGGAGGGCGCGGTGTCAGGCGCACCGGAAACCGAGAACGTGCGGGGTGTGTGGGTTTCGCCGGCCGCGTAGCCGGACTCCAGACATGCCGCCAGACCGAACACCCCGTCACAGGCACCCGCACATCGGACTCGGGCGGCTGGCTCGCCGGGCAGAAACGCGCCGATTGCCGCATCGAACCGCAGCTTGCCGCGCGATTGGGAGAACAGATGCACGCTGGGCGTCCAGCCGCCGGACATCAGCAGCGTATCGCATTCGATGGTCCCCCGCCCGGTCGACACGCCGATCGCCGATAAACGCTTCCCGCCGCTGGTTGCCTCGACCCGGGCATCGGCCTGGACGATCATGCCGGCCATGCGGGCGACCTCGGCGATCGGGCCCGGTTTTCGGCGTTGGTCGAGGATGGCCGCGATCGTCACCCCGGCGCGATGCATATCGAGCGCCGCCGCGTAGGCGCTGTCGTCGGCCGTCGCGATCGCCACGGTACGGCCGGGCGCCACGCCCCAGCGGTTGACGAAGGACCGAGCGGCGCCGGCCAGCATGATCCCGGGCCGGTCGTTATGGGGAAAGACCAGCGGGCGCTCGATGGCACCGGTCGCCAGGATGACCGCGCGTGCGCGCACCTGCCACAGGCGTTCTCGCGGCAGGTTGGGGTCGGGGATTCCGACATGGTCGGTGAGGCGCTCCACCAGACCGATCATGTTGTCGGGGTACCAGCCGAAGGCGGTTGTGCGGGGCAGCAGGGTGACACGGGATTCGAGGCTGGTCAGCGCGTCCGCGAGCCACTCGGACGCTGGCTTGCCATTGATGACGGCGCCGGTTTCCGTCAGCAGCGAACCGCCGAGTTCGGATTGTTCGTCGCACAGCATCACCCGCACACCGGTGCTGGCGGCGGCCAGTGCGGCGGCGATGCCGGCGGGGCCGGCGCCGATCACCAGGACCTCGCAATGGGTGTACTGGTGGACGTAGCGGTCTGGATCGGCCTGCTTTGGGGCTTTCCCAAGGCCGGCGGCGGCGCGGATCGCGGGTTCGTAGAGCCTGGCCCAGAACGACGCCGGCCACAGGAAGGTCTTGTAATAGAACCCCGCCGACAGCAGCGGGCCGAACCATCCGGCGGCGGCGCCAAGGTCAAAGCCCAGCGATGGAAAGCGGTTTTGGCTGGTGGCGGTCAGTCCCTCGTACAGTTCGATCTGAGTGGCACGCAGGTTGGGGGCGATCCGACCGCCGCCCCGATCGACAGTAACCAGGGCATTCGGTTCCTCCGATCCCGCCGACAGGATGCCTCGGGGGCGGTGGTATTTGAACGAGCGGCCGACCAGGTGGACGCCGTTCGCCAGCAAGGCGGAGGCCAAAGTATCGCCCGCGTATCCCGCGTAGGTGCGGCCGTCGAAGCGGAAACCGATTTCCCGACCGCGGGCGATGCGGCCCCCGGTTGCGAGGCGGAAGGGCTGGGTCACGGCTTGGCGGTCCCCGAAATCCGGTCCGTCACCGTGTCGCGCGTGGCGTTGAAGAAGCGGCCGCAACCGAATTGGTGCCGCCATCTTTCCTTATGCCTGCCTTTGGGATTGGACCGCATGTAGAGAAAATCCGCCCAGGCCGCGTCGTCCACCGCCGAGGGATCGGGTGGGCGGGCGATCCCGGCTTCACCCCCGTAATGGAACTCGTTTTCCGGCCGGGGGCCGCACCAGGGGCACGCGATGAGCAGCATTAGTGCGACACCGCGGCGGCAGCGGCCTCATCGATCGGATGGCCGGTGCGAAATCGGTCCAAACTGAATGGGGCGGCGATGGGGTGGGGTTCGCCGCGCGCGACGGTTGCCGCGAAGACATGGCCGGAGCCGGGTGTGGCCTTGAAGCCGCCTGTCCCCCAGCCGCAATTGACGAACAGGCCGGGCACCGGGGTCAGTCCGACGATCGGGGAGCGGTCCGGGGTCACGTCCACGATCCCGCCCCAGTTCCGCAGCATGCGAAGGCGGCGGAAACTGGGAAATAGCTCGCAGACGGCCGCCAGCGTGTGGGACGCGATGTGGAGGCCGCCGGCCTGGCTGTAGGAAATGTATGAATCGGTGCCGGCGCCGATCACCAGTTCCCCCTTGTCGGACTGGGATATGTAGGCGTGCACGGTGTTGGACATCACGACGCAGGGCATGATGGGTTTGACCGGCTCGCTGACCAGCGCCTGGAGCGGGAAGGATTCCAGCGGCATCCTCACCCCGGCCATACCCATCAGCACGGAGGTGTGGCCGGCGGCGACAACGGCCACTTTACCGGCTTGGATCGTGCCGCGGGTGGTATCGACGCCCGTCACGGCGCCTTCGATATTTCGGAAAATCCCCGTAACCTCGCAATTTTGCACGATATCCACGCCCATCGCGCTCGCGGCGCGCGCGTAACCCCAGGCGACCGCGTCATGCCGAGCCACGCCGCCGCGTCGTTGCAGGGCGGCGCCGAGGACGGGGTATCGCGCATCCCCCCCGATATGCAGCGGCGGGCAAAACGCCTTCGCCTGCTCGGCTGTCAGCCATTCGTTGTCGATACCCTGAAGGCGGTTGGCGTGTACGTGGCGCTTGAACACGCGGATGTCGTGCTCGTTATGCGCCAGCATCATGACCCCTCGGGGGCTGTACATGACGTTGTAGTTCAGGTCCTGGGACAGGGTTTCCCACAGCTTCAGCGCGTGCTCGTAGATCGCAGCACTTTCGTCCCGGAGGTAGTTGGAGCGGATGATGGTGGTGTTGCGCCCGGTGTTGCCGCCGCCAAGCCAGCCTTTGTCCAGGACGGCGATGTCGCGGATGCCGTGTTCTTTGGCGAGGTAGTAGGCCGTCGCCAGCCCGTGTCCGCCCGCGCCGACGATCACCACGTCGTACGCCGGCTTCGGTTCGGCGTCGCGCCATTGCCTGGGCCACGCCGCCCCGCCAAAGGCCTGACGCACCAGGGAAAACAGGGAGAATTCCATGGAGCGAGTGTCGCCCTGCCCTCGCCCCGATGCAAGCAACCGGTTCGCCCAAAAAAAGGGGCGGCCCGGCTTTCGCCGAACCGCCCAAAGTTTGGCGCCGCCTTTGGGGCGCCATCGGGGAGGAAACAGGACCACGAAGCGATCCCGCGATTGGCAAGATACGGAAGAAAAGTTAATAAAGTGTTAACAAGACCGGATATTTTTCGTCTTTTCGAAAAATATTCCGGGCGCTGCGCGACGGCCAACGGAGAAAGCCCATGCTACCCAAGCGAACCGGCCCCCTGGTGGGCCTCAAGGTGCTGGAAATCGGGCACTACATCGCCGCCCCGTTTTGCACGCGAATCCTGGCGGACCTCGGGGCGGAGGTAATCAAGATCGAGCCACCCGGCGGCGACCCGTTCAGGGGCTGGGGCGCGGCGGTGGACGGTCATTCGGTTTGGTTCTCCATCCACGGCCGGAACAAGCTATCGGTGGAGCTGGATCTGAAGAAGGACCGCGATACCGTCCTGAAGTTGGCGGCGCGGTCGGACGTGTTGGTGGAGAACCTGCGGGCCGGGCAACTGGAGCGGCTACGGCTGGGTCCGGACGAACTGCATGCGGTGAACCCTCGGCTAACGATCGCGCGGATATCGGGCTACGGCCAGGACGGGCCGTATCGCGACAAGCCGGCGTTCGGCGCGATTGGGGAGGCGATCGGGGGCCTCCGGCATCTGACGGGGCATCCCGCCGGGTCGTCGGAATTGCCGCCGCCGCGCTGCGGTATCTCGATCAGCGACGACCTCGCGGGCATGTATGCCGCGATTGGGCTGCTGTCGGCGCTGTGGCAACGGGATGTGGCTGGGACCGGGCGCGGGCGGGTGATCGACGTGAACCTGGTGGACAGCGTGTTCAGCCTGATGGAGGGCATGCTGCCGGAATACGCGATGGACAGGCGCGTGCGCCAGCCGGTCGGTGCCGCTATCGAAACCGCCGCGCCGACCAACACCTACCCGTGTGCGGATGGGCGGTGGCTGTGCGTGGCGGGGAATTCAGATTTCATCTTTGCTCGGTTGATGACTGCGATCGGGCGGCCGGAGCTGGCGAAGGAGCCTCGGTATGCGACCAACGGGCTGCGTTGCGCGGCGCGAGCGGAATTGGACGCCGTCATCGCGGCTTGGACTCGGACCTTGCCGGCGAAGGAGGCCGAGGCTGTGCTGGAATCCGCGGACGTCCCGTGCTCCCGCCTGTTCGACATCGCCGATTGCGCCGCCGACCCGCACTTTTTGGCTCGGAAATCGGTGCAGGTGGTGGACGATCCGCTGATCGGGCGGACGCTGCATCCGGGGCCGGCGATCCGGATGGATGGGGATAAGCCGGAGGATGTGGTTGCTTGGACCGGACCGGCGGTGGGGGCGCACACCGAGTACGTGTTGGGGACTTTGTTGGGTGGTTGAGCCGCCGCCAGTTACCACGGCCAGTCTGCTGCGGAGGGGGCTCAACCCCCCACACCGTCAAGGCCAGGCCTGACCCGACCACCTCAGGCGAAGGTGGCGGCTTATGGCCGGAACCCGCAACGGCATGGGTGGTGGCGATCCGCTGGACCGGCTGCGAATGTCTGGTTAAGCCGCCTTCCGGAACGTCGGCGGAATCCCCGCCTTCGGCAGTTGCCCGTTCAATTGCTCGGCCGGCAGACCGGCGTGCAACAAGGCCCGCGCCTCGAACAGTTTCGGGATGTCGATGCCGGTGGTGAAGCCCATGCTTTCCAGCATGAACACCAGGTCCTCGGTCACCACGTTGCCCGAGGCGCCGGGCGCGTAGGGGCAGCCGCCCAGGCCGGCGAGGCAGGAGTCGAACGCGCGGATGCCCTCTTCCAGACCGGCCAGCGCGTTGGCGATGCCCAGGCCGCAGGTGTCGTGCAAATGCAGCCCGTAGACAGCCGGCCCGATCTCGGAGCGGACGGCGCGGACCACTTCCCGAATTTGCGCCGGATGCGCGTAACCGACGGTGTCGGCGAGCATGATGTGCTCGACGCCCGCGTCCACCAGGCCTTTGCACAGCGCCACGGTTTGCTTGGTCGTCACCACGCCGTCGATCGAGCAGCCGAACGCGGTGGAGGCGCCGACGATCACCGGCACCTTACGTCCCCCTGCCCGGTCCTGTTCCTTCATCCATGCCATCACGTCGCGCATCATCGCGATGGAATCGGCGGGGGTGCGGTTCAGGTTGGCTTTCGAGTGACCCTCGCTGACCGAGATCGGCATGCTGATTTTATGCACCCCGGCGTTGTAGGCGTTCTGCGCGCCCCGCAGGTTGGGGGCCAGGGTTTGCACCACCCAGGTGGGGTTGGTCGCCATGAGCCTGGACACGATCTCGGCCGTGTCGGACAACTGCGGGATGACGCGGGGCGGCACGAAACTGCCGACCTCGATCTCGGGGATCCCGGCGGCGGCGAGGGAATGAATCCAGGCGATCTTGTCGTCTGTGGTCATGCGGGTCTTGGCGATTTGCAGACCGTCGCGCGGGCCAACTTCGCAGATGCTGACGTATTCGTTTATGTCCTTGGGCATGGTGCTGGGATCTCCGCGGTCAGGATGTCGCCGGTTTCGGACTCGGTGATGTAAAGGGTGCGCCCGTCCGGCGCGAGGGCGCAGTTGGTGGTCATGTGGCCGGTGGGGGATTGCACCCGATACAGCGGGATGCCGGTCGGGCCGACGATCCAAATGCAGCCGTGGCCGGGGTTGGAGATATACAGACGGTCGTAAGCGTCCATCGCCAGCCCGTCCGGCCCCACCAACCCCGGGGGCACGCGCGCGAAACATTGCGCCTTGCCGACGATGGCGTCGTCACGGAGGGCGAAGCGCCAGACCTCGCAGGACCGCGTCATCGCGACATATAGATGCGTTTGCGCGGTGTTCAGCACCAAGCCGTTGGGGCTGGGGCCGGTTGAGATCAATCGGTCCAGGCGGCCGTCCTTGTGCAGCCGGTAGACCCGGCCGGTCGGGTCCTGCAGGCCGGTCTGCCCCTGGTCGGTGAACAGGATTGACTCATCCATGTGCAGCGTGAGGTCGTTCAGGCCTTTGAAGCCCTCGCTCATCACCGTCTGGATGACCGCGCTGGTGGCGCCGCTGTCCGGGTTGATGCGCACAAGCCCGTGCCGATAGTCGGCAGCTATGAGAATGCCGTCGGGTTGGACTTTCAGGCCGTTCGGCCAGCCGGAGTATTCGGCGATCTGCTCCCATTGGTCGCCGTCGATGCGGAAGATGCGGCCGTAGGGGATGTCGACGACCAGCAGCCGGCCCTGTGCGTCGAAGCACGGGCCTTCGAGGAAGCAATCCACCGGCACGCCCGCTCGGTTCGCGTCGGCCCACTCGGATCGTTCGGGGGGGCGGCGGAAATGGGCGGGGACGGTGGTGGCGACGCGGGCTTCGATGAGTTGGGGCGGGGGGAAGAACATGGGCGGGAGAGTGAAGCGGGGTGGCGTGGATGGCAAGACGCACGAAACCCACGCCATGGGCTTCCATTGACCCCAACCACACCCCAACATGCCGGCGCGTAAACCGAGGAGCCCTTCATGGCCGATACCTTCGACCTATTCGAGACTATGCGGACGACCCGCTCCATGCGGCGGCTGAAGACCGATCCGGTGCCGGACGTGCTGCTCCGCCAGGTGCTGGAAGCCGGGACCTACGCGGCGAACGGCGGCAATATGCAAAGCTGGCGGTTCCTGGTGATTAAGGACCCCGCGATTAAAGCGGCGGCGGGCGCGTTCTACCGCAAGGCCTGGGATGAGGTCGTGGGGCCGCGCTACCGCTCCGGCGGACCTGCCCCTGGCACAACCCCCGAGTCATTCGCTCGTATGCTGGGCGCCGCGGAGCATCTGGCACACCATTTTCACGAGGCACCGGTTTGGATCGTGCCGTGCCAAAGCGGGCCGCGCGGGTCCGGCGCATCGGTGTTCCCTGCCGTGCAGAACATGCTGCTCGCGGCCCGAGCCCTCGGTCTGGGCGCCACGCTGACGACACTTTATCTGATCCACGAAAAAGAAGCCGAGGCGGCGATGGGGTTGCCCGACGACATGCACTCCTACGCGATCGTTCCGCTGGGATTTCCCACGGGCAAGTTCGGCCCCGTGCGGCGGACGGCGCTGGAAAACGTTGTGTACGAGGACAAATGGGGGTCGGCTTATAAAGCGTGAGCCAATGGAGCGAACGCGTCGGCGCCGACGCGCGCGTACCGAATGAAGCGCAGCGGGGTTGGAGGACCCGGACGCCCCCGCACCTAAGCCGTGCGCCGAACGCATGACCAATCCGCTTCCCCCTATATCATAACGCCGCTTATAATCACGTCACACTATGGCGGCCAAACCGTGCACAATTTTCAGCGCGACCTCCTGTTCCTTCTGCACGACGTGGCCCGCCTGATGCGGATCGACGCCGACAAGCGCGCCCGCGCCCAGGGCATGACCCGGGCACAATGGGGCATTCTGATCTGGCTCGAACGCCAGCCGGGCATCTCCCAGAAGGAGCTGTCGGAGCTTCTGGAAGTCGAACCCATCACCGTCGCCCGCCAGATCGACCGGCTCGAAGGCAGCGGCATGGTGGAACGCCGCCCCGACCCGCGCGACCGCCGCATATGGCGGCTGCATTTGCTACCCCCCGCCCTCGCGGCGATGGAAGACATCAACCTGCAACGTGCCGACATGACGCGGATCGTCGCCACCGGCATCGACCGACCCACGCTGGAAACCATGACCGAGGCACTGCTGCGCATGAAGGCCACCCTCACCCTGGACGCCCATTCGACCCGGCGGGAGGCCGTCTGATGTCCCAATCCGCCACCGCGGACACCGATCGTCCACGCGTTTCGGCCGCCCCTGCCCGCCGCCGCATCGGCCGCCGAGCACTCCGCCCGATCCTGATGCTGGGGGGCATTTTGGTCGTGGTGGTCGGGGCCGGGTATTTCTGGCTCACCGGCGGGCGCTATATCTCGATCGATGACGCCTATATTCGCGCCGCGAAGGAAGTCCTGGCTACCGATGTCACCGGCATCGTGATGGAGATCCCGGTGAAGGAGGGTCAGCGCGTCACCAAAGGCGATATTCTGCTGCGCTTGGATCCTCATCCGTTCGAAATCGCGGTTACTTCGGCCAGAGCCAATGTGGGCGGCGTGATCTCCAGCCTCAACGCAGCCAAGCTGGATTATAAGCGCATGTTGGGCGATGTGGCCGTCAAGCAGGCGCAGGTCGAGGCGGATCAGGCCAACTTCGATCGCTTCGCCGCTTTGGTGAAAAGCGGCGGCGTGACCCGCGCTGAATTCGACAACGCGCGGTTTCAGTTGGCGGCTAACCAACAAAGCGTCTCTGCCCTGAAAATCGCGGCAGCCGTGCAACTCGCCCGTCTCGGCGGCGACCCGGAGGTCGATGTCCATGCGATGTCCGATTATCTCCAGGCGAAGGCAAAGCTCGATGAGGCACAGCGGCAGCTGGATCACAGCACCATCCGAGCGCCATTCGCCGGGGTCGTGACGCAGGTGGATTCGGTGCAACCCGGCATGTACCTCGCAGCCGCAACGGCCGCGTTCGGTCTGATTTCCACCGATCGTATATGGGTCGAGGCCAATCCCAAGGAAACCGAACTGACGCATGTCAAACTCGGCGATCCCGTCCATCTGACGGTCGATACGTATCCCGGCCGATCATGGAAGGCCACGGTGCAAAGCATCGCCCCCAACAGCGGGTCGGAATTCTCTATTCTGCCGGCGCAGAATACGTCGGGCAATTGGGTGAAAGTGGTGCAGCGCATTCCAGTACGGGTCGCAATCGAGCGCAAAGAGGGCGACCCCGAACTACGCGCGGGCATGAGTGTGGAGGTCACCATCGACACCGGCTTCCGCCGCTCGATACGCGATCTGTTTTAACCCGTGGCGGTTGCCCCGACCGAACCGGTTCCTCACCGACTGCTGATTACCCTTTGTACGGTCGGCGCCACGTTGATGCAGGCGCTGGATCAGACCATCGCTAATGTGGCACTGCCCTATATGCAGGGCAGCCTGTCGGCGAGTTACGACGAAATCACCTGGGTTCTGACGTCGTATATCACCGCCGCGGCGATCATGACGGCGCCGGTTGGATGGCTCGCGGCGCGGTTTGGGCGCAAATACCTCTACATCACCTGCCTGATCGGGTTCACCATCACATCCGTCATGTGCGGTGCGGCGCAATCGTTGTCGCAGGTGGTGTTGTTCCGCATCTTTCAGGGCATGTTCGGGGCGGCATTGGTGCCGCTGTCGCAATCGACCATGATGGATATTTATCCACAGGAAAAGCGCGGCCAGGCAATGGCGATCTGGGGCATGGGGGTGATGATCGGGCCCATCCTCGGGCCGACCCTCGGCGGGTATCTGACCGAGGCCTATAACTGGCGCTTCGTCTTCTACATCAACATCCCCTTCGGGATCATGGCCACCATCGGGCTGATCCTTTTCATGCCGCGGTCGCACCCCAATTTTAACATGAAGTTCGACTGGACCGGTTTTGCCGTGTTATCGCTCGGCATCGGCGCGCTGCAACTGATGCTCGATCGCGGTCAGGACCAGGACTGGTTCACCTCCCGCGAAATCATTATCGAGGGCGTGCTTGGCGGTCTTGGCGTCTATCTGTTCATTGTGCACATGGCGACCGGCACGAAGCCGTTCATCCCGCCGGCGATGTTCAAGGATCGCAATTTCACCGCCGGCGCGCTGATGATGTTCGCCGCCGGCACCATATTGGTGTCGAGCTCGTCGCTGATGGCGCCGTGGCTGCAGAACTTGGCGAACTACCCGGTGGAGACGGCGGGTCTGGTCATGGCCCCACGCGGGCTGGGCACCATGGCGGCCATGATGATCGGCGCACGGCTGACCGCGAAAATCGACCCGCGCAAGATCATGGCCTGCGGCATCTCGATGCTGGTTCTGTCGATCTGGGAGATGACGGGCTGGACGCCGGATGTCTCGCAAAGCCGCATTGTATTGACGATCATGTTTCAGGGTGCGGGCCTGGGGTTTCTGTTCATCCCCTTGCAAGTGATCGCATTCGCGACGCTCGCACCCCAATATCGCACCGATGGCGCGTCCGTGTTCAGCCTGTCCCGCAATATCGGCGCGGCGATCGGGGTGTCGGTGACTTCGTTCATGCTGTCGCACAACACGCAAGTGCTGCACGCGGAAATCGGGTCCTCGGTCACCCCGTTCAATCGGGCGCTACAGGGCGGCGGGGCGGTGGAGCGTTTCTGGAACCCGCTCACGCATCATGGCGCGGCACTGCTGGATCGGGTGATCAATCAGCAGGCGCAAATCACGGCGTTCATCGACGACTATCGGATGATGATTTTCACGACGCTTCCGGCGCTGGCCCTGTTGTTTCTGATGCGGCGCCCCAAGGTGGCGGCAAAGCCGGCACCCGAGGACGCGCACGCGGCGATGGATTGAACTACCCCGCGATACGAACCGGCAAAGACCGGATCGCATGCAGGAAGTTCGAGTAAGCGTAAACCGGCTTATCCAGCACCTCGATCTTCAGATCCTTGCGCAGCACTTCTTCCCACAGGATTTTGAGTTGCATTTCCGCCAGGCGGTTACCCAGGCAACGGTGGATTCCGAAACCGAACGACATATGCTCGCGTGGCCTGCGGCGGTCGATGATAAAGCGGTCCGCGTGTTCGATCTGATCCTCATCCCGGTTGCCGGAGATGTACCACAGCACGATTTTATCGCCGGCTTTGATGGCCTTGCCGCCGATCTCCGCATCCGCGACGGCGGTGCGGCGCATGTGGATGACAGGTGTTTGCCAGCGCACGATCTCCGGTATCATGCTTTCCACGAGCGCGGGATTGGCCCGCAATTTCGCGAACTCCTCCGGGAACTGGCTTAATCCGACCAGCCCGCCGGTCATGGAGTTGCGTGTGGTGTCGTTGCCGCCGACCAGGAAGAGGATCAGGATGCCCATCCGCTCCCGGATGTTCATCTTCGACGTCGCCTCGCCGTGTGCAAGGATGGAGATCACGTCGAAGCTTTTCGGCTTTTTGGCGCGATCCTCCCAGATTTCGTTCATATGTTCGGCGAATTCCATCTGCTTGGCGTAGCGTTCTTCCTCGGTTTTCACCGGGGCATCGGGTGCTTTCAGGTCGCAGATGAAGGTGTCGGACCAGCGGATCAGCCGCTCTTTGTCCTCGATCGGGTAGTCGAACAGGGTCGCCAGCATCATCGACGTCAGCTCGATCGACACTTTCTCGACCCAGTTAAATGTTTCCCCGCGCGGCAGGGCGTCCAGCACCATGTTGGTGCGTTCGCGGATCAGCGTTTCCATCTTCGCCAGAGTGATCGGGTTGACGGTGGAGCTGACCTCCCGCCGTTGGCTGTCGTGCTCTGGCGGGTCCATGCGGATGAAGCTGGTGCGCTCCATTCCTTTTGGTGCGTCGTTGATCATGATGCCGCCGATCTCGTCGGAGGAGGAGAACGTCTTATGGTCGACCTCGACCTTAACGATGTCCTTGTATTTGGCGACCGACCAATAGGGGCCGTAGGCGCTATCGGCGATGTAGTTGACCGGGGCTTCCTTGCGGTGCCGCTCGAAATACGCGGGCCAGATATCGTCGTGGAACAGCTGGGGATCGCTGAGGTCGAATTTGTCGATCGGCAGCGACATGGCATGCAGGCGGGCATCGAAATTCACGGGCGCGTTCATGGTCGGTCTCCTGGTTTCGTCTTGATTGGGGGTGACGCTAGACCAACGCGGGCTGCGGGGTCACGCACTACTTGCTATGATATCGCGCCCATTCAAAAGGAATCGCCATGCAGCCCTCCAGCGCCGCCCCAGCCTTTCACCACGTCGCATTGCGGGCAACCGACTTCGACCGAACCGTCAAATTCTATACCGAGGGGCTGGGTTTCAGGGTCCACCATGAATTCGCCGTTCCCGGCCGTATCGACCGCGCGGCGTTTCTGGACGCGGGCGACGGGCGTTACGTCGAAATCTTTGGGCCCGACTCATCCGTCCAATCGGAAGGACGCCGGCGCAAACCCGGCGAGGAACGGACCGAAGGTGCGTTGCTCCACTTCTGCTTGCGAGTCGCAGACACCGACGCCGCTTATGCTCGTGCGTTGGCAGCCGGTGCCGAATCCCGCGTCGCGCCACGCACCAGCACCCTGAACCAGGACCCGCTGGTGGAAGTGCGTATTGCGTTCGTCACCGGCCCCGAAGGGGAGGCGATCGAGTTCTTGCAAAGCGAGCAGCTGTAGCCGCCGATCAGCGTAGCGCTGAAGACGGCGGCGTAGGAAAGTGCGGCCATGGCACACGCGGCAACGGACGAAACTGAGGCAGAATACCGCGGCAGAGCCGTTCGCCCTCAGCTCTCCACGAACGGGTTCTTCGTCCCCCGCAGCTCCAACCGGATCGGCGTGCCGGGGAGGTCGAAACTCTCCCGCAGGCTGTTCACCAGATACCGCTGGTAATCCTCCGGTATTTTTTCAGCGCGGGTGCCGAACGTGATGAACGTCGGCGGCCGCGCCTTGGCCTGGGTCACATAGCGCAGCTTCAGCCGCCGGCCGCTGACCATCGGCGGCGGATGCCGAGCCAACGCGCGTTCAAACCAGCGGTTCAGCTCGCCGGTGGGGATGCGGGTGTTCCAAACCGCATGTGCCGCGCGCACCGCCGGCAGCAACTTGTCGATGCCGGCGCCGGTCAGCGCCGAGATGGTCACCATCGCGATGCCCTTCATCTGCGCGAGGCTTTCCTCCAACCGCTCCGCCGCCGCTTTACGGGCGGCGTTCCGGTCGGGCACGGCGTCCCATTTGTTCAGCACGACGACGCAAGCGCGCCCCTCCCGTTCCACCAAACGGGCGATTTGCAAATCCTGGTCGTTGACGCCCTCAACGGCGTCGAGGGTCAGCACCACGACCTCTGCCATTTTGAGCGCCTGGATGGCGGCGCTGACGGACATTTTCTCCAGTTCCAGCTCGACGCGGGCGCGTTTGCGCAGGCCCGCGGTGTCCACCAGCTCAATCTGGTAGCCATCGGTGTCGGTGATAATAACGGCGATGGCGTCGCGGGTCAGGCCGGGTTCCGGGCCGACCAACTGGCGTTCCTGGCCCAACAGGCGATTTAGCAGCGTGGACTTACCGGCATTGGGGCGTCCGACGATCGCTAGTTTCAGCGGCCGTTCGGCGGTGCCGGAATCCTCGACCTCCTCGGGCAGCGGCGGCAAACGCTCGACGATCTCCGACATCAAATCGGAGATTCCTTCGCCGTGTTCGGCCGACACCGCGCATGGCTCGCCCAGCCCCAGCGACCAACCATCGAGCACCGAAGAACTGGCGGACCGCCCCTCCGCCTTGTTGGCGACGACCATGACCTGCCGCCCCTGCCGGCGCAGCCATTGCGCGAAATGCTCGTCCGCCGGCGTAATCCCCGCTCGGGCATCGACCACGAACAGCACGAGATCGGCGAGATGCACGGCCGCGGCGGAGCTGTCGGTCATGCGCCCGGCCAGCGTGTCGGGCGCCGCTTCCTCCAGCCCCGCGGTGTCGATCAGCTGCACATGGCGGCCGCGCATCAGCGCTTCCGCTTCCTTGCGGTCGCGGGTGACGCCCGGCGTGTCGGCGACCAGCGCCACCCGACGTCCGGCGAGGCGATTGAAGAGCGTGGACTTGCCCACGTTGGGCCGTCCCGCGATCACGACCACAGGTAAACTCATTTGGATAAAAACCGGTTCAGCGCAGCGCCGTCAGCCGCGCGTCTTCCGATACCACAAGCAGGGTGCCATCCGCGACAACTGGTCCAACCGGCGATGCCTTGCCCGACAGCGACTGCCGCCCGAGGATGGCACCGGTGTAGGGGCTGACGGACAACGCCTCCCCGGTCGTGCCGGTGACGATCAGGCGGTCGCCGGCCAGCACCGGGCCATACCAAGTGTAAGGATCGCGGCGCTTTTCCTCGTTTTCCCAGCGCGGCAGCGGGGTTACCCAGGCGACCCGCCCGTCGCGCGCGTTCAGCGCCACCATTTCCTGTTCCAGGGAAACCATGAACACCCAGTCACCGGCGACGCAAGGTGAGTCCACCCCGCCAATACGGCGTTCCCACACCCGACGTCCCGTGGGCAGGTCGATGGCAACCGCCGAGCCACCCAATCCGGTCGCATACACGAGCCCGCCGGAAATCGTTGGCGCGCCGCGAATGGCGGTGAAATCGGTCAAGGCCGAGCGCAGGCGCGACGCCCCCAGGCCATCGGACCACACGGGGCTGCCCGTATCGGCCCGCAAACCGGCGATCTCCCCCGAGCCAAATCCGGCCACGACGATGCCGCTGGCATACGCAGGCGCCGGTTGCCCCAGCATCGCGGTGCCGCCGCCAAGCCCGCGATGGGTCCACAACACCGAACCGTCGTCGGCCGACAATCCCAGCAGCCGGTCATCGATCATGGTCAGAAACAGACGCCCCTCGGCGACCGTTGGGGACGACCGGGTCGGCGTATTGAGCGATTTGCGCCAGCGAACCGAACCGTTCGCGGCATCCAGCGCAACCAGATCGCCAATCCCATTCGCCGCGTAGACCGTGCCCTTATCGACTGCCAGGCCGCCGCCGATGTTGACGCTGTCGGCGTCGTCATTCTTGGTATCGAAACGCCACAGCCGGGATCCGTTGGCGAACGAGAACGCCGACACTTCGCCGTCGGAGTCCATGGTAAAAACCGAACCGCCGGCGACCAAAGGCTGCGCCAGAATCTTGCGTCGATATCCGCCACCCGTCCCAATGCTGGCCGTCCACGCTTCCGTGATGCTGTTACCGAGCGCGAGATGCCCCATCGAATGGGCTGGATTGCCAAGCGCCTGCGGCCAACCTGAATTGCGAACCGGCGCCGGCAACACGATCTTGCCCACACCGTCATCGGGCCTCAACCCTTGCGTGCGGGTTTCGACCGCTTCACGCTTCCCCGCCAGCGGCACCTTCTTCGTGTTGAACCAGCTGTCGACCGTGTCGCATCCTGCCAACCCTAGCGGTACCAAGAACGCCGTTCGGCGTGTCAGTGCCAGGGCGGGCGCGGAAGGCTTAAACGACATGAGGCAATTCCTTATAGGGAACGATGATAAAACCCGGCTTTATGCGCCCAGACGGCTCAAAAGCGCGGTCGCCCTGCTGCGGACACCCGCGGGGGCCGTGACATCTTGCGAGAGCTTGCGCAACGCCGTCCGAGCGGCGTCGGCATGGCCCTGACGCATATCGAGCAATGCCAACTGCTCCTGCGCCAGCGTTCGCCAGGCATTGCCTGGTTCCGTCAACGGCTTCAGGCGGGCTTCGAGCCGCGCCGGATCGCCCCGATCGATCTGGCGCTGTGCCCACATCAAGATCGCGAGGTCGCGCAGCAGAGGATCGACCGCGCCATCGCCCGCGACCTGGTCCCACAGAGCAGCGGCCCCAGCCATATCCCCGGCATCGGCCTTCAAGGCGGCGGCGCGCAAACGGGCCAGGGTTCGATACCCCTCCGGCGCGCCGGAGGCCAGGGCATCGAACGTTTTGATAAGGTTGCCGCGCGTCGCGGTGTCAGGTGCGGGTGTGCTGTCGGCGACCGTCGCGGCCGCGACGAAGGCAGAGGCCGCGACGGCATCCTGCTTCGCCTGCCAGTATTGCCACCCCTGCCATCCGGCGACGGCGCCAACGACGACCAGCGCCCCGGCGACGATGACGCCCGCATAGCGCTTGAGCAGCCTTTGTGCGCTCTCGGCACGAAGCTCTTCATCTACCTCGTCGAAGATATCGACCAACTTGCACTCTCATTCTGAATGGCAGCGCGGATGCGCCCCCGGGGCCTGTCTGGAAGCGGCCGGACCATAGCGGCGGCGGCGCGTACGGGCAAACGGCGTAAACCTTTTATTCATCTTTTGCTGTCAGGGTGGGGGGATGAAACACATTTTCCCCCTCGTTTTGCTGTTGGGCGGCTGCGGCGCATCCCCCGAACAGGCGACCTTTGTCGGTGCCGCCCTGGGAATCGGGAGCATCGCGGTGCTCGGACGCACCCCGGGCGACGCCTTGTGGTCAATCGCCACAGGCCGCGATTGTTCGGTCGTGCGGCTGGACAAGGGGCAGAGCTACTGCCGAGAGCCGGAAGCGCCGCCGGAGCCACCGCCCTTCTGCACCCGCAGCCTGGGGCGGGTGAATTGCTGGAAGGATTCTTCCGCGCTGCCGGGGCATCCGGTGGGCGTGGCGGACGGGCCGGTCGAGCTGACCCCGGCGCAGGAGAGGAATCGGACGAAGGGGTGGCTGTTTTGAGGGGGCTTGTGGTCGGTAACGGTTCAGGCCGTTTGGCGGATCGGCCGAGATGTGGCTTCGGATGCAGGCCGCCTTCGATCTTGCGCAGGTAAGGGGACGCGAACAGGAGATCGCGATCGCCCGAATTTCGCAACAACCAGCCTAGAGCGTGATCGCTTGAGGTTGACTTCAACCTCGGGCGTGAATCACCCTCTCAAACAAAGGCTTAGACCATGATCCAACGCCGAGATCGCGTGCGACCTCAAACGATCATGGTCTAAGCAGCCTTCGCCTCCCCCACGATCTTCACCAGCGCGCCCAGCGTATCCCGCGCGAATTTCAGCCGGGTCGCGACGTCCATGTCCCGCGAAATCGCCAGCTTGTGGTCGGGGCGCAGCCGGATCAATCCGCCCTTGGCCGACAGCCATTTCACCAGCCCCGCCGGGTTGGCGAAGGCATTGCGGCGGAAGGTCAGGACCATACCTTTTGGGCCGGCGTCCAGTTTTTCCACGCCTGCCGTCCGGCACGCGCGTTTCAGCGACACAACACCCAGCAGATTGTCCACCTCGCCCGGCAGCGCACCGAAGCGGTCCACGAGTTCCGCCATCATCGCGTCGGTTTCGGCGTCCGACCCCAGCGCGCCGATGCGCCGGTATAAGCCGAGCCGGACCGGGAGATCGCGCACGTAGGTTTCCGGGATCAATACCGGCAGGCCAAGGCTGATATTTGGCGTCCAGTCGCGCGCCTGGTCGGTCTGCCGCCCGTCACCGGAGCGGATGTCGTTCACCGCGTCTTCCAGCATTTGCTGGTACAGCTCGATGCCGACCTCCCGGATGTGGCCGGATTGTTCGTCGCCCAGCAGGTTACCGGCGCCGCGGATGTCCAGATCGTGCGAGGCGAGGGTAAACCCGGCGCCGAGGGCGTCCAGCGTCTGCATCACCGTTAGGCGTTTCTCGGCCGCGACGGACAGGCGATGGCTGGGCGGCCAGGTCAGATAGGCGTAGCCACGTTGCTTGCCGCGGCCGACGCGGCCTCGGAGCTGGTACAACTGACCGAGGCCGAACATATCGGCGCGATGGATCAGCAGCGTATTGACCGCCGGCATGTCCAAGCCGCTTTCGACGATATTGGTGGACAGCAGAATATCGTATTTGCCATCGCCGAACTCGGTCATGACGCGCTCGAGTTCGGTCGGTGCCAGCCGCCCATGCGCGGTGACGATGCGGGCTTCCGGCACGATTTCCGCGAGGCGTTCTGCCATGCGGGGCATGTCCTCTATTCGTGGTACGACGCAGAAGATTTGGCCGCCGCGGAAACGTTCGCGCTGGATGGCTTCGCGGATCACCACCGAATCGAACGGCATGATGAAGGTGCGGACGGCAAGACGATCGATTGGCGGGGTGGCGATGATGCTCATTTGCCGCACGCCGGTTAGCGCCAATTGCAGCGTGCGAGGGATTGGCGTCGCGGTGAGCGTCAGGACGTGAACGTCGTCCTTCAACGCCTTCAGCCGTTCCTTGTGCGCAACCCCGAAATGCTGTTCCTCGTCGACGACCAGCAGACCGAGGTCGGAGAATGCGATCGACTTGGCCAGCAACGCATGCGTGCCGACGACGATGTTAATGTCGCCGTTGGCGAGGCCCTTTTTGACCTCGGCCGCGTCCTTGGCGGTCACCATGCGCGACAACTGGCCGATTTTGACCGGCAGACCGGCGAAACGGGCGGTGAATGTACGAAAATGTTGGCGGGCCAGTAGCGTGGTCGGCACGACGACCGCGACCTGAGCACCGGCCATGGCTGCAACGAAGGCGGCGCGGAGTGCCACCTCGGTCTTGCCGAAACCCACGTCGCCGCAGATCAGGCGATCCATCGGTTTGCCGGCGGCCAGATCTTCCAGCACGTCGGCGATCGCGCGCGTTTGATCCTCGGTTTCCGCGAATGGGAAGCGGGCGCAGAATTCGTCCCAGGTACCCTCGGCCGGGGCGAGGATGGCGGCGTCGCGCACCATGCGGGCGGCGGCGATGCGGATCAGCTCCCCCGCCATATCGCGGATGCGCTGCTTCATCTTGGCTTTGCGCGTCTGCCAGCCCAGGCCGCCGAGTTTATCGAGTGCGACGCCCTGCGTTTCGCTGCCGAACCGCGAGAGAATCTCGATGTTTTCTACGGGCAAAAAGAGCTTTTCTCCGCCGTCGTAGATCAACCTTAGGCAATCGTGTGCGGCGCCGGAGACAGCCAGCGTCGTCAACCCGTCGTAACGGCCGATGCCGTATTCCTGGTGCACGACCAAATCGCCCTCGGCGATTTCGGTGGCTTCGGCGATGAACTGATCGGCCCGTTTGCGGCGGCGCGGCGGGCGGGAGATGCGCTCGCCCAGCAGATCCTGCTCGCCCACCATCGCGATGCGTTCGGCGATAAAGCCGCGTTCGATGCCCAAGGTTATCAGCGACACCGAACCCGCGGGTTTACGGCCGATGGCGGCGTAGCTGTCTTCCGACGCGACGTCCTTGAAGCCGTGCTCGCGCAGCAAATTGGCGAGCCGTTCTCGGGACCCGCGCGTCCAAGCGGCAACAACGATGCGGCGTCCCTCGGCGGTCCAACGCACGGCCTGCGTCTTCAACTGGTCGAACACGTTGACCGGCGCCGTCCCCGCCACCGGTGCTCGGCTCGCGGCAAACACCGGACCGGGGCGCCCGCCGCCGTCCACGCCGGACGCCCCATCGGGCATGCCGAAGGGGGTGAACGCGGTGCATGGCCCAAACGACAGCATCTCATCCCAGCCGTCGCGATCGAGGTACAGCATCCCCGGCGGAATCGGCCGATACGGCACCTCTCCGTCGCGCGGCACAGCTTTGCGGGCTTGGGCGTGGTCGGCGATCATTTCCAGCCGAGCTTCCAGGACCTCATTGGCCTGGTGATCGAGGCTGACGGCGGCGTCGGGCAAATAGTCCAGCAAGTTTTCCATCGTCGGATGGAACAGCGGCACCCAGTGCTCCATCCCCGGATGGCGGCGACCGTCGGAGATGGACAAATAAATCGGGTCTTTGGCCGCGTCCTGGCCGAACATATCTCGCCATGCGGTGCGGAAGCGAGCGATCGACTCCTTGCCCAGCGGCACTTCGGAGACAGGGCGCAGCAACAAGGCGCCGCGCTTGCCAGCACTGCGCTGGGTGGTCGGATCGAAGGTGCGGATGGATTCGATGGTGTCGCCGAACAGGTCGAGCCGGACGGGATCGGTCTCGCCGGAGGGGAAGATGTCGACGATTCCACCGCGCATCGCGTATTCGCCGGGCTCCATGACGGTGCCGGCGCGGCCGTAACCATTGGCCTCAAGGAATGCGGCCAATTTCTCCGGTTGGATCGTCCCATTCACCGACAGATCGAAACTGGCGCCGGCGAACGTCGCGCGGGGCGGCACGCGCTGCACCAATGCATTGACGGTGGTCAGGACAATGCGCGGGCGTTGGGGAGAATCCAGCAGGCGCGCCAGGGTGGCGATGCGTTCGGATACCAGAACCGGGTTCGGCGACACGCGGTCGTATGGCAGGCAGTCCCAAGCGGGAAAGCGCAACACCTCGGCTTCCGGCATGGTAAACGCCAGGGCTTCGGCCAAGCGCGCCATGCGGGAGTCATCGCGGGTGACGTGGACGATGGGGCCGCTGTATTCGCGCCGGCGTTGAGCGAGCAGGAACGCATCCCACCCCTCCGGCGCGCCCCAAATTTTGAGCGGTTCGGTCATCGGTGCAGGCTGTCTCGGATTCGCAGTAGCATGGGGGTGGCGTCCTCGGGCGGGATTTCCCGGCGGCCGGTCAGCCAATCCGCCAGATCGACGTCTGGCAGTTCGAGAACGATTTCCATCGCCTCCAGCTCCTCCTCGGTGAAAAGACCGAGGTTGGCGCGCACGAATCCTCCGATCATCAGATCGTTCTCGAAGGTCCCGCGGTGCGTCGAGCGAAAAAGCAATCGGCGGCGGCGGGCGTCGTGTTCTGGTTCTGTCATCGGCTGAGTGTCATATACAAGGAAAATAGCCTCTGTCAGCCCATGGACTCCGATCCCCTTACCCCGCTTTTCGCACCCCTGACCTCGCTGCGCGGCATAGGCCCCGCGGTGGCGCCCCTCATGGCGCGCGCGGTGGGCGGGGAACGGGTGGTGGATTTGCTGTTCCACATGCCGGATTCGTATCTGGATCGCCGCAACCGGCCGAAGATCGCACAGGCTCAAGCCGGAGTCGTCGCGACCCTGGCGGTCGAGGTCGTGCGCCATGAACGTCCCGCCAACGCCCGCCAGCCCTGGCGAATCGTCGTGAAGGACGAGACGGGCACGGCCGAACTGGTCTTTTTTCGGTTCAACCGGGAAGCCCAGACGCCACCTGGCGCCAGGCTGCTGGTGTCCGGCAAGGTGGATATGTTCAACGGCCGGGTCACCATCCCGCACCCCGATCATTTGGTCCCATTGGACCAAGCCGAGAAGCTGCCAGCGATCGAACCGGTTTGGCCGCTGGTCGCGGGTTTGTGGCCGCGTCAGGTAGCCTCCGGCGTGGCGCAGGCGGTGGCGCTGATCCCGCCGTTCCCCGAATGGCACGACGCGCCGCTGCTCCGGCGGGAGAAATGGCCGGGGTTCATCGAGGCGATGCAAGCGGTCCAAACCCCACTGGATGAAATCCCCCCACCCCGCATGCGGGCTCGGCTCGCGTACGACGAACTCCTCGCCGGCCAGGTCGCACTCGCGGTGGTGCGCGGCCGGGTGCGCGCACGTCTGGGACGCATCCTGGTGGGCGACTCGCATCTGCGCGACATCGCGCTGCAACGCTTCGGATTCGCCCCGACCGAGGCCCAGGTCAAAGCGATCGGCGAAATCGACGCCGACCTCGCCTCCCCCCGCCGCATGCTGCGGTTGCTGCAGGGCGATGTCGGGTCGGGCAAAACCCTGGTGGCGATCCTGGCGATGCTGCGGGCTGTGGAAGCCGGCGCACAGGCCGCCATCATGGCGCCGACCGAGGTCCTGGCGAAACAGCACCACCGCACGCTGTCTCGCCTTTGCCCAGTTCCGGTCGCGCTGCTGACGGGATCGGTCAAAGGCCGGGAACGCGCGAAGCTGTTGCGAGGGTTGAAGGACGGGTCCATCCCCATCGTCGTCGGCACCCACGCGCTGTTCCAGGATGCGGTCGAATATCGCGATTTGGCGCTGGCGGTGATCGATGAGCAGCACCGATTCGGAGTCACGCAGCGCCTGACCCTCGGCGCCAAGGGCGAACAGACCGACGTCCTGGTAATGACCGCCACCCCCATTCCGCGCACGCTGCTGCTGACCAATTGGGGGGAGATGGACGTCAGCCGCCTGTCCGGCAAACCAGCCGGCCGCCAGCCGATCCGAACCACGCTGCACTCGCTGGCAACCATGCCGGACGTGGTCGACGGCATCGCCCGCAAGCTGGAGGCCGGCGGGCAGGTCTATTGGGTTTGTCCCCTGGTCGCGGAAAGCGAAGTGCTGGATGTCGCCGCCGCCGAGGAGCGTTTTTCCGAGCTGCATGCACGGTTCGGGGAGATTGTAGGACTGGCGCATGGGCAGCAAACCGCGGAACGACGCGATACCGCTTTGGCGGCCTTCACCGCCGGCCGCACGCGGTTGCTGGTCGCGACCACCGTCATCGAAGTCGGCGTCGACGTCCCCACCGCCAGCGTCATGGTGATCGAGCACGCCGAACGCTTCGGTCTGGCGCAGTTGCACCAGCTTCGCGGTCGTGTCGGACGCGGCACGGAGGCCAGTTTCTGCCTGCTTGTCCACGAAGACTGGGTGTCCGAGACGGCCCGCCGCCGCCTGACGATGCTGCGCGATACCGAAGACGGTTTCGAAATCGCCGATGAGGATTTCCGCCTGCGCGGCGGCGGCGACCTATTGGGAACGCGTCAGGCAGGGCAACCCGGCTTCCGGCTGGCCGATCCGGTCGAGCACGAGCCGTTGCTGCACATGGCGCATAAGGACGCCGCGGTTTTGCTCTCCCGCGATCCCAAACTCACGTCCGAACGGGGGAAAGCAATTCGGGTACTTCTGCGCCTGTTCGAACGGACCGCAGCGATGAAAACCCTGGCGTCAGGCTGATACGACTCGCTCAGGCGGAAACACCGCCCAGACGGTGGTACCCCGGCCAAGCTCGCTGTCGAACCGCAGCGCCCCGCCATGCAGCGCCAACAATTTCTGCGTGATCGCGAGCCCGAGACCCGTCCCGCCGAAACGTCGCCCGATCGATGCATCGACCTGCCTGAATGGTTCCCCTAGGTGTGCCAAGGCGTCTTTCGCGATGCCGATCCCAGTATCCCGCACGACAAATGCCATGCCGCCACTGTCGGTTTCGAGACCGACCGCGACGGAACCGCCCTCAGGTGTAAATTTCACCGCGTTCGCTATGAGATTGAGCATGATCTGACGCGCCGCCCGTCGGTCCGCCCGCAGCACGAAGGGCTGAAGTGGGTCCGCCGCGTCCAGGGTGACCTGCCCAACCGCGGCCCGAGGTTCGACCATTTTTATGCACGACCGTATCAACGGATCCATCTCGATCGTTTCGTCCAACAGTTCTAACTGCCCCGCCTCGATCTTCGACATGTCCAGCAGGTCGTTGATCAGTTCAAGCAAATGCTTGCCGCTGCCAAGGATATCCTGGGCGAAATCGACATAACGGGGATCGGTTTTACCGAGCGCCTGGCCCGCGATCAGTTCCGAAAAGCCGATAATCGCGTTCAACGGCGTGCGCAGTTCATGGCTCATGTTGGCCAAGAACTCGGATTTCGCCTTATTGGCGGCCTCGGCGCGATCGCGCGCGTCCAGCAATTCGCGTTCGGCCGCGACCTCGGCCGTGACGTCGCGGCCAGTGCCGCGGTACCCGGCGAATACGCCGTCGGGGCCGAAGACCGGCGTGCCGCTGACGCTGACATGCCGGATATCGCCGCCGAAACCGGTACGTTCGTAATGGAAGTCCTTGAACGGGCGGTGCGCCTTCACATCCCCCACATGCGCCGCCCATGCCGGGTCCGACGGGTCGGCGCCCACCTGCTCCCACCGCGTCGTGCCATACGACGAAACCCCGATCCTGCGCGCGGGCGACGTCGGAGATGTCCAGGAAAACCGCAGATCGGCATCCTGTTCCCAGAACCAGTCGGACGCCAACTCAGCATAATCCCGGAACCGCTGTTCGCTGTCGCGTAGCGCCGCCGCCGTCGCCATCAGTTCCGTGTTCTGTGTCCGCCACCGCTTCAGTTGGCGCACGATCACGAAGAATACCAGCACGATCCCCCCCACCGCGACCACCGACTGGATCACAATCAGCCGGATCAGCGGCTGCCAGGGCGCAAGGGCCGCGACCTCCCGCAACGACACGCGCACCGCAAGCGGAAAATCCGATAACGGATGCTCCGATACGATGCTGCGCGTATCGGGCATTGCGTCGGGAAACCGCACCAGCGCCGAGCCGTCGGCCTGCACGAGCGAGACTTGCCGGCTGTCGCCCATTTTCAGGGATTCGTAGAATTTCCGGAAATATCCGGCATCGAGCACCGCCACGGCGACGCCGGCGAATTTCCCATTCACGCCGGCGATGCGCCGCGCCATGAAAATGACCGGAAACCTGGTCGCGCGCCCCACGGCCGGCAAACCGATATAGGGATCGGACTGAGCGGGATCGAGAAACACACGAAAATAGTCGCGATCCGAAGTGTCGATCGGTGGGATGCTTACATCCCTGGACGTGCCGATCAGCACGCCCCTGGAGTCGACAATCGAAAATACGTTGGCCTGCGGCAAATTGGTCAGCAGGTCGGTTAGGAAGGCGTGCGTTTCCTCGCCGCCAAATCGAGCGGCGAATGTTTGCGGATCGTCCCCCGGCAGCGTGGCGCCCGCCGCCTGGATGCGCTTCAATCCAGCGTCCACCAATTGCAAGTAGCGGGACGTCTGGGCCGCCAGCACGTCCCCCACCACACGCGTGTCACGCGCCATATCGCTCAACGCGTCGTGCCGCACCTCCCATATCAGCGTTCCCGCTCGGACGAGCACGAGCAGCACCACAAGCGCGCAAGCGGCCCAAAGTCGTCGGCTGGATTGGAAAAAACCGCCTGTTGGCAACCTGCCGCGCACTATACGTCCCATGGTATGACGTCGCATGATAGCGCGAACCCGCTGGTTCATCCAACCTGGAGGACGCGTTTGACACGCATCGCTGCGCTTTCAGTATACATGGCGCTTGCATTGGGCGCTTGCACTGGCATGGAACCGCCGGCCTGCATCGTCGGGACCGGCAAGCCCATGCAGGTTTACCAGCTGTACTTCGGCCGGAATATCGCAACCGGCGGTTTCGTAGCCGATGCCGATTGGAAGGCGTTCCGGGAAACCGCCATCACCCCCGATCTGCCCGACGGCTTCACTGTTCTGGATGGCGATGGGGCCTGGGCAGCGCCGGGCGGCCAACGCACCGTCACCGATCCGACCAAAGTGCTGATCGTCGCGCTGCCCAAGGGGCCGGACGGATTGGCGGCCGTGACGCGGATCAGGCTGGCATACCAAAACCGGTTCTCGCAGGGCCTGGTGGGCATGATCGTGCTGCCGGGCTGCGCGTTGTTTTGAGGTTTGAAAGGGGCTCCCGATGACCGACCAATCCAGCGATGTCGCCCGGCATTACGGCAAGGGTGGGCTCCTCGAACGGATGCTCGCGGCACTGCAACAGGCCGGGAAGGATATGGACCGGCTCACCATCGACGATTTGGCGCCGATCGATGAGTTTCATTCCCGCCGCAGGACCGCGACGGCCGAGTTGGGCGCTCTGTTGGCACCGGTTGCGACGGACCGGGCGATCGATATCGGCTCCGGGGTCGGCGGACCGTCGCGGTATCTGGCCGCGACCTACGGCTGTCGCGTCAGCGGGGTCGATTTGACGCAGGAGTTCGTGGACACCGCGACAGCACTGACGGGGTTGGTGGGCCTGTCGGAAAGGGTCGATTTCCGCCAAGGATCGGCGCTCGATCTTCCCTTCCCCGACGCATCGTTCGATCTGGCGTGGTCGCAGAACGTGGCGATGAACATTCAGGACCGGCCGCGCTACTACGCGGAAATGCACCGTGTGCTGAAACCCGGAGGCCGGCTGGCGATCCAGGATGTGACGCAAGGCCCCGGCGGTCCCATCGACTTTCCGGTCATGTGGGCCGACCGCGCGGACATCAGCTTTTTGCGGACGCAGGACGACACGCGAACGATGCTCGAGACCGCCGGCTTCACGGTCGAGCACTGGATCGACAACACCGATATCGCTCGGGCGGAGGCCGCCGCGGAACGAGCCCGTATGACCGGGACCGAGGGGCCGCCCATCCTGGGGATCCACGTGGTGGTGGGACCGAGCTTCCGGGAAAAAATGCGCAACGCGGGCAAGGCGCAGCAAGAGGACCGGCTGCGCCTGCTCAATGCGGTTCTAACCCGGGTCTGATCGCTTAGTTCCCGCCGGTGGCCCAATCGCGATTGTCCACCGGGCCGGCGGCTGGCTGGTCGGGCTGTCCGTGCCGTGAATAATTGACATTGCACCCGCGAAGAGGAAGGGTAACCTGTGATCTCCCGCCGCATTTGGGTCACTGCGTTGACGGAGGAGTGGCGGGATTTGTAAAGGATGTAAAGATGGCCCGAGCGGTGATTGGGCGGACGGTGAAGCGGTTGCGGGGGGAGCGGGCCCTGTCGCAGCAGGCGTTGGCCACACGCCTGGGGATCTCGGCCAGTTATTTGAACCTGATCGAACACGACCAGCGCGCCGTCACCGCGTCCCTTCTGATCAAGCTGGCCGAGACGCTGCGGGTCGAGCTGCGGGAACTGTCCGGCACCCAGGAACGGCAGTTGGAGACCGGCTTGCGGGAAGCATTCTCCGACCCGCTGCTCGGCGCCGACGCGGTGCCGGAGGAAGAAGTCGCGGCGATCGCCGGCGGCAGCCCGAATGCGTCTCGGGCGGTTTTGGCGCTGTATCGCGCATGGCGGGTGGCGCGGGAGGATGCGGGGGGCATCGCCCTGCCGTCTGGGCGGCGCATTCTGCTGCCGCATGAGGAAGCACGCGATCTGTTCGACGATCGCGGCAATTATTTTGGGCCCTTGGAGGCGGCGGCGGAAGGGTTGGCCGCCGAACTGGCAACCGGCGTGCCGGCGGAGATGAACCACGCCATCGCGGAACGGTTGCGTGGGGTTCATGGGGTGCGGGTGACGGTGGAGCCGCTCGGCGGCACGTTACGCCGTTACGATGTCAATTCCCGCTGGCTGGCGCTGTCGGAAACCCTGCCGAGGGAAAGCCGCGGCTTCCATATGGCATTCCAGTTGGCACTTCTGGAAGCTCGCGACACGGTGGAGAGCGTACTGAAGGACGCGACCCCTTCTTCTGCTGAGGCCGGAATGTTGATGCGGATCGGCTTGCTGAATTATGTCGCCGGGGCTTTGTTGATGCCGTACGCTCCATTTGCCGCCGCGGCATTATCGTTAAGGCACGATATGGAGGCCGTGGCCGCTCGGTTTGGCGTTTCTTACGAGCAGGCGTGCCACCGTTTGTCGACCTTGCAACGACCGGGTGCGCGGGGGGTGCCGTTTTTCTTCCTGCGGGTGGACCCAGCGGGGAACGTATCGAAGCGGTTTTCCGCTGCCGGGTTTCCGTTCGCGCGATATGGCGGATCGTGCCCTCGGTGGGTGGTGCATACCGCGTTTGCTTCCCCTGGGCCGGTGCAGGTGCAGGTGGCAGAACTGCCGGACGGGGCGGCCTATTTGTGTTTTGCGCGGGTTGTTTCGACCGTGCAGCAGCGATGGGGGCAGCCTCGGCCGTCGTACGTGGTGGCGATGGGATGTTCGCTGTCGCACGCGGGCGATCTTGCGTACGCGGATGGGCTGGATTTGGAGCGGGTGAAGGTCGGGATTGGGCTTTCGTGCCGATTGTGCGACCGGCCCGATTGCCACAGCCGAGCATTTCCGCCGCTGGAGCATCGGCTGGCGGTGGACCCGACGACGGCTGGGCCTTCGCCGTATCGGTTCGAGGCGAAGCGAGGGTGACTCGACGGCGGCTTCGGCTATGCTCCCGCCCAACCCACCGGGAGAACAACCGCCATGAAAATCACCTCCGCCGTCGCCACGACATTGGCCATTCCGGAAGACGACCCCCTCGCGAACATGCCGGAGGAGGAAGGCCGCACCCGCCCCATCGTTATCCTGCGCCTGCGCACCGACAACGGGATCGAGGGCATCGGTCTGACGTTCTACGCCGGCAAGATGACCGGCAGCCTGCGCGTTGCCGTCGAGGAACTCGCCGCCCTGACCATCGGCGAGGATCCCTTGTGCATCGAGAAAATCGTGCACAAATTACGCGTCGCGGCCGGCGATAATTGCGGGCCGGGCGGTATCTTTACCCTGGCACTGTCGGCGATCGACGTGGCGCTGTGGGACATCAAAGGCAAATTCCTCAATCAGCCGTTGTATAAGCTGCTCGGCGGCTACCGCGATAAGGTGCCGACCTATGCGTCCGGGTCGCTTCGCCGCGGCCTGACCGACAACCAGGCGCAACGGGCTGCTCAGATCCTGGTGCAGAAGGGCTTCAAGGAGATGAAGACCCAGATGGCCCTGCCCGGCGATCCCACCCCGGCCGAGGAATGCCGCCGCGTTCGCGTGGTGCGGGAGGCCATTGGCCCCGACATCAAGCTGATGTGCGACATCAACCAGCGCTGGCGCCCGGAACAAGCCATCGACATCGGCAGCCGCGTCGAAGACGTCGGGTTATTCTGGCTGGAGGACGTGACTCGCGCCGACGACTACCAGGGGCTTGCTCGTGTCACCGCCGCGCTGAAAACGCCGATCGCGGGCGGGGAGTATTTATATGGTATCGAGCCGTTCCGGCAAATGATCGAGGCTCGATCGGTCGACATTATCATGGTCGATATAGTGCGCGCCGGCGGTGTGACGCAATGGATGAAGATCGCCGGCATGGCTGAGGCCTTTAATTTACCCATCGTCAGCCACGTCATGCCGGAAATCCTGTGCCACATGATCGCCGCCTGCCCGAACGGGCTGACGGTGGAATACATGCCGTGGATGCTGGCGCTTTACGAAGAAACCCCGGCCATCGAGAACGGCATGTTGATCATGCCGAACAAACCAGGCCTCGGGTTGAAGTTCGATGAGAAAGCCGTGGCGGCGTTTACGGTCTGAGCTCGGCGGGCAGACGGTGTCTGCCCGACCGCTCCCCCGATGCAAAAACCCGAGCCCCCCGCCGAGCCGACCCTCCGACGGGTGATTGGGCTTGGGCCGCTGATCCTCAATGGCCTCGCGGTGATTGTCGGGGCGGGCATCTATGTCGCGATCGGGGCGGTGGTTCGGCGGGCGGGGGACGCCGCGCCCCTGTCATTTCTGTTGGCCGGCATCCCCGCCTGCCTGACGGGTCTGTGCTATGCCGAACTGGCCAGCCGCTTTCCCGAGGCGTCGGGCAGCGTCGCCTACGTCCGCCACGGTTTCGGCTCCGACCGGATCGCACAGGCGATCGGGGCGGCGTTAACATTCGCGGTCGCCATCTCCGCGGCGTCCATCGCGCAGGGGGCGGCGCATTACCTCGTGACAGTGCTGCCTCTGCCGACACCGTTTCTGGTGCTGTCGATGATCGTTGGGTTCACCATCATCGCGTCGCGCGGCATCGGTGCCAGCGTGTGGCTTGCGTCGGTCATGGGCGCAGTCGAGATCGGGGGGTTGCTCGTTGCCGCCGCGACCGGATTTCTGCATATCGCACCCGAACATGACATTTCATGGGTGCCGAGCACATTCATGGGCTGGCAGGGCGTGTTCGCCGGCGCTTTTATTGCGTTCTTCGCCTTCATCGGATTCGAGACGCTGGTGAACCTCGCCGAGGAGGTCAAAAATCCGCAACGCACCGTGCCGCTGGCCATAATCGGCTCCGTCGGGGTGAGCGTGTTTCTGTATATCGCGGTGACGTCCTCAATCATTCTCGCCGACAGCCCCGACGCCAATCCGTTGCTCGGCCTGTTCGCTGGCCATGGTGCAACGCTGTTCGCCGCGATCGCCAGCATTGCCGTTTCCAACGGCGTGTTGCTACAAATCGTCATGTTGGCCCGCATGTTCTACGGCATGGCAGGAAACGGCCAATTGCCGGCCGCGCTGCACCGGATCGATCCCGCCACCGGCTCGCCGCATCGTGCTACATTGCTGTCGGGAGGGATCATTCTGGCAGTGGCGTTGTTGGTACCTTTCGAGATGCTGCTGACCGCGACCAATGCCGTCTCCCTGGGCATATTCGCGCTGGTCGATCTCGCGTAGTGGCGTGTGCAGCGGAAGCAGCCCTACACAGT
>JANXTL010000219.1 GCA_025352375.1 Acetobacteraceae bacterium | reverse complement strand
GGCCTCGGTTTCGTTGGGCGGGGCGGGGATGGCGGCGGTGAGGGTGCGGAGGATGTTTTGGGTGAAGGGGGTGCTGGGGTCGATTTGTGTCATGGTAAAATGTCCTGGCTGGGCAAAACAGGACTATAAGACTATTATAGGCATTTGGTCAAGGGAATTGGTGTTGGCGACCAGGGCGATCGCTTGAGCCAACACTTGGATCGCGATGCGGCCCCGGCACGCGATTGCCCGGAGTACCGGTGGTCGCGGCCCAGGGCTTGACGGCCGGCGCGACAGGGTCTTCTAAATGTTCTTCCATTGGCTGGGAATAAGCTTGGCCATCGCGCGTCTAACCTAGGCAAAAAGGGACAGGATTCTGGATTGCGCCGGCACCCAAGCTGATACGCCGTCCCCGGACGACCCCGCGCCGCGACCTGTTGTCCGGATCGAGGATTGTATTCCCGCTCTGCGGCGCTACGCCCTGGCGTTGCTGCGGGACCGCGACCGCGCCGACGACCTGGTGCACGATTGTTTGGTGCTGGCGTTTGGGAAATTGCACACGCGCCGGGATGACGCGGACATGCGGGCCTGGTTGTTCACCATTCTGCACAATGTGTTCGTCAGCCAACGGCGCCGGCAGCACATTCGGCCGGACTCGGTCGTATTGGACGATACGCATAGCCAAGGGGCAAGCCAACGCGCCAATCAGGAAGACCGCCTGTTGTGGCGGGATATGTTACGCGCACTGGACAGCCTGCCAGAGGAGCAACGAAGCGTCGTGTTATTGGTATCGGTCGAAGACCTGTCCTACGCCGAAACCGCCGCCGTCCTTGGCGTGCCGGTTGGTACGGTCATGTCTCGCCTGGCGCGCGGTCGGGACCGGTTGCGGCAACTGACCGGCGCGGACGCGCGCCCAAGCCTGCGGAGGGTCAAATGAGCGACCCTGGCACCTCGGTCACCGAAGGCGATCTGCATGCTTTCGTCGACGGCCAGTTGGATCCCGATCGCTTCCGCATGGTGGAGCAGCATTTGCGGGACAATCCGGACGATGCCGCGATGGTCGCCGCCTATGCTGCGCAGCGGAAGGATTTGCGCGCCGCTCTGGCCGACCTGGATCGCGAGCCGGTTCCCGCGCGCCTGAACCCCTATGCCATTCAGCACGCCATCGCCTCGCGCCGGCCTATGTGGCGGGTGGCCGCCGCCGTGCTGCTGGCCTTTGGACTGGGCGGTGGCGGCGGCTGGGCGCTGCACGATCGCATGGCGCCGCCGTTGGCCACCACCATCACCCTGTTGACCGAGGAAGCCTTCGCCAACCACGCGGTGTTCACCGCCGATCGCCGCCGCCCCACCGAACTGGGTGCCGAGCAGCGGGAGGATCTGGCGAAATGGGTATCGAACCGGATCAACCACCCGGTCGCCCCGCCCGATTTGAGCGTGGCCGGCTACACGTATTTGGGCGGCCGCCTCGCCGCGACGCCGCACGGCCCGGCCGGTATGTTCATGTACCAGAACGAACAGGGCGTCCGCCTGACGATATTCGTCCGCCCCGTGGAAACAGTCGCGAGCCTGCCTCAGGAGATGGTAGCAGCCGGTGCGCTGAAAGGCTGTGCCTGGGCCGAAAATGGCATGGGTTACACTGTCGTCGCACCGTTGCCCGCCGCGGACGTGCGGCGCGTCGCCGATGGCGTGCGTAAGGGGCTTGCCGGCGCGACGTGAGGCCGCGCACACTCCCCCTGTGTTCCGGGGAGACGCCCATGATCGAGCTGAAAATCGCTGACCGCCGGCCCTTCGCGGGTGGTCGCGCGTTCGGAGACACCGGTGCGTATGAACGCCTGTCCGGCCGAGCGTTGTTCCGGGTGGACCCGTTGGCTCCGGCGCAGGCGGATGTGGTGGACCTGAAGCTGGCACCCCGGGATGCCGAGGGGTTGGTGCATTTCGCCGCCGATTTCATGATTTTGCGGCCGGCCGACCTCGCGCGGGGCAACAGACGGGTCTTTTACGACTACGGCAACCGGGGCCACAAACGCGCGTTGCAGTTCTTTAACGACGCCCCGCACAGCAACGATCCGCTGACGCTGACCCACGCCGGCAATGGGTTCTTGATGCGCCGCGGCTACGCGGTGGCCTGGCTGGCGTGGGAGGGCGATATGCTCCCCGGCGACAACCGGATGGTGCTGGACGTGCCGGTAGCAACCGACAACGGCAGGGCGATTACCGGTCGGGTGCGCGTCGAGTTCATTCCGGACGCTCCCGGCGCGGTGTGCCATCCTTTGAGCGGGCGGGTCGCGGCGCACTCGTATCGCACCGCATCGATGGATACGTCGGACGCCGCGTTCACCCGGCGTCGGTATCCGTACGATGCCCCCGAAATAATTCCGAACGACCAATGGTCCTTCGCACTGGCGCATGCGGGTGCCGGGGCCGAAACCAAACAGGCCGAGTTCGCGGTGGCAGCCTCGGACTGGCACATTTACTACCCCGCCGGGTTCGATCCGGGCTGGATTTACGAGCTGATCTATACAGCGAAAGATCCGAAGGTCATGGGACTCGGGCACGTGGCGGTGCGGGATTTCGTCAGCTTCCTGAAATACGACAGGACCGATGCGAATCCGTTGCTCGGCGTGGAAAAAGCGTATGGCTGGGGCCGCTCGCAAACCGGCCGCTGCCTGCGCGATTTCATCTATCGCGGCTACAACGCAGATGCGGCGGGACGGCCTGTGTTCGATGGCGCGATGCCGCACGTGGCCGGGGCGGGGCGCAAATGGATGAACCACCGGTTCGCCAACCCCATCGTGTCCGGCGGGCAGCAATACGAGGATCATTTCAATATCGCCGATTCCTTTCCATTTTCCTATGCCATGTCCACCGACCATCTGACCGGCAAGCGGGATGGCATTCTGAAACGGCCAGAAACCGATCCGCTGGTGTTTCACACGCAGACGTCGACGGAATACTGGGTCCGGCGGGGGTCGTTGGCGCACACCGATACACAGGGCAACGATCTGCCGCAGCCGGAGAATGTGCGGGTGTACTGCTGGTCGAGTTCTCAGCACTCGGCCGATCCGTTGCTGCAGGCCCCTTCGCGCGGGATTGGGCAAAATTATTCCAACAACGTGGCCACGTCGGCGTTTTTCCGGGCCATGTTGGACGCGATGGACCGCTGGGCGACGGACGGGACGAAGCCGCCGCCCAGCCGGG
The DNA here is from genome assembly GCA_025352375.1 of Acetobacteraceae bacterium. Taxonomy (GTDB): domain Bacteria; phylum Pseudomonadota; class Alphaproteobacteria; order Acetobacterales; family Acetobacteraceae; genus Rhodopila. Next base: position 12,584 of record JANXTL010000219.1, on the reverse strand, counting down.
TGCCGATGCGGGCGGATGGGACGCTGGTGGATTACGCAACTTGGCGACAACAATTCCCCGCCATTCCCGGCGTCGCGCCGCTATCCGAACCCAACGTCCTGCCGCTGCTGGATTTTGGACCGGATGCCGAACGAGGCATCTTGCGCGAACCCCCGACGATCGTGCATGGCAAGAACGAGCCGGGCAGCCCGGCGCTGACCTACACCGTGCTGGTGCCCAGCGTTGACGCCGACGGCAATGACATCGCGGGCGTCCGAGCACCGATGGTGGCGGCGCCGTTGGGCACCTATACCGGCTGGAACCCCCGCGCCCGTGGCTACGGCCATGGCGTCCAATGGCGGTTCGAGGGCAGCTATATCCCGTTTCCCGAAACGCCATCGGAGCGCGCGATCGTCGGCGATCCCAGGCCGTCGATTCTGGAACGTTACATGAACAAAACTAACTACCAAGCTGCCATTGTCGCGGCGGCGCGCAGCTTGGTGGACCAAGGCCTGATGCTGGAGGAAGACGTGGACCGTTACGCCGAGGCGGCTGCCGACTGGGGAAGGCCGCGGCACGACGTGGGGTTGTAGCGTAGCGGTCGCAGAAATCCGGTCGATGAACGGGCGTGAAATCTCCGTATCGCCACTCGTCCGATCGCGATCCTGAGCGTGTGGCGACCGCGTCCTGGAATCGTTACTGGTGACCGTTGCGCCGGCCCGGCTGACCGAACTGGCCACCCGGTTCCGATTACCCGTGCTTGCCGATTTCCCACCCGCGCCCGGTCAGAAATTGTTGGGCGAAGGCGATGGGGCTGGCCTCCAGATCGCTGCCGAACGTGTCGTTCCAGCGGTTGAGCCAGCCGAACATGGAAATCACCGAGACGATCTCGACGATCGCAGCCTCGCTGAAATGGGCGCGTAGCGCATCGAAATGCTTGCGCGTCACGCCATTCGGCACCTGCCCCGCCGCCCAACCGATGGCCACGATCGCGCGTTCGGCGTCGCTGAACAGCGGGCTGGTTTCGTAGTCCATCAGCGCCTGCACCTTGGCGACATCCAGCCCGGCCTTGGCGCCATTGGCCGCGGTGTGCGCCTGGCAATACCGGCAGGCGGCCGCCGAACTGACGGCGTGCGCGGTCAACCATTTCAGCGGGGCCGGAACCTCCCCCGGTTCGCGCATCACCGCTCGGATAAGGCCGCTGAAGGCGCGCAGGATGGTGGGTTTGTGCGCCATGATACGCAGGCTGGTCGGCACATAGCCGCCGAAGCTCGCGGACATGTCCAGGATGTCTTTGACGTCTTCGGCCTCGTTCGCGGTCAGCGGCTGAACATGGGCGGTACCGGTCAGGGCGTTCATTCGTTCCTCGTGTGCGATTTCGGCGGAGGTTACCATAAGCGGCCGCACTGACCATTCCCTCCCCGCCCGAACTGGCGTAACCTCCGCCCATCCACGTCCAATGAGGGTAAAAAAATGATCGTCGAAATGCGCACCTACACGCTGAAACCCGGCACGATGGCCGAGGCGGAGAAGCGCTTCGGGGAAGCCCTGCCCGCCCGCGAGAAGCATTCCAAGCTCGCCGCCTTCTTTCACTCCGAGATCGGCCCGCTGAACCAAATCATCCACATCTGGTGCTACGACAGTTTCGAACACCGCGCCGACGTCCGCGCCGCCGCGTCCAAGGAACCCGGCTGGCCGCCGAACATCCGCGAGTTCTGCGACGCGCAGCAGAGCGAGGTCTTCACCCCCGCGCCATTCTGCCCGCCGCTGACACCCCGCAACATCGGGCCGTTGTTCGAAATCCGCCAATACACCCTGGTCGCGGGCGCCATCCCCGGCCTGATCGAGCGCTGGTCGGAGAAGATCGAAGGTCGCCAGAAATTCTCACCGCTCGTTGCCGGTATGTACACCGAGTTCGGGGCGCTGAACAAATGGGTCCATATCTGGGCCTATAAGGACGCGGCCGAACGCTTCAGCGTGCGCGCGGCTGCCTCCGCCGGCGGTCAGTGGCCGGCCCGCAACCCGCCGGGCGTCGTGGTGAAGCAGGAGACGCAAATCGTGGTCGCCGCGCCGTTCTCGCCGATCCGTTGATGTCCAACCCAGCCTCCCCGCCCAACGGGGAGGCAACTTGGCTGCTTGCCTGGGACTCCCACGGATACCACCGCACCGGCACCGCGGGCGATCGTGCCGGCGCCGATTGGCTGACGGAGAAGGCGCAAGCGTTTGGCGCCGCGACAGCCCAGGAGACGTTCACGCTCGACCGTCTGGACCCCGGCGATGTCTATCTCGAGGTCGATGGCACCCGTATTCCCGGCATTCCCGTATTCGACGCCCCCGCCACCAGCGGCGTAACCGGCGTCCTGGGGACGGAGATCGCTGTTGCGGCCCTGGGGCCAGGTGCGGTCTACACCGGGGAGTACCGCCTACTCCGTCAAAACGCCGGCCACGCCGGCTTGGTCATCCAGTGCTCCGGCGCGCATCCCGGGATGGGGCTGCTGAACGCGGAGCATTTTCCCACACCCTACGGCGCACCCGCGATCCATGTGGACGCAGCAATCCCCATCGGTCGCTCGGCGCGGTTGGTGTCCGAAAGCCTGCGCACCCGCACCGAGGCCCGAAACGTCGTCGTTACCCTCAAAGGCCGGGACCCGTCCCGCCCGCCGGTCGTCGTAATGACCCCTCGCAGTTCCTGGTGGCAATCGACCGCCGAACGGGGCGGTGGCATCGTTTGCTGGCTGGAGACGCTGCGTGCGTTGCTCGCTGCCCCGCCCGCCTGCGACGTGATCCTGACGGCCAATAGCGGCCATGAACTCGGCCACCTCGGCCTGGACGATTTCATGGCGCGTCGGCCGGGGTGGGACCAGGCGCCGGGGTGGGACCAGGCGAATAGCGCGGTCTGGGTGCATTACGGCGCCAATATCGGCGCTGCGGGGGGCGCGCTGTCGGTGGTATCGCCCGACGATGGCCTCCGCGCCAGGATGCATAACGCCCTGACCGCTGCCGGCCAGCCCCCCGACACCATGGCGCCCAAGGATTTGGTGCCGAGTGGGGAGACGCGGGATATCCATCGCGCGGGAGGGCGGTATGTGACGCTGGTGGGCACAAATCCGTGGTTCCATTTGCCGCAAGACCGCTTCCCGCACACCGTCGATGTGCCTGCCATCGCTCGGGTTGCGGCAGGCGCAGCGCAGCTCGTCGTAGGGCTGACGCGCTAACCGAGAGAAAATTCTTGCCTTTTCTGGGCGTTGCGGCGATAAGGCGCTTGTCTTTCCGCGATTGCGCGATTGGCGGGCCCGATTTGGGCCTGCCCTCCCGGGAATATCTCAGTCGAAACGCGTTCGTCCCCATTATCGCGCGGGGCGGCGAACATTCAGGCGTCCGTTTACGGCCAAAGGGCTGGCGGCGCTGGAGCTAACACACCTCGTGACACAGACTACATTCGCCAACCTCGGCCTTGCCGAGGCCCTTTTGCGTGCGCTCGCCGCGAAGGAATTTACCGTCCCCACTCCCATCCAGGCACAGGCAATCCCGCCGCTGCTGCAAGGCCGCGACCTGCTGGGCATCGCCCAGACCGGCACCGGCAAAACCGCCGCCTTCTCGCTGCCGCTGATGCAGCATTTGTCGGCCGACAACATCCGCGCCGGGGCTTTTGGCACCCGCGCGCTGATCCTCGCACCGACGCGCGAACTCGCGCTGCAAATCGATGAGGCCATTCGCACCTTCGGCGCCAACAGCAAGTTGCGCACGGTCGTGATCATCGGTGGCGCCAGCCGGTTTAAGCAGGTCGAGGCCATGCGCCGCGGCGCCGACATCGTCGTCGGCACCCCCGGCCGCGTGTGCGATCTGATGCAGACCCGGGAGTTGAACCTGTCCAACGTCAAGCAGTTCGTGCTGGACGAAGCCGACCGGATGCTCGACCTCGGCTTCATCAAGGATATTCGGCGTATTGTCGCGCTGCTACCGGCGCAGCGTCAGTCGGCCTTGTTCTCGGCTACCATGCCGTCCGAAGTGGCCTCCCTGGCCAACGGCCTGCTGCGCGATCCCACGCGGGTGGAGATCGAGCGCCTGGAAGAAACCACGCCGAAGATCGACCAAACGGTCTACCATCTGCCGATTTCCGCCAAATTGCCGCTGCTGGGCAAACTGCTGGAAGACCCGGCATTCAGCCGCGTGATCGTGTTCACCCGCACCAAACGCGGCGCCAACAAAGTTTCCGAAACGCTGGAAATCGCCGGCCATCGCGTCAACGCGCTGCATGGCAACAAGAGCCAACCGCAGCGGGAAAAGGCGCTGGATCAGTTCCGCTCCGGCCGAGCACGCGTGCTGGTGGCGACCGATATCGCCGCACGCGGCATCGACGTGACGGGCATCAGCCACGTCATTAACTTCGACGTTCCCGTGGAACCGGAAAGCTACGTCCACCGCATCGGCCGCACCGCGCGCGCCGGCGCTGCGGGCCATGCGATCACGTTCTGCGACGGATCCGAACGCGGCACTTTACGCGCCATCGAACGGCTGATCGGCGGCAACATCCCGGTCGCCGAGAACAGCGGCCCGCCGCAACCCCAGACGGCGCCGATCGACCCGCGCCAGCAGCGGCATAATGGTCCGAAACAGGGTGGGCCGAAACCCGCCGGCCAGGCCCCGCGCCGCCCGTTCGTGCAGCGCCGGCCCTCCGGCGGCATGCGCTCCGCGGCGTAGGTGACGACGACCATCTACGTCGACGGCGACGCCTGCCCGGTGCGCGAGGAAATATACAAAGTCTCCGACCGCCTCGGGCTTCCGGTGTTCGTCGTTTCCAATGGCTCCCGGCCGATCCGCCCCACGGGTCGGCCGCTCGTCCAACTTATAACGGTCGAGGCGGGCGCCGACATCGCCGACGACTGGATCGCCGAGCGGATTACGAAATCCGATGTCTGCGTGACGTCGGATATTCCGCTGGCGTCCCGCTGCCTCGCCAAATCGGCGCGGGCGCTGTCACCGAACGGGAAGGTCTGGACCGCCGACAACATCGGCAATGCCCTCGCCGGGCGCGCGGTTTCCCAGCACATGCGGGAAATCGGCATGGCGACCGGCGGCCCCTCCCCATTGACGAAGCAAGACCGTTCCCGCTTCCTGAGCGCGTTGGACACCGCCATTCAGGCCGCCAAGCGGGGGTAGCATCATGGTCGACAAAGTTCTCGGCGTGTTGGGGGGCATGGGACCGCTCGCCAGCGCCCAGTTCATGCTGCGCTTGACCCTGCTTACCCCGGCCGACCGCGATCAGGACCACATCCCCGCCGTGCTGTGGTCGGACCCGAGGGTCCCCGACCGAACCCGAGGAAAACTGTCAGGCGGAGACGATCCCCTGCCGTGGCTGCTGCGCGGTATCGCGGGCCTGAAACAGGCCGGCGCGGGCGCCATTGCCATCCCCTGCAACACTGCCCACGGCTGGTACCAGGAAATGGCCGAAGCTGCCGGCCTGCCCATCCTCCACATCGTCGACGCCGCCGCCGAGGATCTGCGCCGCCTGCGCATCGGACCCGGAAAAATCGGACTAATGGGCACCGTCGCCACACTGGCGATGCGGTTGTATCAAGAACGACTGTCCAGTCAGGGATGGGATTGCATCGTGCCCGACGACGATCAAATGGCGCGCTATGTCAGCCCGTCAATCGCTTTGGTGAAAGCCAACCATGTGCAGGAGGCTTACGAGCCCCTGGCCCTGATCGCGAACGATCTGGCCGCGCGCGGCGCGACGGCCGTGGTGCTTGGTTGCACCGAAATTCCGCTCGGGATTCAGGCCGGACCGGCCGACAGACTAAAGGCGCCGATGGTGGATACCATCGACGCCCTGGCTCGTGCGTCCATTCGCTGGGCGCGTGGGTAGATCAGAACTCCGTTTTCGCCCGCAGGAAGAACTGGTTGTCGGACGACGTCTGGCCGAAGGTGTAGTCGTACCGAGCGCTCAGTGCGAAGGGCCCCTTTTGCGCGATCGTCACGCCCAGGCCCAGATCGACCAGATCTGGATCGCGCTGCGGGCCGGCCACCGTGAAGGCAGCACCACCTGTGACGAACGCGGCCGTGCTGTGCACCCGGCTGACAATCAGGTTCCTCACATAGTACGCGTGCACTTCCGGCGTGAACTTCCAGCCGTCCGCCCGCGCGATCGGATAGGCCACGCGGCCGCCGAACTTGAGCTGCATCACATCGAAGCTCTGATTCGCCACGTTCAGGTCGAACAAACCGCCACCCGAGGTCTGATGCGAATCCAAGTCCACATGGATTTCCTGGAACGTAAGGCTCGGGGTCATGACGACGCCCGACGCCATTTTCCAGTCGTAGCCAGCCGTGACTTTGGCGCTGAACTGCACGCCATTGAAGTTCGACGTACGCTGCGAACCGAAGGCGCTGATGTTCTCCTTCGTGTTGTACCAATGCAGGCCAAACGCCCCGATGCCGTCGAGGAAGAAGTTACCGGAGAAATACGATCCGTAAACGCCGGCCTGGAACAACAGGTCGGTCGCGGTATTGCCAGACTGCAAACCGGCGAAGTTGAGGTTAGCATTGGACAGCGCAATGGCGCCGCCCAGGCGCACGTCGGGCCGAATCTGTGTGTCGGCGCCCACCGCCATGCCGTAGACCGAGGCGGTAAACCCGTCCACGTTTTCCTTCCGGTCCTGCCTGAAGGTCTCGCCGAAGGGTTTGGCCCATACGGCGAAGCCGCGCCCGACGTCATCGCCCGCCGCCATGCCGCGCCCTTCGAGCAGGGAGTAGACACGGTCGTCGATGGCAGTGGTCAAACCGCCATTGTTCGTCAATGCCTGGGCCAGCAGCGCGGACGCCGCACCGATCTGGCTCGGCTGGACCTGGGTGAAGAACTGGGCCTGCTGACCCGGGGTCAGCCCACGCAACGTGACGAAGATACTGGTAACAGCGGCGCTGTTGCCGCTGGTGAACAGCGTACCGACAAGGGTGTTGACGGCGCCGGTCGCAAAGGTCTGGTTGAACCCGCCGGTGCTGATCGGGCCAGAGGTACAGAACAGGGTGCAGAACAGGTTGTTGAGCTGCGGCAGTGTCGGTGCCGGGAAGCTGATCACCAAGGTGTTGGGGTTCTGGGTAACCACCGGGAAATCGAAGTAGGGATTGAAGCTGTCGCTGCTGGCCGTCGCGGGCGGCGAGGCGGTCACGCCGCCCTCCGCGTTCAAAGCCGTGAAGGAGGATGGACCGGTGATACCCGTGAAGTGCAGCGCGATCGCCGGGCCGGTGCTGTTAACGACCGCGGGCCCATTGACGTTCAGCATCCCAGCGCCGGTGGGCGTCACGGTGATACCCAATTGGCCGGTTGCCGTTTGGGTATAAGCGCCACCGATCGTTCCAACGCCCGTTCCGACGTTCAAGAGACCGCGGTTGGTTACGCCCGGATCGGTAGGTTCGGAGATACCGATCGTCCCGCCGGCCAGATTGACCGTGGCGCCCGAGGCGATATTGAACGCCGTGGTGTCGACGATCGACACGCCGGTCGTCGGATTGACAGTGACCACGCCGCTATTCACGTTGACCGCGCTGACGGTCGAGATCGTGAACCCGGCCGCGACCGTGCCGCCGTTGAAGTTGACGACGTCGTTTACTTCGTTGCCGGTGATTCGGCCGGTGAGCGTCCCGGTATTCAGGTTGACCGTACTGCCGTTCGCTATCAGGATCCCACCGACGACCGACCCATTGTTGTTGACCGTGGTCGGGCTCTGCCCGGACGAGAGATCGATCGCCGTGCCGGACCCGTTCGCCGGCCCGCCCTGGACCATGCCGTTGTTGTTGATCGTGCCGAGATTGCCGGCATTGACCACGCCCGTCCCCTTCGGGTCGGAGGCGATGATCGTCCCGTTGTTCTGCACGGTGTTGACCACACCGCCCGCGACGACGTTGACGCCGACGCCGCCAACCCCGTTCGCCGCGATCGTGCCGGTTGCGGTGTTGGTCAGGCCCTGCAGGAGGCCGTTCGACCCAACGTTCACACCGTTGCCGCCCGCGCCATTGGCCTGCACGATGCCGGCGTTGTTGATGTTCGTTACGAGAGCGGGGACCGCGATAGCGGTGCCGTTGGCGCCGTTCGCCTGGATCAGCCCGCTGTTATTGACCGCGGTGACGGTGCCACCGAGGATCAGGCCCGTCCCGCCGTTCCCATTCGCCTGGACCGTGCCGCTGTTGGTGAGCGTTCCAACAGAAGCGCCGGATACAACGTTCACGCCGACGCCGCCGGCGCCGTTTGCCAGGATCTGCCCCTGGTTCAGCATGGTGAGCAGCGTACCTTGCACCGTAACGCCCGTGCCGCTGGGGCCGGAGGCGACGATCAGGCCGGTCGCCGTGTTAGTCAGGCTCGAAACAATCGCCGTGTTGCCGATATTGATCGCAGTACTCAAGATACCGCCCCCAGCGGATACCTGCCCCTGATTGGTGATACCGCCGACCGAGGTCTGAACGTCGATCGCGGTGGCAAAATTGCCGGTCACCGCGATGACACCGCTACCGGTATTGACGATCGTGCCCACCGTCCCGCCGATCCCAGCTTGGCCCACCGCGACCGCGGTGCCGAAATCGCCCTGCGCGAGGATGGTGCCGTTGTTGGTCAGCGATGTCACGGCTCCGCCGCTCACGAGAAAGCCGACACCCGAAGAAGCCGTCGCCACGATCGTGGCACCGATGGCGTTCGTAACCGCACCGACCGAACCGCCCGATATAACACTGACGCCAGCGCCAGACGCGCCGGTCGACCTGATGATCCCGCTGTTCAACAACTGGCTCAACCCGCCAGCAATGTTGACTGCCGCGCCGCTGGCGCCGCTCGACAGGATCAGGCCCGTGGTGCCGTTCGTGAGCGTGCCCAACGACGTCAGCGCCTGGATGCCGATCCCGATGCCGTTCGGGTCCTGCTGCGACTGGATCGTGCCGTTATTGAGGATAAACGCGGCGCCGTTCGCGCCGGTCACAACCCCCGGCTGTGTGCCCGCGACATTAATCGTCAAGCTGCCCGCCGCGTTGTTCGTCAGCGAATCGCCCGCGTTAAGCGTGAAAAAACTGGTCGTGCCGGTCTGCACGCTCGAATTGGTGAACGCTGTCTGTCCCCGCGCATCCCACGACACGCCCGCTATGGCCACACCCGCTACCGAAGCCAACAATGCGGCGCGGTGCGATGAAAAAATTGTCTGAGCCAAAGAATCGTCCCCCTAGAGGCAGCTGTAGCACCACTATCCTATGCCTCCGTGGACTTGTCCACTGCAAGACGCAACAGAAAACCGATGTTGTATCACACGATGGCCATTGTACCACATTAAAGACCGGCTTCCAGGCCGCGGCCAAATCAGTGCCCCGCGCAGCGAAACGGCTGTCGCAACAGTCGTGGCCACACCGCTTGCCAGCCCTCGCCATGCCCAGCTTCCGCGACGATTTCGGCAACAACGCAATCCCGCCGCGCGAAACGCGCCTGAAAAGCACTGAGAACCGCGACATCGACTACGGTATCGGACGCGCCGCTGAAATGGATTTGCGGCAGATCCTGCAACCGATTCGCGAAATCCGCCGGATTCAGCGAGCCCGTCAGGGGGCTCAGGTTTTGTCGGGCGGTCCAAGCGGCCGTGTCCAAATTCGCGGCAACCGTCCGCAGATTCGCGACGTCGTGCCGCCGTGCCGCCAGCAGGGCCGCCACCGAACCGCCGCCCGAGAATCCAACCAACTCCAGCGAATCGGCGCCGCTGGCTGTTATTAGCCGGTCGAGTGCCTGGCTCATGCTGGCGATAACCGCTTCGGCGTAACGACCATCCGTCCAATAGTGAATTTGGCACGATGGATCTGTCCCGGCGGCGATAAACTGACAAGGACGCGCGAGATAAGCGACGGAGGAGGCCCGATCCGCGGCCGCGAGTTCCAAAGCGACCGGCTTCCACGGCGTCGGGTCTTCCGATGGCCTTTCCCGGTGCGCCCAGGCGTGCCCGTCCCCTTCTATATAGACACGCAACACACGATAGACACGCAACACAGGGGCGGGACCCGTCGCGAACCGGACATAGGCAACCAGATCGAAGGTGCCGGTGCGGATATCCAACCGGCGCAGCCCGGCAGCGGCGGCGATCCGCGCGGCATTCCCCCTGGCGTCCGGCTCCCCGGCGCAGCCGGACAGAATTAATACCAGACATAAACCGGCGAACCCGCGGCTCATGGCGTGTCGCCGGGAACATTGGCCTCGACCATGTCGCGCGCCGTGTTCGGTATCGGGACGACCGTCTCGACATGGGCGACCAAGGCCTTATGCATCGCGCGCAAGCCCGCCGGAACGGTCACGGGATCGCCCAGCATCGCGACGCCGGTATACCAAAGGCACACCCGATCGTTGGGACGGATCGTCACGATACGCGCGCAAATAATGGTCAAACGAGCGACATCCTTGTGCGATACGAGATGTGCCAGATAGGGGACTGCCACGTCCGTCCGGTCCGGCGCATCGCCGATCACCCGTAGCACAGCCGGTTCCCACGACGGCAGCTCGCGGTCCCTCAGCGCGGCGAGTCCGGTTTGCTCATGGTTCGCGATCAAATCGTTCCGCAACGCCAGGGTCAACGCTTCCAGCCGCATCCCGGCTCGGCCTGTTGCCGTCCAGGCATCCACCTCCTGAAGGACGCGCGCGTACCACTGTGCCTGTGCCGGGGTCGGCGGATGCAAGTCGGTGAGTTGCCGACCAACAAACGTGGCTTCGCTCAGCGCCAGCCACCATAAGTGTACCCCGCCCCGCCCATGATCGGGCGGAAAAGTGCCGAGCGTGGCGATTTCCGCGGGGTCTTGCCGGTTGAGAGCGGCGAGGCGATCGCCGCCCGCTTTGGCGTCGGCTTGCGTCATCAGGCACCCGGCGGCCAAACCGCCGGCCAGCACAAGGCCAACGCAGCGCATCCACCCGTCCATAGGCACCGGGGTCGCGGACCGCAGGACACCGAACGGGGCCGTGGTCGCAGCGACGGCAAGCGCGAGGAACGGGTAGCAAAACATGAAAGGGTACCAAAAGCAGAGCGATCCCACAATCAGGAACCACCCGACCGCCCCAACGGCCAACATGCCGCGCCGGGCGCCCGCGACGATCGCGGCGAAGAACCACAAGTAAAGGATCCCGCCGATCAGGCCGCCGCCTAAGACCGCCTCGAAAATATCGTCATGGACATGGAACGCGCCGGCACCGATGCCTTCCCAGTTGGGATCCCACACCCCGTTCACGAACCCATGCACCCCGGGCAAATAATTGTGCTGGTACAGGATATCGTTGTAGCTGCCCCATCCAAATCCGGTCAGCAGCGCCAGCGGATGGTCGCGCAATCCAATCACTTCGGCCAAAATTAGCAGCCCGCGCGACCGCACCGAATATAATGGGTCGTAATCGCCGTAGGCGATGGCGCCGGCGATGGTCGCCCAGGTCAACAGCATCGCCAATACCGGCAACCAAGCGAGAAACCGCCGGCCGCGCGACACCCCGACGCGCCGCACCAGCCAGAGCGCGGGGAAGAACACCGCCGGCCCGGCCAAACACAACAAAGCAATTGCAGTCTTGTTCCGTGAGAACGCGACCAGACTCAAACCGAAGATCGATCCCAACAGCACCGTACGCCAGCTTTTGCGCTGGAATGCGCCGATCGTAACCAGCGCCACCGACGGCCCGACGAGGCCGGCGTATCCGGCATATCGTTCTGGCCGCCAGGCGGAGTCCCAGGGCATCGACCCATCCAGTCCGGCGATGACGCAGGCAGCCAGTACCGCGGCGACCACGAGCATGGTGCGGCTACCTCGGTACGACCAGAGCGCCATGGCCAGCTGTGTCAACATCGCCAGCGCGAGGAAGGTGAAAATCCCCTCCCCTGTCTCCGGCGTGCCGAGCCAACTGCGGCCGGGAAAGTTATGGGCGGCGGAGACGAGTGCATTCCAGGCCAGAAACCCCAACAGGATCGCCACATGGCGGCGGCGGACCAGCAGACCGATCGAGTGCCCCGTTATGTCGAGTGCGAGCAGACAAGCAGTCGCGGCGGCGCCGGCGGCCAATAAGCCAACCATCACCGGTTCAGCCTTAAACCAGACGCCGTATGCCAAGGGCGGTGTGGCCAACACGAAGACAAAAAGCGACAGAACCAACACCGCGGTGCTGGCAACCCGCGCGCAGACCGGAATAAACCGTCCGGTATCGGCGGCGCTCGGGGTCAAATTATGTGTCGGCATTCCCAGCGGCGATCCTGTCTCCCAATTCGTTTAGACCATGATCTTTTGAGGTTGCACGCGATCTCGGCGTTGGATCATGGTCTAAGCCTTTGTTTGAGAGGGTGATTCACGCCCGAGGTTGAAGTCAACCTCAGGCGATCACGCTCTAGCGCGTGATCGCGGCGACCGACAGGGCGATTAACCGGGGTCGCGGGTCAGCCGCTTCAGGGTTATCAACTGACGGTAGAACGCCTTGCGGGGTTGCGCCGGCGTCCCCATCAGGATCGCGCCGGGTGCGACATCGCCTATCACCCCCGATTGTCCGGCGATCTTCGAACCCGCGCCAATGCGGAGGTGGCCGGCGATCGCGGCCTGGCCGCCGATCTGCACGAAGTCTTCCA
>JANXTL010000186.1 GCA_025352375.1 Acetobacteraceae bacterium | reverse complement strand
AGGCGATCACGCTCTAAAGCGCATGGTCGCCTCCTGTCGTGGAGGCACCACCATGAGCGCCTCAGGTTAACCAAAATTTAACGCGGCAAGATTTTTTGAGTCCGAGCGGGATTTGCGTCCAGACGCGAACCTTTCTACCGTCGAGCGCGGAAGGGAATGATTTATGCGTAAACTCGGTCTCACAGGGACAATCGGCCTGCTGGCGGTGCTACTCGGCGCCAGCCCGGCGCGGGCCGACGCCATCGACGGGCATTGGTGCGCGCCCGACGGGCGGCGGATCAACATCGACGGACCCGCGATTGTCACCCCCGGTGGCCGCCACCTCCAGGGCACCTACGATCGGCACCATTTCAGTTACGTCGTCCCTGTGCCCGAAGCCCAAGCCGGCGAGACCGTCGCCATGACCCTGATGGGTGAAACCGCGGTCAGCGTCCAGGCCGGAAGCGCACCGCCGCAAATATGGAACCGCTGCCCCGCACCGCTCAGCCTGCGGTTCGGACCAAGCCAAGAACCAAGGACAGTAGACGGATGACCGACGACAGCATGCTGCAAATGCCGGCGGCAAAGCCCGCCAAGACGCATCCCGATAGCTGGGAGCCGGAACTCGCCGAACTGCGGCAACGTCAGGCGCTCGCGCGCCAGATGGGCGGGCCGGAGCGGGTGGAGCGGCAGCACAAAGGCGGCCGCCTGACGGTGCGGGAGCGGATCGACCGGATGCTCGATCCCGGCACCTTCAAGGAAATCGGGTCCATCGCCGGCAAGGCGACCTACGACGACGACGGAAAAATAACCGAATTCATGCCGGGCAACTGCGTCTTCGGGCGTGGTTCGGTGGACGGGCGGCCGGTGGTGATCGCGGGCGACGACTTCACGCTGCGCGGCGGATCGGCGGATGCGTCCATCAAGGGCAAGCCCAAGATGTCGGAGCAGATCGCCACCGAATTCCGCATGCCTATTATCAGGCTGATCGAGGGGTCGGGCGGTGGCGGTTCGGTCAAAACCATCGAGACAACGGGACGCGCCAATCTGCCGGGCGGGCTGACCGAGACGACTTCTTTCGACCTCGTCGCCAACCAAATGGCGGCGGTGCCGGTGGTGGGCCTCGGCCTTGGCTCTGTCGCGGGTCTCGGGGCGGCGCGTTTGGTCGCATCGCACTACTCGGTGATGGTGAAGGAAATGGCGGCGGTGTTCGTCGCCGGCCCGCCGGTGGTGGAGCGTCTGGGCGAACCCCGCACCAAGCAGGAACTCGGCGGCTGGGAAATCCAGACCGCCTGCGGCGGCGTCGATCACGCGGTGGATACCGAGGAACAGGCGTTCGACGCCGCGCGTAAGTTCCTGTCGTACTTACCCAGTTCGATCCATGACGTGCCGCCGCGGGTTGTCGGGTGGGACGACCCAAACCGGTCGGATGAAAAGCTGATCTCGGTCATCCCCCGGGTGAAGAAGCAGGCCTACCACATGCGCCGGATCGTTGAATCGGTGGTGGACCAGGGCAGTTTTTTCGAAATGGGGCGGCTTTTCGGCCGCTCCATTATTACCGGCTTCGCCCGGCTTGACGGTTGGCCGGTGGCGGTCTTGGCCGGCGATCCGTTGTTCGAGGGCGGCGCCTGGACCGCCGATACGTGCAGCAAGATCATCCGGTTCGTCGATATGGCACAGACGTTTCATCTCCCCATCGTGCATCTGGTGGACTGCCCCGGCTTCCAGGTCGGGCTGCGGGCGGAAAGCTCGGCCGTCATCCGCTGGGGCGTGCGGGCGTTGTCGGCGATCAATCAGACGACGGTGCCGTGGTGCTCGATCGTGGTGCGCAACTGCTACGGAGTCGGGGGCCTTGGGCATCAACCGGTCGGGCGGTTGGCGCTTCGCTATGCGTGGCCGAGCGCAAGCTGGGGCTCGCTGCCGCTGGAGGGGGGGATTGAGGCGGCTTATCGCGCTGAAATCGATGCGTCCGACGATCCCGCGGCGAAATTGGAGCAGATCGCGGAGCGGTTGAACCGACTGCGTTCGCCGTTTCGGACGGCGGAACCGTTCTGGGTGGACGAGATTATCGATCCGCGCGACACGCGCCGGCTGCTGTGCGATTTCGCCAATCTGGCGGGTCCGCTGCGGACGCCGGGGGAGTCGAAGTTCGGCATGCGGCCGTGACAGGGGCGCCGCCGAAGCTCCCCCAAACCGCCAGTATGTGCGAAGAGGGGCCGGTGGCTGTCCGATGACATTCAGTGGGTCGGTGCGTCCGCCAGATCGAGTCTGCGTTCAATCAGCGAGACTCGACCGTCCAGCCGATCAAGCCGGTTGTTCACCTCCGCAATGCCGATCCGCAGATGGCCGAGATCCGCTTCGATGGCCGAAACCCGTACCTTGAGGTTCGTGACATCGTCGGCGAGGTTCGTGACATCGTCGGCGAGCCGGTCGAGCTTCATATGCACACGAGCGAACTGATCCCGTAGGAAGTCCAGAACCTGGCCGTTCGGGTTGTCGCTCATGGGCTGCCTTGGGGTCTGGATGGATGCTTGCCAGTTGCGAAGACCGCACGCTGCTTCTATGTCCGGAGGATACCTGAAACCCGGGCCCCGGTCATCCCGTTTTCACTCCCGGCGGTTGCCGACAGGCTGGCCTGCGAATAGAATAGTTGACGGCGCGCTCAAGGGGTCTCAGAAGCCCCCGCGCGCGCAGGTCTGGGAGCCGAACCTGGGCCGGAGGAACAGGAGTCCATCTTGCAGCCGACCGACATTCACGACCCCGACTACTTTCATAAGGTGGTCGACTGCCAGTGGGCCTGCCCGGCGCATACGCCGGTGCCGGAGTACATCCGGCTGATCGCGGACGGGCGCTATGCCGACGCGTTCATGATCAATTGGAAATCCAACGTCTTCCCCGGAATCCTCGGCCGCACCTGCGACCGCCCCTGCGAACCGGCCTGCCGCCGGGGCCGGGTGGAGGATGAGCCCGTCGCGATCTGCCGCCTCAAGCGCGTGGCCGCCGATTTCAAGGGCGATGTTTCAGATCGCATGCCACCGCTGACGACGACCCGGAACGGCAAGAAGATCGCCATCATCGGTGCCGGACCGGCCTCGCTGACGGTGGCCCGCGATCTGGCGCCACTGGGTTACCATCTGGTGATCTTCGATTCGGATAAGCGCGCGGGCGGCATGATCCGCAGTCAGATCCCGAAATTCCGGCTGCCGGAAGAGGTGATCGACGAGGAAGTCGGGTACATCACCGCCATGGGTCCAGAAATGCGGCTGGGCCAGCGGATCGACAGCCTCAAGGCGGTTCTGGAGGAGGACTACGACGCCATTTTCGTCGGCACCGGTGCCCCGCGCGGCCGTGACCTTCCCATTCCCGGCCGGCAGGACGCCGCGGCCAATATCCATATCGGCATCGACTGGCTATCCTCGGTGTCGTTCGGCCACATTTCCAAGATCGGTAAGCGCGTCATCGTGCTCGGCGGCGGCAACACCGCCATGGACTGCTGCCGCTCCGCCCGCCGGCTGGGCGGCGACGACGTGAAGGTGATCGTCCGCTCCGGCTTCGAGGAAATGAAAGCCTCGCCGTGGGAGAAAGAGGACGCGATGGGGGAAGACATCCCCATCCTGAACATGCTGGTGCCGATCGCCTTCATCCACGAAGACGCCAAGCTGGTTGGCATGACGTTCGATAAGGTGAAGGCTGAATACGACGCGCGCGGACGCCGCAACCTGGTGTCCACCGGCGAAGAGCCCGTGTTTCATGCCTGCGACGACGTGCTGATCGCGGTCGGCCAGGAAAACGCGTTCCCCTGGATCGAGCGCGACATCGGTATCACGTTCGACGACCGCTGGGACATGCCGGTGGTGAACGAGACCACTTTCCAGGCCACATTGGCGAACGTGTTCTTCGGCGGCGACGCGGCGTTCGGGCCGAAGAACATCATCTGGGCCGTGGCGCACGGGCATCAGGCCGCGATCTCCATCCACAAATTCTGCCAGAACGAAGACGTCGCCGTCCGCCCGCCGCCGGGTGTCACCATCGTCAGCCAAAAGATGGGTATTCATGAATGGAGCTACGACAATAATGTGTCGTTGGACCTCCGCTTCAAAGTGCCGCATCGCGACAAGTTCGCGGCGCTGTCCGACATCAAGGCGGAAGTGGAACTTGGCTTCGACCTCAAGCAGGCCTTCGCGGAAGCGCAGCGCTGCCTGAACTGCGATATTCAGACGGTGTTCGACGACAAGCTGTGCATCGAGTGCGATGCCTGCGTCGATATCTGCCCGGTCGATAGCATCAGCTTCACCGCCAATGGGGAGGAGGCCGATCTGCGCACCCGCCTCAGCGCACCGGCCACCGACCTCACGCAAGCGATTTACGTGTCGAAAAACCTCAAGACCGGCCGGGTGATGGCGAAAGACGAAGACGTCTGCCTCCATTGCGGGTTGTGCGCGGAACGCTGCCCGACGGGCGCGTGGGATATGGAACGGTTTCTCATCGACGTGGCACAAGCGGAGAGCGCATGCTGCAAGTAGTAGACCGCATCGAAGGCCTGCAACGGGTCAACGATTTCGTCGTCAAGTTCGCCAATGTAAACGGCTCCGGTTCGGCCAGCGCCAATGCGCTGTTCGCCAAAGCGGTGCTGCGCATGGGCATCGCGGCGACACCCCGAAATATCTTTCCGTCCAACATCCAGGGACTGCCGACCTGGTACGAGGTGCGGATTTCCGACGCCGGCTACCTGGGCGCGCGTGGTGGCGGGCCCGATTTGATGGTCGCGATGAACCCGCAGACGTGGGACCAGGACGTCAGGGGCATCGAGCCAGGTGGCTACCTGTTCTACGACAACACCAAGCCGATGCCGGAATCGAAATTCCGCTCCGACGTGGTGACGATCGGCGTGCCGCTGACCCGCATCACGAATGCGGCATACAGCAACCCTCGCCAGCGTCAGCTGTTCAAGAACATCGTTGGCCTTGGCGCGCTGTCGGCACTGTTGGACATCGATCCCACAGTGATCGAGCAACTGTTCTCCGAACAGTTCAAAGGCAAGGACACGCTGATCCAGCCGAACATCAAAGCCCTGCACATGGGCCGCGATTGGGCGCAGGCTAATCTCCAGTGCCCGATTGGGCTGACGCTGCGCAAATCGGAATCGGTCGGCGACCGCATCTTTATCGATGGCAACGCAGCCGCCGCCCTGGGCGCGGTCTATGGCGGCGCCACGGTTTGCGCCTGGTATCCGATCACCCCGTCATCGTCGTTGGCCGAAGCGTTCGCCAGCTATTGCGCCCGCATGCGGGTCGACAAAGCCACCGGCAAAAACAACTTTGCCATTGTCCAGGCCGAGGACGAACTCGCCTCTATCGGCATGGTCATCGGTGCCGCCTGGAACGGGGCTCGGGCGTTCACCGCGACCTCCGGCCCTGGCATCTCGCTCATGCAGGAGTTCATCGGCCTGGCGTATTTCGCCGAGATCCCAGCCGTGATCATGGACGTGCAGCGCTCCGGCCCGTCCACCGGCATGCCGACCCGCACCCAGCAGACCGATCTGACCATCTGCGCCTATGCCAGCCACGGCGACACCAAGCATGTGCTGCTGATCCCCGAGGACCCGTACGAGTGCTTTGAGTTCAGCGCGTTGTCGTTCGATCTGGCCGACCGGTTGCAGACCCCGATTTTCGTGATGCTCGACCTCGAAATCGGCATGAACGAACGCCTGACCAAACCGTTCGTCTGGGATGATTCGCGCAAAATGGATCGCGGCAAGGTCATGACCACCGAGGAACTGGAAGCGGGCGCGAAATTTGGCCGCTATCTGGATGTGGACGACGACGGTATCGCTTACCGCACCTATCCCGGCACCCACCCCACCAAGGGTGCGTTCTTCACGCGCGGTACCTCCAAGGACCGCATGGCGCGATATTCGGAAGAAGGTGCGGACTATCAGGAGAACATGGAGCGGCTGCTGAAGAAGCACCGCACCGCCGCGACCCTGGTACCTGCCGCCATCGAGACGAAAGCGGCTAGGCCGACGAAATTCGGCGCGATCTACTTCGGCTCCACCAGCCCTGCGATGTCCGAAGCCGATGAGCAGCTGACGGCCGAGGGCGTGTCGCTCGACCTCCTGCGTCTGCGGGCGTTTCCGTTCGGCCCCGAGGTCGAGGCCTTCATCGAAGCGCATGACACAGTCTTCGTGGTGGAACAGAACCGCGACGGCCAGATGCGGTCGATGCTGATCAACGAGCTGGAAATCAACCCGAAGAAACTGGCGAAAATCGTGCATTACGATGGCACGCCGATCACCGCACGCTTCATCGCCGGTGCCATCGGCCAATATGTGAACATCGATAAGGTGGTGTCATGACCTTCATTCCGAAGCCCAAACTCCATCACCCCGACCTACAGAAGAACGCGCTGGGATTGACCCGCCGCGACTACGAAGGGCCGGTGTCCACGCTCTGCGCCGGCTGCGGCCATGACAGCATCAGTGCCGCCATCGTCAAGGCCTGCTTCGAGCTGGATATCGAACCGCATCGCGTCGCCAAGATGTCCGGCATCGGCTGTTCGTCCAAGACGCCGACCTACTTCCTGGGCGCCTCGCACGGATTCAACTCGGTGCACGGGCGCATGCCTTCGGTCGCCACGGGTGCGAATCTGGCGAACAAGGACCTGATTTATCTCGGCGTGTCCGGCGACGGCGACAGCGCGTCCATCGGCATCGGTCAGTTCGCGCACGCCATGCGGCGCGGCGTCAACATGGTCTACATCGTTGAGAACAACGGCGTGTACGGCCTGACCAAGGGCCAATTCTCCGCTACGTCCGATAAGGGCGCCAAATCCAAGCGCGGCGTCGTCAACAGCGACGAAGCCATCGATCTCGTTGGCATGGCGTTGCAGCTGGGCGCGACGTTCGTGGCCCGCAGCTTCTCCGGCGACAAGGGCCAGCTGGTGCCGCTGATCGAGGCTGCGCTGCAGCACAAGGGCATCGCTTTCATCGACTGCCTGTCGCCCTGCGTGGCGTTCAACAACCACGAGGGCTCCACGAAGTCGTTCGACTATGTGCGCGAGCACAACGAAGCGCTGAACGCCCTGGACGTAATCACCGGCCGGCCGGAAATCACCGTCGATTACGCGCCGGGCACGCTTGAGATGGTGATGCAGCATGACGGCTCGGTCCTTCAGCTCCGCAAATTGCACCAAAGCTACGACGTGCACGATCGCGTCGCAGCGCTAACTTACATGCAAGAACGCGCCGCGGCGGGCGAGATTGTCACGGGCCTGCTGTATGTCGACCCGAACCCCCGCGACCTGCACGCGCATTTGAAAACGGTCGACAAGCCGCTGAACGCGTTGGACGAAATGGCCCTGGTTCCCGGCGCGCGGGCTTTGGATCGGATCAACGCCGGCCTGCGATAAATCCCCGATGGACGGTATCAAAGCCCTGATGTTCGACCAGTACGGCACGCTGGTCGACATGCAAGGCGGCCTGATCGAGGTCGCAAAACCCTTCCTCGCGTCCAAGGGCTGGGCCGGCAATCCCAGTTCATTCGTCACCTGGTGGCGCCGCACTCACTACGAAAACTCGATGATCGACGCGTTGCTCCAAAAGCAGCACATACCGTATCGCGAGATCGGGCATCTGTCGGTGACACAGGTGCTACGCCGAGCGGGTATCGAGCACAGCCGTGCCGAGGTCGAAGCGCTGGTGGCGAGCATCGAACGCCTGAAACCATTCCCGGAAATCCCCGCCGCGCTGGATCGCCTGCGCACCAAATACCAAATCGCGGTGCTGTCGAACGGCGATCCGGACATGCTGGAAGCGGCGAAAGCGCACCATGGCCTGACCTACGATCACACCATTTCGGTGGCTGTCGCCAACGCGTTCAAGCCGCACGTCGCCACCTACACCAAGGCAGCCGAAATCCTGGGCCTGCGAGCGGATGAGATTCTGTTTGTCGCCAACCACGAATTCGACTGCGTCGGCGCCAAAGCCGCCGGGATGCGCGCCGCCTTCATCGACCGCCGCCAGCGCCCCTTCTCGGCATGGCCGTATCAGCCGGATGTTATCGTCCGCGACATGACCGCGCTGGCGGATCTACTGATCGGAATCCCGGCCGCTCACGATTGACATCGTCGCGTGTACAAAAATGCG
>JANXTL010000161.1 GCA_025352375.1 Acetobacteraceae bacterium | reverse complement strand
CCCCAGCCCCGCCCGAGCATCCGTCTGGATCCCATACTGCGGGAACGGATAGCGCAGCCCGTTCTTCGACAGCGCCTCCATCCCCTTGATCGCCTGCGATAGTTGCTCCGGCGGCAGGGCCATCAGCATCTCGTCGTCCAGCACCCCGCCGTACCGCCGTTCGGCGAAGCACGGGATCGACAGGCTGGCTTCCCGCGTCTTCAGCGCACGCCCCCAGGAGTCGGCGCAGGCGCTTTCCCCCACCACGGACCAGTCGAAGCGCTTGTAGCCGGACCATTGCAGGCCGTTGATGAAATACATCATCGCGCCGGGGGTCGCATAGAACAGCGCGATATCCGGCGGGTCCAGCCGGCCGCTGGACAATGGGGACACGGCCATCGCCTCGAACTGCCCGTCCGGCACGCAGTGCATGGCCGCTTGGTGCGGTCCTGAGTCCTCCGGTGTCGCGTACCACACGCCCACCATACGCTGCCCAGACGCCCATTCCGCGTCCTTTGCATTGCCGAGCCCGATCACCGCTCGGCATTGCGCGCCCGCCAGATCCGACGCCGTGATCCCCACCGTCCAGCCCAGACGAGCGGCCTGGGCGACGATCTGATCGGTCGTGTGGACGGCTTTGGGGCGGCGGATGCGGGGGATCGCTTCCATCTCCGCCGCCGTTTCGAACAGCTTCATCCCGAATGGCGGGGTGCGCAGCTTGAGCAGACGCTCGAGGTCGGCGACCAGCTTGGTCCAGTCCATGGATTTTCTCCCGCAGTTTCCGGGCCGGAGCCTAATCCACTCCATCCCGCATGCCCAGACTGTAACGGACGTCACCGCTCTGAGTCCGACCGGGGCAAGGGGGTATGAACCATGGACATCGCGCGGCGACGATTGGCGATAGGGGCTGCGGCGCTGGCACCGATGTGCGATGTTACGGACGATCTATGTTACCAACAAACAACCGCGCGGCTTCTGGACCGACCGCGGTTACAACTGGTTCAGCGGGATCTGAGAGATGGAGCGCGAAAAAATCTGTGCCATCGGCGTAATGGCCAAGGCACCACAGGCCGGCCGATCCAAAACCAGGCTCTGCCCGCCGTTGCAGCACGACGAGGCAGCGGCGCTCAGTGCCGCTTTCCTGCGCGACATCAGCGAGAACGTGGTCGCGGCGGGGCGGGATGTGCCGATCCACGGCCTGATCGCCTATGCCCCGGCCGAGACGGCCGGTCTGTTCGATGGGCACCTCGCGCCGGGCACGGGCTTCGTGCTGGCGGATGGTCGGATCGACGTACCCGGCGGCGTGACGGGGTTAGGCAAATGCCTTCTGCATGCGATCCAGGGGCTATTCGACATGGGCTACGGGGCCGCCTGCCTGCTGAACGCCGACAGCCCGACGCTGCCAACCGCGTTCCTCGCCACCGCCGCCCGCGCCCTGCTCGCGGCGGGAGACCGCGTGGTCCTTGGACCAGCCGAGGATGGAGGTTATTACCTGATCGGCATGAAGGCCCCACATGCTCGGTTGTTCGCCAACATCGCGTGGAGTACCGATACCGTCGCCGAGGCCACACGATGCCGCGCCAAGGCCTTGGGGCTGGAGGTCGTCGAGTTGCCGCATTGGTACGATGTCGACGATGCCCGCGCCTTGGACCGCCTGGCAGCCGAACTTGGCGGACCGGCCGATGGCCACTACCACGCCCCGGCGACGGCGGCGGCATTGCGAGCGGTGGGCAGGCTTGCCGATAGGCTCTACCGAGCCGCCGAATGAGACGGTTGATCGCCTTTGGGGGTGCGCTGCTCGGCCTGACGGCGATTGCGTTGTTATATCTGGTGCCGTGGGACAAGGCCGAGGGGGTTAACGACCTGAGACCGGTCGTCACCGGCCTCGCGGCGGCGGCCGTCGGCGTCTATTTTCTGGCGGTGCGGCTGGTGCTGCGCCAGCCCCAGCCCCGGCACGCAGTGTGGGTCGTGCTGATCGTCGCGGTGGCCATGCGCCTGCCGATGTTGTTCGCCCCGCCCATTCTTTCCAGCGACATCTACCGCTACGTCTGGGACGGGCGGGTGCAGGCTGCGGGCATTAACCCCTATTTGTACGTGCCGGCCGACCCTGCGCTCGCGCCGCTGCGGGACGGCGCGATCTACGCCCACATCAACCGGCCGGATTACGCCCACACGATCTACCCCCCGGCGGCGCAGGCGGTGTTCGCCGCGGTCGGCCAACTGTCCCAGACCGTGTTCGCTGAGAAACTGGCGATCGCCGGCTTCGAGGCTCTGGCCATTTTCTGCGCGATCCGGCTGCTGGCGCTAACGGGACTGCCCTCCGAGCGTGTGCTGATTTACGCGTGGAATCCGCTGGCGGTGTGGTCGTTCGCGATGGATGGGCACGTCGATGCGGTGGGGATCGGACTGCTGGCGGGCGCGCTCTTGCTGCTTGCGCGTGGGCGGGACGGTTGGGCGGGCGCGGTGTTCGGCGCCGCGGCGTTGGTCAAATTCCTGCCGCTCGCGGTGGGTCCCGCGCTTTGGCGGCGGGGAGGCCGGTGGCGATTCGCTTGCGGCACCGCGATCGCCATCGTCGTGCTGTACGCCTGCTACGCTGGCGTGGGTTGGCGCGTGTTCGGCTTCCTGCCCGGCTACAGCGCGGAGGAAGGGCTGGAAAGCGGCAAGGGCATTTGGCTCCTGGCCGGCATCGCAACGGTTTTCCCGCTGCCGCTATACGCGAGCAAGATCTATGCTGCCGTTGCCATCCTGGCATTGGGCGCGATGGCGCTATGGGCAACGACCCGCTCCGACAGCGGCGATATCCGCGCGGTGTGCGGGCGGGCGGCGGCGTTGGCGGCGGCGGCGACCGTGGTCATCGGCCCGCATTATTATTGGTATTTCGTCTGGCTGGCGCTGCCGGCGGTCGTTGCGCCAAGCCGGCCGGTGCTTTGGCTATCCGCCGCGCCGGTCCTGCTGTTCGTGAACCCGTTCGAGGGTTCGTTCACCTGGGCGTCCGCGATCTACGTCCCGGCCCTGCTGCTGGCACTGGCCGAACTGCGCACCCTGTTTTCACCGACCGAAGGAACTCTCCGATGTCCGCAACGACTTTGACGGACCCGCGCCGCTATTTCGAATCGGTGACCGCGGAACGGTCCGCCGTGGCGGAAGCGCCGCCCGTGTGCCTCTATCTGGAGGTCACGAACCGCTGCAACCTGCTTTGCGACACCTGCCCCCGCACCTTCGAGGAGCTGGAGGCACCGGCCGACATGAGCTGGTCGCTGTTCACCAAAATCGTCGATCAGGTACCCAACATCGCCCGCGTGGTGCTGCACGGGGTGGGTGAGCCGATGCTGGTGCGCGATTTGCCCCGCATGATCCGCTACCTGAAGGATCGTGGCACCTACGTGCTGTTCAACACCAACGGAACCTTGCTCAATCCGAAGAAATTCCAAGGCCTGGTCGATACGGGCCTGGACGAGTTGCGCGTGTCCCTGGATGCGGCCGACCGGGCAAGCTATCTGCGGGTTCGCGGCAAGGATTTTTTCAATCGTATCGTGCGCGACGTCGGCAAGTTCACCGCCTTTCAGCGGGAGATCGGTGCAACAACGCCTCGCGTCTCGCTGTGGCTGACCGGCTTGAAGGAAACCGTCGACCAGCTACCCGATTTCGTCCGCCTGTCGGCGAAGATGGGCGTGTCCGAGGTACACCTCCAACGCCTGGTGTTCGACGAAGCCGGGTTTGGCCTCGCCCGCCCCGAATTTTCGTTGTTCGAACAAACCCGCGACCACGAAACCGCCGCCATCGAAACGGCTCAGGTGCTCGGACGCGAACTCGGTGTGAGCCTGGACGCCTCCGGCGCCACCGAACCCGGCCTGAGCCTTAAGCGGCAAGCCGACGACAAGCCCTGGGCGACCTGCCGCCGCCCGTGGTCATTGATGTATTTCACCGCCCACGGACGCGCCTTGCCTTGTTGCATCGCCCCGTTCTCGGCCCGCGGGTATGAGAACTACACCCTCGGCGACGCCACCCAGGACACATTGAAGGAAATCTGGAACAGCCCGGCCTACAAGGATTTCCGCACCAACCTGCTGGGCGACGCGCCCCCCACGCCCTGCCAGAATTGCGGCTTGCGATGGAGCCTGTAGTCGCCGTCGTCATCCCGACCTGGAACGAAGCCGAGGCCATCGGCGCGGTGATCCGCGAACTCCCCGCTTCCCTGGTGCGGCAGGTCATCGTCGCTGACAGCAACAGCACCGACGGCACCCAGGCGATCGCGCGGGAAGCTGGCGCAACCGTCATCGACACGGGCCGCGGCTACGGCCGGGCCTGCGCGGCCGGTGCGGCGGCAGCCGACCCGGCGTGCGAGGTGCTCGTCTTCCTCGACGGCGACGGCGCCGACCGGGGCGATCTGCTGTCCCGCATCGCCGGGCCGGTCATCGAGGGAACGCATGATTTGGTCCTGGCCTCCCGCACGCGCGGCGTGCGGGAACCCGGGGCGATGAACTGGCACCAGGTGCTGGCCGGGCAGATTTTCGGCTTCGGCATCGGCGTGCTGTACGGCACGCGCTACAGCGACATGTGCGCGTTCCGAGCGATCCGGCGGGACACGCTGGCGCGGCTGGACATGCGGGAGATGACCTACGGCTGGAACATCGAGATGCAGATGAAAGCCGCCCGCCTCGGCCTACGGATCCAGGAAGTCCCGATGCCCTACCGCTGCCGCGCGGGCGGGGTGTCGAAAGTCGCGGGGTCGCTGCGGGGGACCCTGCGGGCCGGGACGAAGATTGTGTCGACGTTCCTGCGGGTCGCCATGGCTGGCCGCGTCAGTCGCCGGTGATCGTGGTGCCGCGGTTGCCGATCATGGCCAGCAGTTCCCGCCGTGTGTTGGGGTCCTCGCGGAAGGCGCCGAGCATACGGCTGGTGACCATGGTGACGCCGGGCTTATGGACACCGCGGGTGGTCATGCACTGATGGGCGGCCTCGATCACCACCGCGACGCCCTTGGGCTGCAAGATGTCCTGAATGGTGTTGGCGATCTGGGCAGTCAGTTTTTCCTGGATTTGCAGGCGCTTGGCATAGGCCTCCACGACGCGGGCCAGCTTGCTGATCCCCACCACGCGGCGGTGCGGCAGATAGGCGACGTGGCAGCGTCCGATAATGGGCACCATGTGGTGCTCGCAATGGCTTTCCAGGCGGATGTCGCGCAGCAGCACGATTTCGTCGTAGCCGTCGGTTTCCTCGAAGGTGCGCTCCAGCAGGTTCACCGGATCGATGGTGTATCCCTCGAAGAATTCCTCATAGGCACGCACGACGCGGGACGGGGTGTCGATCAGGCCTTCGCGGGTCGGATCGTCGCCTGTCCAGCGCAACAAGGTACGAACGGCAGCCTCGGCCTCCTCGCGGGAGGGACGCCGATCCGGCGCGATGCCGGCGGCGAGCGTCCGAGGGGGGGCGATTACATTCACAGAGGCTTCCTCCGGTAGGTCATGACGCCGGTATTTGGGTGCTGGCGAACCCGTTTCCAGGTGCAACCGCCAGGATGTCTAATGCACCCTACCGCTCTGATGCGGGCTGTCCAGACTAAACGCGGGAATGGCGACGTCGAAGGGCTCGCCGGTTTCTGTAACGATCATGTGGTAGGACCCCACCATGAAGCCCGACGGCGTGCGCAGCGGGGTGCCGGATGTGTATTCGTGCCCCTGCCCGGGATCGAGCACCGGTTGCTCGCCGATCACCCCGGGGCCATGCACTTTTTGGGTGTGGCCGGTGGCGTCGGTGATTTCCCAGGTGCGTTTCAGGAGTTGCACCTGTTCGCCGCCCCGGTTCTCGATCCAGACGCGATAGGCCCAGACAAAGCGATTTTCATCCGGTTCGGATTGATCGGCCAAATAGAACGACCGAACGGTCACGCGCACGCCCCGCGTGGTGAGGGAATAGGTATCGTCCGTGGTCATTCGTACCTCCGCCCTGCTTTGCCAACCGGACGGGATTGTCCCGTCCGGTCGGCGGATGCTAGCGCTTCATACCACTGTGTTGTCCAGTGCGGGTGTTTTTCAACCCAGTGTGGCCAATGCCTGTGCGAGGTCGTCTTTCAGGTCGTCGAGGTCTTCCAGCCCGACGGACAGCCGGATCACCCCGTCGGTGATGCCCAGCTTCGCGCGTTCGTCGGCACCGATGCGCATGTGGGTGGTGGTCGCGGGGTGGGTGGCCAGCGATTTGGTATCGCCAAGATTATTGGATATCGCGATCAGGCCAAACGCGTTCATGACCTTGAAAGCACCGTCCTTGCCGCCCGCGACCTCGAACGTCACGACGGTGCCGCCTCCGGTCATCTGCTTGCGGGCGAGCGCCACTTGCGGGTGATCGTCGCGCATCGGGTACCAAACCCGGGTCACATGCTTTTGCTCCGCCAGGAAGTCGGCGATGGCGGCGGCGGCGCGGCAGCCGGCATCGACGCGCAGGCCCAGGGTCTCGATCCCTTTCAGCAGGATCCAGGCGTTGAAGGCGGACATGGCCGGGCCGGTGTTGCGGATGAACGGCTGCAACACGTCGTTGACCCATTTGCGGTTGGACAGGATCGCCCCGCCCAGCACCCGGCCCTGGCCGTCGATGTGCTTGGTACAGGAGTAGACGACGACGTCCGCGCCCATGGTCAGCGGCTGTTGCAGCAACGGGGTGGCGAAGACGTTGTCGACCACCACGATGGCGCCGGCTGCGTGTGCGAGTTCGGCGACGGCGGGCAGGTCCACCATTTCCAGCATTGGGTTGGACGGGGTTTCCAGCAGCACCAGGTTGGTTGGCTTGGACAGCGCTTCCTTCCATTGGTCCAGGTCGTGGCCGTCGACGAAGACCGACGTGATGCCGAATTTCGGGAGTAACGTGGACACAATCCAGTGGCAGGAGCCGAACAATGCGCGCGAGGCCACGACCCGGTCGCCGGTTTTCAGATGCGCCAGCAGCGCCGCGTTCACGGCCGCCATGCCGGTCCCGGTGGTGCGGCATTCCTCCGCCCCCTCGATCAGGCACAGGCGCTGTTCGAGCATGGTGATCGTGGGGTTGGCGAAGCGGGAGTACTGGTAGTGTTCGACGGTGCCGGCGAAGGTCGCTTCGGCCTGGTCGGCGCTGTCGTAGACGTAGCCGGAGGTGAGGAAGAGTGCCTCGGCGGTTTCGCCGTGGTGGGTGCGCTGGACGCCGCCTTGGACAAGACGGGTGGCGGTGCGGTAGGTCTTGGGGTCTTTGGTCATGGTTCCAGGTCCTTCTTGCGATGGACCGACCGTCGAGCAGCCTCTGCGCGGCGGTTACCGAGCATGACGCTGGCCTCTTTAGCGCGCTTGTTTCACCTCGTCGCAATCCGGCCGGACAAATCACGAGGACCGGACGGGTCCGGTGGCTGGTTGGTAGGGGATGGCGGGGTTCGCGTCAATGGTGTGACGTTTGGGCGCCTCGCGACCGGCCCCTTCCCAGGTTGCTTGGGGATTTGTGTGCGCGGTCCGATCTGGGTGGGCCTGGGTGCCCATCAGCGTCCACCTCATGGCGAGCCAAATGTAATCCCCCTATACTCCGCAGTAAGCGCGACGTTTCGAGCCGGCGATTCGTGGTAAATGCCGCAGCATCAGGATGGCAGCATCAGGATGACTGCCGGTGGACGACGTAACCCTTCCCATCTTCCCCAGGCAGAAGCCCCGCCTCACCGCGGAGGAGGTCGAGCAGCGGCGCGATCACGTCCGCGTCGGCGATTCCGAAAACCGGTTGGAAGGCGTCTTCAGAGACCCCAAAACCGATCCGGTGTTCGATGCCTACATTCGCGGCGATATCGAGGTCACGGATATCGTTCCGCAACTCAAGGCCCTTCTCGGCATTCGCTAATCGTGCCTAACTATACCTATCCGGACGTCGACGCCGACCGCGAAGCGTTGTATGGGCGGGCGTACAACAGAACTTCGCGCATCTTCGCGGCTTTGAATCTTCGTGCCCTTCGTGAGGAAACTTGCGGTCGTGCGGCCATTCTCAAGCCTCCCAACCCTGGGCATTTTTCAAGCTCAAGGCGATATCCGACCTGTTGCGAAAAGATAACCATTTGCGCGGCCTGTCCCGCGACGAATTCGCCACACAGGCCACCGACATCATGGCCGCGATCAACGCCATCCACGCCTTCCGAGAGGGTAACGGACGCACTCAGCGCGCGTTCATCCGCGCACTCGCCAAGGCAGCGGGCCACACGCTGGATTTCACCGTTATCTCCCAGGAACGCATGATCCAGGCCAGCATCGCAGCGAACGCGCGCGAGGCCCCCTCGATTATGTGGCGTTTGTTCGCGGACGCCACGAACCCCGCGCGGATCGCGGCGCTACGGCGGGTCATCGCCTTCTTCGTCCGGCAGGAATACCGCTGGAACGATCATTATGTAGCGACACTGGATCCTGGTTACGCCGTGGAACTGACCATCGCCGGATCGGCCGGCGACCAGTTCATGGCGCGTACCGGCGCCGAAATCTTAATCGGCCAGACGAGCGACCTGCCCTCGCCCCTTCCGGCGCGGGGGGAGGTTTTTGTTTTCGAGGGCCATACGCCCTGGGCGTGACGATCAGGCCAGCAGCCCCGAGATCGACGCAAACTGGCCCTGGGACCCGTTCTGCTGCGCCTGCTGCTGCATCGCCAGCAGGTATCGGTCGGTCAGACTCGTTACATAGGACGGTTTCTGAAAATCCGCGATCTTCACCCGCGACGACACCGCCTGTTCCTGCGCCGTCAGGTTTTGAAACGCGATCTGTTCGGGAATACCCAGGGCGGTAAGGACAACACGGCGGTTGGTTGGATCGCCAAGAATGTTGTCCACCGAGGTAATGGAATGCGCCTGCCCCAGAAACGTCAATGCGCTCGACAAACCGGGTGTCGCGACGTCCAGCGACTGGCGCCAGAGCACCTCGGCGTAAGCGTTGGTCAACGTCGCGATCGTTTTGGGGTTCTTGAGTGCCGACAGCCCGTTTTTGGCGAAATCGAAGGTCTTGGCGGCGCTCAGCAACGCGGCATTGCCGAGTTGATTGACCAGGGAATGGCTGGCCGAGGGATCGGACATCAGCGCCTTCTGCGCCAGGGCCGGGTACTGGATGTAGCTGGACAGATTGTTCGCGGTCAGTAGCACCTTCATCACGTTGGGGTTGGTCAGGGCCGCCTGCACGCTGGTGGCGCTGTTCACCGCCTTGGCGAAGGCCGCGATATCGCGTGCCACCTGGGGCTGCTTCGCTTCCCGTGCCACCTCGGCGATCCGGTTCGCCTGCGCCAGCTTCAGATCGACGATGGGATTGCCGGTAGTGACCGCCGTGGACGATGCATTGGGGTTGTATAACGCGCTCAGTATCCCCGCCACGACATCACTCGCGGAAGACGGGGAAAACAGCAGCGCGTAGTTCATTCCGTTGACGCGGTCGCTCACGATGGCACTCCATAGCCGGTCGGCTCCGGCAGAATAGGCATGGAATGGTTAATCAATCGTTAACAAGCGCGCCGAATCTGGCAGACCGGCGTATGTATTTGGTCGCAAACGGAGCCTCACCAATGAAACTCGCCCTCTGGCGCAAGCCCCGAGTCGCCGTGATCGAGCTGCATGGGCCGATCGCGCCGAAGAAGGGTGCGCTGAACATCGGCGACCTCGCCGCGCCGATCCGCAAGGCGTTCCTGTCGGCGGGCAAGCTGGCAGTGGTGCTGGACATCGAAAGCCCCGGCGGGTCGCCGGTGCAATCGGACCTGATCGCGTCGGAAATCCGCCGTTTGGCGGACAAGCACAAGGTTCGGGTGCATGCGGTCATCCGGGAAGTTGGGGCCTCGGGCGGCTATTGGCTGGCCTGCGCGGCGGACGAAATCCACGCCAATCCCATGAGCCTTGTGGGCTCCATCGGCGTGCGCGGCGGCGGGTTCGGGGTGCCGGCGCTGCTGGCGCGGTTGGGGGTCGAGTACCGGCTTTACACCGCCGGCAGCAATAAAGCGCGCTTCGACCCGTTCTCGCCCGAACGGCCGGAGGATGTGGCGTTTGCCCATGAGCTGATGGACGATCTGCATACAAGGTTCAAGGACTGGGTGAGGACAAGGCGCGGCCCCCGCCTCACCGCCGACGAATCGGCGGTGTTCGACGGCAGCTTCATGCTCGGCGCCAAGGCCAAGGAGCTGGGACTGATCGACGGGTTCGGCGATGTCGCGTCGGTGGTGCGTCAGTTGGGCGGGGAGAAAGCGGTAGCGCAACGGTTCGCGCCGGCGAAACCGGGGTTGCTGCGCTGGCTGCCCCGCATGGCGATCGAGGCGGCGTTAGACGCGGCGGAGGAACGTGCCGGGCGGATCGAGTTGCGTTAACAGCTAAGCCTCGATCCCCGCCCGGTATTCGAACCGTTCGCCGGCTTCCTTGCCAGCGCCGTAGGCATCCGCCAAAGCGCGCTTCGGACGCAACGCGGAACGGTTGACGAAATTCAAGCCAAGCTTTTGCAGCTCGTCATCGAGGATCGATTGCTTGACAGGAACGAGATCGCGCCCGGACGACCCCCGTCGCACCGCGTCCCGCTCGGCCTGCAATGCCTCCAGCTTCGCCCTTATCCCGCTGGCGAGTCCGATCTGAAACGAGTTCGTAGCGGTGCGACGCTCTGTGCTTTCGCGGTAAATCGGGCCGTTCTGAAACGCCAGGGTTTCCGTTTCGAACGCCTGCGTCACGAGGTCGTGCAAATAGACCGCCCCGTCCACATCGCCCGGCAGCCCGAAGAAGACGTAACGAATGGTGTCGTCGGCCGAAATCTCCGACCAGGCGCGGCAGTCGAAAAACGCGCCGATGGCGGTCATGCAGCTATCGATCGGCCCGCGCCGTTTGCGGCCGGTGTCGATGCCAACGCCCTCGCAACTTTGCCGCCGCAGATCGAGTTCGTTCAGCGTCAGCCCGTGACGGTCCAGCAATTCCGCTACTTTCGAGGCCGCTGCCATCGCTTCGTGTTCGGTGCAACCCTGGTCGACGGTTTTGGCACGCAGCCCGCGGATGCGCTGCACCAGCTTGTCGAGATCTCCGTCGGCGATGCGTCCGGCGGCGGGGGCGATTGTCAGCCGTCCCCGCAGGGTTTCGAACAAGGCCAGTGTCCGCCGCGGAATGCCGCGTTCCACCACGGTCGCGGCGATCTCGGCGTGCAGCTCATCGAGGCTCAGGCCATCCGAACCGTAGCGATGCCGGAGCACGAACGTTTCCATTATGACCAGCGCGATGCGGGCATAGGCATCCGCCAGGCTCGCCCGCCCGGCATCGCGCGCGAGGCCGCTGAAAGCCAGGCCGTTCATCAACCGGATCGTGCTGGTAAGCGGCCGCGCCTTGGCGAAATCCTGTTCGGTCAGTTCGCCCAGCCGGCCCGCCCACGCGGCGGCCAGCTTGTCCAACGGATCGGTGTCCGGCCTGAACGGCAGTTTGGTTTGGTGCGGTCGCGGTTCGGCTTCAGGCCTTTGCACGCCGGAACGAAGCGCATGCCGATAAACCAGCTCGACGCACCGCAACGGGTTGCTGAGGCCGGCGGCGCCGGGGCGGATGAAGGGGCGAGCGACCTCCAGCGCGGCGGGGTCGAGCGGCACCGGCTGCCCGACGATCGCCACCGTGCCGTCCGGTATGGGCACGATCAGGCACAGTACGGGCGCTGATTCGATGCGCGCGTCAGGGCGCAACGAGAGCGGCTCCCCCGTCGCGAAATCCCGGCAGGCGCCCCCGGTCAACTGGACGATGCGATACCGCGCGCGGCGCAGCGCCATCACCAGGTCGGCATCTTCGGGGGCGTATCCGCCGGCTTTGGCCATACGATCGAACGCCGTGCTGCCATTCATGGAGGGCGTGTTCACCGCCAGCGTCGTCGCCAGCAACAACGGAAGGTCCACTCGGGCGGAAAAATGGTCCAGGGACTTGAGCAATTGGCGCAGCAGCCCCTCGATCCGGTCGGGCGCGACGAAGCCGGCGGCGCGAACGTAGAGCGCGTCGAGGCGCTGTTCGATCGTGAGTGCCGTCTGCGCTTTGGGCTTCTGTTTGGACTGATAGGTCATGTCGGTTCCGCCGCATATGCGCCGGCGACTCGGCGCGTGCGGCATTATGACAGAGGGAGGTTCCATACACACCGTCATCCCGGCGTCCGGCGCAGAGCGCACCATCCCGCGCGACCTGAACGAACCGGAGCCGCAACTGTCGGCGTTCGACCCCGCGTGTCGGAAAAGTATTTTTACCGCAGATAAGTGCCATTCGTCATGTCGGCGATAGCGGGCACTCACATCTTTCGTCAGTCTCAGTCTAGAAAGATATGGAAACCGGCCGCCCTACCGGCTCACACGATACAACGGCAGCGCGGCCAAAAGCGTCCGCTCGTCCTTGCGGAAGTCGTTCACCATCGTCGACTTCACGTCGAACACCATCGTCGCTCGGTCTGTCGGCTTGAACGGCGGCCACGTGGGCAAAACCGGCGTGTTCGGGTTTCCGGCCCGCGCGAAGGCCAGCCAAGCCGCGCTCATTTGATCCGCCAGCGCCTGGGGTTCGGGGCCGATGCCAACCATCGCCTCAGACTTCGCAACGTTGTCGAACACGAACGCGAGTTCCAGCGAGTGGGGGGAGCGCCATTTGCCACCCTCCACCGGGGTCGCCCAATCGACCTCGTACAACCAGACGGAGCCAGCGTTCTGCGCGGCTTTGCGTTCGGCCTGGGTCCAGGCCTGCTGGCGCACCCGGCGGTCGGTGGTGATGGCGAAGAACAAATCGGATGGGGTGGCGGTCGGCATCGTTTTCCGAAAGCCGGCCAGCACCCGATCGGTCTCTTTCTCCGGCACCCACGGGCCGAGTTTCTGTCGCAAGCCCGCATCGTCCAGCGTGAAGGTCGCGGGATCGCCGGCGCCGATCAGGGCGGTGGTCTCGGTCCTGGTGGTGCCGATCAACATCGGGACGTTGGCCGACACGGCGGGCCCGTCAGGCAGCCAGGGACCTTTCATCAGGATGTGCTGGTCGAGCACCGGGCTGAAATTGACTTTCGCCTTC
Source organism: Acetobacteraceae bacterium (assembly GCA_025352375.1). Lineage (GTDB taxonomy): Bacteria > Pseudomonadota > Alphaproteobacteria > Acetobacterales > Acetobacteraceae > Rhodopila. The sequence goes on along the minus strand of JANXTL010000161.1, from coordinate 4,375 downwards.
GCCATGCCGGCCAGGATCTGGTCCATCGGCAGTTGGCGCAGCTTCGGTACCTCCTTCTCCTTCAGGCCCATGGCGTTCAGCAGGGCCAGGGCGTTGCGCGTGCCCTCCTCCGGCGTCAGGCCTTCCAGGTGGGATCCGCTTTGGACGATCGCGCGGTGGAACAGGCCGCGCGCCTGCGGCATGGCCATGATGGTGCTGACCTTCGCCCCGCCGCCGGACTGGCCAAAGATGGTGACGTTGGCCGGGTCGCCGCCGAACTCGGCGATGTTGTCGTGCACCCAGCGCAGCGCGGACACGAGGTCGAGCATGCCGGCGTTGCCGGACTCCGCGTAGTCCGCGCCCCCGAGCTTGGCGAGATACAGGTGCCCAAACACGTTGAGGCGGTGGTTCAGGGTGACGACGACGACATCGCCCTTCTTGCAGAGCCGGGTGCCGTCGAACACGTTGCGGGACCCGGACAGCGACGAAAACCCGCCGCCGTGGAACCACACCATCACCGGCCGCTTGCGCTGGTCGCGCAGGGCCGGCGTCCAGATGTTGAGGACGAGGCAGTCCTCGCTCATATCCTTGTCGTAGGTCCAGGACGCGGTGATCGAGGCCTTTTCCCGCGCCTGCTGAGGCGCCATAGGCCCGAAGGCCAGCGCGTCGCGTACCTCGGTCCACGGCTTCGGCAGCTTGGGCGCTCGGAACCGATTGCCGCCCTCCGTCGAGGCTCCGTAGGGGATGCCTTTGAAGACGCGGATCCCGTCCAGCAAGGCGCCGCGCACCTTGCCCCGATGGGTGTCGGCAACGACGTTGACCGGGGCTCCCCCGGGCTTGGGCGGGCCTTGCCTGCTGGCGGCTGGGCCGGCCGTGCCGAACACAGCCCCCGCAGCGATCAGTCCCCGCCGGCCCAGCACCGGACTAGCCGCGCCCGATCCAGGGCATTTTGGTGGCCATGATGGTGACGAACTGAATGTTGGATTCCAGCGGCAGATTGGCCATGAACGCCACCTGGGCGCCGACATGGGCGACGTCCATGCGCGGCTCGACCGCCACTTGGCCGTAGGGCTGCATCTGCCCGTTGACGGATCGCGCGGTCATCGGGGTCTCGGCGTTGCCGATGTCGATCTGGCTGGACGCGATGTCGTATTGCCGCCCGTCCAGCGCGATCGACTTGGTCAGCCCAGTCACCGCGTGCTTGGTGGTGGTGTAGGCCGACGAGCCCGGCCGCGGGTTATGCGCGGAGATCGAGCCGTTGTTGATAATGCGCCCGCCCATCGGCGTCTGGTCGCGCATCGCCCGGAAGGCGGCATTGGCGCAAAGGAACATGCCGTTCAGGTTGACGTCCACGACGCTTTTCCAGCCCTCCCACGTCATGTCGCCGAAGTTGGTGGCGGGGACGTTGCCGCCGGCGTTGTTGAACAGCATGTCGAGGCGGCCGAATTTTTCCACAACGGCCTTGAAGGTCGCCGCCACCTGCTCGGGGGATGACACGTCGGTCGGCAGGATCAGCGAGTGGCCACCGGTCGCCATGCCGGCAGTTTCCTCCAACGCGTCCTTGCGGCGGCCGAGCAGGGCGACGGACCAGCCGGTTGCCATGAGGGCCAGCGCCGAGGCGCGCCCAATGCCGCTGCCGGCGCCGGTGATGACGGCTACTTTGTCTGCCATTGGGGTATCCTCCCGTTCGGTGTTGCTGGGGGCATTGTGGACCTTGGTTGCGGGCAGGCCAAGATGGTGCGAGCGTTCGGGTTCAGGAGGGGACGACAATGGCGCGCTTCGCGGCGATCGGACTGGACCACCGGCATATTTACGACATCACGGAGGGGCTTCTGGCCGCCGGAGCGGTGTGCGCGGGCTACGACCCTGTGTCGACGGATGGTCGGGTGCTGGCGGGGTTTCGCAAGCGGTTTCCTGGGGTGCCGGCTGTGTTTCGCCAGCGGCTGCTGGACGATCCTTCCATCGATTTCGTGGTGATCGCGGCCAAACCGTCGGACCGAGCGAAGTTGGCGGTCGAGGCGATGCGCGCTGGAAAAGATGTGCTGTGCGACAAGCCGGGGGTGACCACGGCGGCGCAGTTGGCAGCCGTGCGGGTGGCGGTGAAGGAGACTGGGCGGGCCTGGTCGATCTGCGTGGGGCGGGTGGCCTCCCCTTCCATTCAGGCGGCCTTAGGCGTTTTGCGCTCGGGGGAGCTGGGGCGCCTGGTGCAGATGGTCAATCTGGCGCCGCACAGGCTGAACCGGGCGCTGCGTCCCCCTTGGTTCTTCGATACGCCCGCGTACGGGGGCATCATCAACGACATCGGGGTGCACGCGATCGACACGTTCCTGGCTTTCGCTCAAGTGGAAACCGCCGATATCGTTTCTTCGACGATTGGCGCGTTCGGCACGGAGCCGCCCGGATTTGAGGATTTTGCGGAACTAGTGCTGCAAACGCCCTCCGTGCGCGGCTATTGCCGCATGGACTGGTTCACCCCCGACGGTCTGCCAACCTGGGGCGATGGGCGTCTGTTCCTGGTCGGCACCGAAGGCACCTTGGAGTTGCGCAAGAACCTGGATATCGAGGGCCGCGATGGTACCGACCACATGTTCGTCGCCAATCGCACCGGCACCCGCCATGTGGATTGTTCCGGGCTGCCGGTGACTTATTACCGGGATTTTCTGGGAGGTTTACTGGCACAGGAGCCGGTGTTCGCCATGTGCCAGATGGCGCTTGACGCGCAGGCGCGGGCGTCGCGTTTTGACGCGCAGGCACAGCCATGTTTTTACGCGCAGGCACAGCCATGTTTTGACGCGCAGGCGCGGCCGTGATCGGGGTCGCAATTATCGGAGTCGCCAACGGTTTTCCGCCGCATGCGCGCAGCCTCGTGGACCTCCGGGAGCGGGTCCGGGTTGTGTGGGCGGTGGCTCGGACCAATGCCCGTTTGCAGCCGGTGGCAGACCAGTTCGGCTTCCCCGTCACTACCGATCTGCCGGCCGCGCTGGCCGATCCGGCGGTGAATGCCGTGCTTATTCTCACGCCCGCCAACACGCATTTGGAGATGGTGGAAGCCGCGCTCGCCGCTGGCAAACACGTCCTGTGCGAGAAGCCATTGGAAGTAACAGTGGCTCGGTCGGAGGCCCTGGTGGCAGCCGGGCGGAAGGCCGGTCGTCGGCTGGGGGTGGTGCTGCAACAACGGTTCCGTGTCGGCAACATGCGGCTGAAGGCCTTGCTGACGGAGGGCGCCCTGGGCGAGGTGCAAGCCGCGTGGCTGACCGTGCCCTGGTGGCGCCCGCAATCCTATTACGACGAACCCGGCCGAGGGGTGCTGGCCCGCGACGGCGGCGGAGTGCTGATCACCCAGGCGATCCACCAGATCGATCTGTTTCGGTGGCTGTTAGGGATTTCGTCTGTGCAGGCCTCGCAACTGCGGACCACCGAGGTGCACCGGATGGAGACGGAAGATTACGCCTCCGCCCTGATCCGCCTGGGCAACGGCGCGCCCGGAACGATCATCGCGACCACGGCGGCGTATCCCGGCAGCGCGGGGGAAATCAAAGTGATCGGCACGCTCGGGACGGCCACGTTGGAGGGCGGCAGCCTGTCGGTTTCGTTCTTGGACGGAACGAAGGAAAATTTCGAGGACAAAGGCGGATCTGGCAGCGGTGTGCTGCACATGGCCTTCGCGCACGATGCGCACCGGGACCTGTGGACCGACTTCCTCGACGCCATCGCGCAGGACCGGGACACGCTCATCCCCGGGGAAGAAGCGTTGGAAACGCAACGGGTTATCGCAGCCATCATCGAAAAGGGAGTATGAACCATGCAGGAACTGTTGCCTTTGGCCGAGAAAATCGGTGCCCGCCTGAAAGAACGCGGGGAGACCGTTGCCATCGCGGAGTCCTCCACCGGCGGGCTGATCTCGGCCGCGTTGCTGTCGGTGGGCGGGGCGTCCGCCTATTTCCGGGGCGGTTCGGTGATTTATACCGCGTATGCGCGGTCGGGTTTCATGGACATCCCCAACCCGTTGCCGCCGCCGATCGAGCGCGCGTCCACCGAACCATATGCGTCGTTGCTGGCCGAGCGGGTGAAGGAGAAACTGGAGGCGACGTGGGGGCTGGGGGAAACCGGGGCTACCGGGCCGACCGGGAATCGTTACGGGGATAAGGCAGGGCATACGTGCATCGCGATTTCCGGGCCGGAGGGGACGAAGGCGATGACGCTGGAGACGGGAGATGGCGATCGGGTCAGGAATATGCGGAAGTTCGCGGAGGTGGCGATGCAGGCGTTGTTGGATCGGTTGGGGTAGGGGAGGGCTACTGTAATGTGAGACAAGGTTTCGGCGCCGCCGATCGAAGGCGGTGCTCGGCGCCCGTATCGTGTTATGCCTGGGATGAAAGCCAGTGAGAGATTCCAC
>JANXTL010000150.1 GCA_025352375.1 Acetobacteraceae bacterium | reverse complement strand
GTGGGCTAAGCCGGTCAAGCGCGAACGAAGAAAAACAACGCGGACGGGGAATGCCGAGGGAAGCCCCATGGTTAACCATTGTTTTTCAGATACTTGCGGACAGTTACGAACAAAAGTGGCACCATTATCGGGGCGTGAGTTCGAATCCCTGTCTCTCCGCCAGATATGGTATTACCGGAGTGCGATTGCTTTTCTTCGCTAGTTTGCGGAAGTAGAATTGCGGTTCGGAATGGTCGCGAAAGAAACGGCCGAACCATTGGACGATCGCCACGTCGAACGGCGCGGGTTTGCTGGTTCCCGCCTCAATCATGCGTTGGAATTCCGGGGCGGCGGTCGCTGGTGGCGAATGCGCGCGGCTCAACGTAGGTCTCGGCAAGCTGATAGCCGCGAGATTGGCAATATCCTCGCCCTACCGCTTCCGATCCGAGATGGAAAGATCGTGCTCGGCCCGCCGCGCAGTCGAGACGCGCAGATAAAGGGCGACGCGTTGCGGAACGGTCATGCTGGCGCTCTCCTTATCTCATCGCTATGACCCGAACAGTTCGTCGAACACATCGCGCAAACACCGGTCGGACGGAACGGTCGATCTCTACGCTGGGACGCGTTCAGCTATATTTTCGGTCACGCTTCCCGCTTGCTCCTTGGCGAAACAGCCAGCCCGAGGAACACGAGAACGGCCTGATTGAGCCGCAGGATATCCTCGTCGTCCAACCGGCCGACGCGCGCGCCGACCTTGGTCTTTGGAACCGTGGTGATCTTGTCCACCATCAGCCGACACGCCGCACGCAGACCGTTGCGCTGGTTCGGCTCGACGGCCAGGCGGAACAGTGGCGCTTCGGTCTCGTCGGTGGTGAAGGCGCAGACCGTTATGGAGTCCGTCGCGTCAAAGCTATCGTCCTGCACGATGACGACGGGGCGCGGCTTGCCCGCATAGTCCTTGCCGCCGGCGACGGTCCAGATGTCGCCGCGCCTCATTCATCGCCCCAGTCAGACACCGCGTCGATGAACGCTTGATCGTCATGCGCGTGAGGGCTCGTCGCGATCGCCAGCGACTGGCGATGCGCTTCGGAGCGGAAGGCCGGGGATCGCACGTCGGGCACCCAAATCTGGATCGGGCGAAGACCCTGCTCACGCAGCCGCTCACGATGTTCCCGGACCTTCACGCGGGATGACTTGGGGCTTGATGCCGACGCCATAGCGAACTCTCCAATTAGGTTACATGTAACCTATCATCCGCGCGGCCCGATGGCCAGCAATTTTCATTGGACAGGGTCACATCCCCTTCCCGGCAAAACCCTCGTCGCAAGGCACAGTGCCGAAAAGAGGATTGAAATTATTCAACAATCTCCCTTGGGCGGCTCACGCCCCGACCGGACGGCACGGAGAAAGACAAGCCCTGTCAAGGGCTTGGATGGCGACCGGAGAGCCGCTTTTATCTTGCCGTCGCAGAACCGTCCCTACCGACCTCGAAATCCGCCCGCTACTCCCCTCCCGGTCCCAACTTAAACAGCTTGGCGAAAAATGAACCATTTCGTCCTAAATGGCTGCATGGATCGCCACGGGAATCGGCCATGAAAACCATGTCGGCGCGCGAGGCGAAGAACGCTTTCGGGCTGATGATCGATACCGCGCGTGCGGAGCCAGTGCTCATCGAGAAGCACGTGCGCGGCGTCGTCATGGTGATCGCTGTGGAGGAATACGAGCGGCTGACGGTTCGCTTGGGCAGCCACGAAAAAACCGTCAGGCAGGCGATGGAGGCGGCAAGGAAGTGACAAACGAAGCCTTCGCGCGCATCAAAATCGACCAGGTTCTGAAGGACATCGACCGCCTCCTGGCCGATGGACCCAGCGTGCGTTACAAGCGCCATCTCCACGGCAACCGCCTAGCCTAAAACGCCCTGTTCGTTCGTTGCGAATCTAGGCTCGTCGGGTATGAGTCGAAGCACATGCAGATGTATTGGACCGGGTGTTGCCGTCGCTGGCATCGGGTGCCTCATTGCTCCTCCGGCGGCGACGGCCGGGCGGTTAGCTCGGCGCAGCCTGGGTGCGAGGTCCGGGAGTTTCATAGAGGATTCCGATGGCTAAACAACTCAACGAGAAGTCCGACGTCATCGAAGCCATTCGCGAAATCGCCCACGAACTGGGCCACGCGCCCTCGCGGTCGGAATTCAAAGCACGCGCAGCTGTCAGCGAATACCAGATATTGCGGCACTTCCCCGGGTGGCGAGAAGCGCTACGTGCTTCAGGCGTCGAGCCGAATTCGACCAACGTACGACTGGAAGATGAGGTGCTCCTCAAAGATTGGGGTGATTTGGTGCGAAAGCATCGACATATCCCAACCAGGGATCTCTACAGGAAAGAAGGCAAATACAGCCCCGGGGTATTTGAAAAGCATTTTGGACCATGGTCGGCAATTCCGGCAAAATTCCGTTCGTTTGCGCAGGGCAACTCTGATTGGGCCGATGTGGTCACCCTTCTGCCTATTACCGCGCCGATGGCCATGCGCAGTTCACAAGTAGGCGGCGGGCTGGAAGGTCGCGGTGCCCTTTCATCAACGCCACAGCCCGGGCATCGACACAATAAGTTGGAGGGCGTGCCGACTTACGGCGATCACATCGATTTTCGCGGTTTGCGGCACGAGCCAGTCAACGAACAAGGAGTCGTATTTCTTTTCGGAATGGTTGCGAAAGAATTGGGATATTCGGTCGAAGCGGTGCAGACTGGCTACCCAGATTGCGAGGCCAAGCGGCAGATTGGACCAGGTAAATGGCAGCGTGTTCGGATTGAATTCGAGTATGAAAGCCGGAACTTTCGTGACCACTGCCATCCGGTGAACGGCTGCGAAGTAATCGTTTGCTGGCGGCATAATTGGGCAGACTGCCCCGCTCATCTTGAGGTTTTGGAACTGCGGACGGTGATCGCAACCTTAGCATCGACCGATGACGCCTAGCCGGCTTAGGCCACTGTCATAGGGCCATGGCGAAGACATAGTGCTCATCATCATCGGTTGTGGCCCGCCAGAGAATCTTTTCGCACGCATATGTGACCCACGACACAGCGCCAAAGCGCCTAACCTGCGATCCATCCGGTGGATAACCGATCGCAGGAGGTTCTAATGACCGCCGCCGATGATCTCACGCGCGATATAATGGCGCTTGGTGCCACCATGGTCCGGGTGCGCGACCTCACGCTTTCGCAGGCTTGGGCGCTGGTTGAAGGCTACAGCCGCGACGGCACCATCCCGACCCTCGTCTTGCCGAAGGCACGCGACCGCAAGGTCAACATCACCGGCGCGGTGATCGCTGGCGTCGAATTCCGCTACGTAAAGACGTTCAATCCTCAGACCGGGCAGGTGAAAGACAGTTGGTCCCGCCCGATCCAGACCGATCCGACGTTGGGCCTCGACGTGCGCATGGTCGTGCTGCTGGTACGCTTGGCGCGCATGCTCAAGAACAACCATGGTGCAAGCACGATCTACCATCTGGGGTTCGAGAGTGCGGCCGAGGACATGCACCGGGACGGCCGAGCGATGGACTTCGTGGGCATTGGCGGCAAGCACGGCGATAAAGCGTTCGAGATCAATGTCTGGAGCCACTGGAAGCTACAGCCGGTGCAGATGCCCGTTGCCTTCGGCCAGATTGCCGAGGGGACGAAGCTGGCCGACTGGCCCGATGCGTTCCACGAAACGAACTTCCGCCTGGACGCGACGACAAACCAATTTCTTGAAGTGAAGTCTTGGTTTGCCGGCGGCGCGGCCGAAATTACCGCCGCCTTCGAAATGTTCAAGGCAGTGTACGATCTGGCCGCTGCGCAGGGCATGGACCGGTCCGACGGCGTCGGCCCGACGTCGATCGGATCGCAAAGCCGTAATATCTTCCACCCGGACTATTTCAAGGTCTCGACCCCACCCGATAAGGATGGCCGCAACGACCATTTCCAGCACATTCATTTCCAGATTGGCACGCGCTCCAGCCCGATGGCGCGGCAGGACCGGTGGCTTCCGGTGTAGGTCGTTGCCCTCCGTCGTTATGCGACGGAGGATGGGGCCTTCGTCGGGCACGAACGAACCATGGAAAAAATCGCCGTCATCGCGGGCGACGGCCCACATTAACAATTCTTTACCTACCCGCCGAATCGCGCTAACCCGCAAGGACAACCAGGGGAGGGAATCGATGTCCGACAATCCTGACGACCATAAACCCATGCGGCCCGTCATTTGGGCGCGGCTGCTGTTGCTGGTCCCTTTCGTCGCAATGCTGTGGGTGTCGTCCTACAACTTCGCCGAACCGATGATTGGCGGGGTCCCCTTCTTCTATTGGTATCAGCTCGCGTGGATCGCTATCAGCGCCGTCATAATCGGCTTCGTTTACTGGCTGGAGCGCTGAGTCATGGCATTGAACACCACCGCTCTGGTTGTTTTCGTCGCCCTGTTCGGGCTTGTAACCTACATGGGTTTCGCCGCCAGCCGCTGGAAGAAAGGCGATCTCGATCAATTGCATGAGTGGGGCCTCGGCGGCCGCCGTTTCGGCACCCTGCTGATCTGGTTCCTGATCGGCGGCGATCTTTACACCGCGTATACCTTCATCGCCGTGCCGGCTGGCCTGTTCGGCGCCGGCGCGCTGTTCTTCTTCGCCGTGCCCTATACGGTCATGATCTATCCCATGGTCTACATCGTATTCCCCCGGCTGTGGTCGGTGGCGCACAAGCATGGCTATGTGACGTCGGCCGATTTCGTGCGTGGGCGCTACGGCAACAAATGGCTGGCGCTGGCGGTGGCCTGCACCGGGTTGGTGGCGACGATGCCCTACATCGCACTGCAATTGGTCGGTATTCAGGTCGTCATCGGAGCCATGGGCGTCGAGACCAACGGGATCGTGGGCGATCTGCCGCTGATCATCGCATTCGTCGTGCTCGCTGCGTTCACCTATAGCTCGGGACTCCGAGCCCCGGCGATGATCGCGATCGTCAAGGACATGCTGATCTACCTGACGATGTTCGCGATTTTGATCGCCGTGCCGATGAAGCTGGGCGGCTTTGGTGCGATCTTCGCGGCTATCCCGGCACCGAAACTATTGCTTGCGGCACCCCCCGCGGGTTCCGGAGGCAGCTTCAGCGCCTATGCCACGTTGGCGCTCGGGTCGGCCTTCGCATTGTTCCTGTATCCGCACTCGATCACCGGTGTGCTGAGCTCGTCTTCCGCGCGCGTGGTGCGGAAGAACGCGGCGATGCTGCCAGCATACTCCATGCTCCTGGGCCTGCTGGCTCTGGTTGGCTTCATGGCAGTCGCGCTCGGCGTGCCGAACATGCCTGAGTTCAAGGCTGGCTTCGCCGAATACAAAAACAACTTCGCCGTGCCCGCGCTGATCCTGAACGTGTTCCCGAGCTGGTTCGTGGGCGTGGCGTTCGCAGCCATCGCGATCGGGGCGCTGGTGCCGGCGGCGATCATGTCGATCGCCACGGCCAACACCTACACCCGCAACATCTACAAGGAGTTCATCAACCCCGGCTGCACCGACGCGCAAGAAAGCCAGATGGCCAAATACGTGTCGCTGGTGGTGAAGGCGGGCGCGCTGGTGTTCATCTTCGCGGTGCCGTTCCAGTACGCGCTTTGGATGCAGCTGCTGGGCGGGGTGTGGATAATCCAGACGCTGCCGTCGGTTGTCATGGGCCTCTACACCCGGTTCTTCAACGGCTGGGCGCTCCTGATCGGCTGGACCGCGGGCTTCGGTGTGGGCACGTATCTGGTGATCCTGAATGGGTTCTCACCGGTGTACCCCTTCAAGCTCATGGGCTTCACCTTCCCCTGCTACATCGCGCTGGCAACGATGGTGCTGAATATCGTGGTGTCGCTGGTGCTGTCGGTGGTCCTCAATGCCGTGGCGTCGGACCGGCACAAGGACTCGACGGTGGCGTCCGACTACGTCTGACGGCTGGTTAACCAGTCGCGAAGGGCGTCCGGCAGCGGTGTCGGGCGCCCTTCTTCGTTCAGGCAGACGCTGCGGGTGGAGGCGACGGCGTTGTAGCCTCGACCGTCGTAGATGCCGTAGCCGAGGGTGAAGGATGTTCGGCCGACCGCGATCGGCGCTGTTTCTATCGTTACGCTGGACGGATAGAGCAGCGCCCGGCGGTACTGGATCGATAGCGCGCCCACGGCCCACCCGAGTGTTTCGGATAGCTTGAGCTCGGCGTTGAGGTGGCGGCGGAGGGCCAAGCGGCATTCCTCCAGATACGTCAGGTACTTGGCGTGATTGACATGCCGGTTGGGGTCCAGGTCCTCGTAGCGGATGGTTGCCTGGACGGCGAAGCGGGCGGGGTCTGGGGTTTGGAAGGGTTCGAGTTCGGTCATGCGGCCGAGGTTATACACAGCCCGGCGCGGGCGGCGAAGGCGGGGTAGTGGCGGATGTTGCCGCGGTCTTTTTCTTTCTCGGTTTCCGAGAGTTCGGCGTAGGGGATCATGGAAGGGTGGCGTTTAGCGGCGTCGTCCCGGGTTGCGCCGTAGGTCCAGCCGTTGGCGGTGCGATGCGCCATCCAGCCGTTGTGTTCAGCCTCGGCGAGGATCTCCATGTGGGATTCGAGGATTTCCGAGGGGATGGCAGGGCCGGTTGCGGTTAGGGCGAGGCCGGCGGCGGCGAGGACGGTGGCCATGCGGCGGGCGGCGGCGCGATTTTCCTCCTTATCTGGCTCGGCGAGGGCGGCGTAGGGCTGGTCAAGATGCGGCTGCATCTTCCAGCCTTGTTGCGCAGAGAGGTCGCGCCATGTTTCGTGGATGGCGGCGGCGATGGAGTCGAGGTTGGGCACAAGTGATACTCCGTAACGCGGAGATATGAGGGCTCAGCCGGCTGGTTCAACCGGTCGGTCTCGGTGGTCCATCAGCCATTCTACATTCTCCGCCAAGGCTTCGCGTCCAAGGTCGTGCAGGAGTTCCTGCACCGCCGCGTCATCGAGCGGGGGCGTGACCATAGTACGCTGTAGGGCCCGATCGAAGATTTGCCCCATGTGCCAATAGTTACGGGCGTGGGACTCGTAGGCGCGCAGATTCGTCGAAACCGTCAAGAACGCAGCAATCGCGGGCAATATAGCAGCTATGACAGTTAGATAGTGGCGGCATTCTATTGAAAGCAAGAACGTCGAATGTGCGTGCGCGTGGCTCAGTTCAGCGGCCGGTAGTAGAACTTCGAGGCCAATCAACATGACGGTCACGGCAAAGCCCGCGAACAACGATATTTTGGCCAAGAGGCGATTGCGCCTCGCGGCATGGTGATTAGCCTGAGATTTTCCCGATTTGCGGTCGCCACCGATAAAATATTCGACCTGGTTCAGCAACCAACCTTTCTTGATCGTCTCAAGTTGCGGAACGCCGAGCCGAAGTGCCAGTGAGGTCGCCCAGAGGGCTGGCCCTCGCAACGCGAACTGAATCCATCCCAATTCCCCCATCTGCTTGCGTAGATAATTGTCGGTCGCAGCGATGGGCATCGCCGCGACCGACCAATAAAGTTGAACACGCAATGCCTCGGCCAGTGCGCGATAATTCTCGAAACGGCTTTGCCATTGATGGCGTTTCACAAATTTATTATAGTACCAGAAAGGGGTAGATAGCGAAATAAGATATGCAATGATAGCGACTAATCCGCCGTCTAAATGAGCGTACCATTCGAACATACCGACCGCGATAGGTACGACAACTGTAAACCATAGCAGCAGGCTGGGCATGGCACGCGGACCCGAGCCAAGCCATGTCTCTACGGCCCCACCAGGAATATCCCGGATTTTCCGGCCGACAAAATGACCGAGCAAGCGCCGTTGATGTTCTATTGCGGCCGCATCCGTTCCGGCCTGCAGACGTCGCAGCCAGTGCAGCGGCTTGCCGACAGGATCCGCGACGCCCTCGATATCGATGTACGAGATGTGGTTGGTGAAAGTGCCCAGGTCCGAGTTAGGTAAATTGAGAAGAATCTGGTTTAGGATTTCTATTTCGGCAAATGCGGCTCGAACGCCTGGGTTGAACGATGCCATAATGGTGTGGGGCAAGGTCACATCCGTACTGAATTTTCCCTGCCAGTCGTGGAGAAGAAAACAGCGCCCCGCCGGAGGGCCAGCGCAATCGATTGTATCGGATACAGGCTCCTTCTTCTGGCGCGGTGTAACGATATGTACAACGGGCTCGGCTTGTGGAGCGTCGAGAAATGACAGGGAACGCGCGAACAAACGACTGTTGCTCGCCCGGTCCTTCATGTAACGCACATCGAACCTTAACCGTAAGACGTCGACCGTACCACCCGGTCGCGGCGGCCCATTGTCGTCGGCAGTGTGTTCGGGGCCTTCCCAAAGTGCCAAGAGTATATGAGAGCGGCGCGCCAAGAATGCCGCAAGCTGGATATAGTGTTGAATGTTGTAAGCCTCCGTCCCTCTTTCGGCAGGGTCGCAAACCTCAGGAAGCTGGATTTGCAGTTTGGCGTCGCACCAATATTGCTTCAGGGTATGTTTATCTTTAACAGTCTCATAGTAGCGTTCGATCTCCATGGGCGATACCGCCACGATGGAGATGCCCATCTGGCTTGCGATGGTCGCAACCAACTGGTCGGCGCCGTCGGCAAGGGCGGTCATTACATGCAGTGCTACTCCGAATTCGGCTCGAAGCCCGGTCAACACGGCCCGTACCGAAGCCTCGATTCGATGCCGGGCATTCGGATCGATGTCGCGATGCCCCGTTACACCCACGACGATTGGAAACGGTACAGGTTCGGATATCGCATCGCTCACGTTGGCCCCCTTCGATCGACCATCACTTCGGCTAAGGCCCTGTCCAAAGATAATCGAATCGATCATGCGGATCGGACAGGGCCTAAGCTCTTGTTTTGAACGGCAACTTTGCCGGCGTGCTGACGCACTTATTTGCCGGCGTTGCCTAACGAGCTGGAGCGCGGCAACCCTCTCACCCCACCAACATCGCCCCCGCAGCCTCCGCTACCCGTA
>JANXTL010000073.1 GCA_025352375.1 Acetobacteraceae bacterium | reverse complement strand
TGGTTGGAAAAACCGCCCCAGCGGGCGCTGCGTGGCGTTGGTTCCCGTGGTATCCTCCGCCCAAACGGAGGAAGCCGACCATGACCATCACCCGCCGACAAGCCATCGCCGGAACCGTCGCGCTGGCGACGGCGTCTCCGGCGCGCGCCGACATTCCGCGCTTCGAGCCGTCCGCCGCGCTGGTGGAGGCGGCCAAAAAGGACGGCGGTTTCATCAACTACTCCGCGCAGATCGAGGACCTCGAACTCGAAACCATCGCCGCGTTCAACAAGCGCTTTCCCTTCGTGAAGGTGCAAATCGTGCATCTGCCGGGGGGCCAGCTAATCGAGCGTATCAAGGCCGAGATCGGCGCGAACAAGCTTGTGGCCGATCTGATCGACCATTCGGAACCGTCGCTGTTACGCAACATCGAAAGCGCGTTCCGCCCTTACGCGCCGTCGAACGCCGCCGATTACATTCCGGAATCGGTGGCCTCCCCGCGCATCTGGCCGCGTCTGACCGCCGGCACTTGCATTGCCTGGAACAGGGAAATCATCAAGGACAAGCCCAGGGGTTGGTGGGACCTGACCGGCCCCAGATATGCCGGACAGCTCGGCATGCCCAGCGGTTACACCGGCGGGTCGACCTGGGCGTGGGTGATGTTCCAGCGCAAAGTGTTGGGGGAGGATTACTGGGCCAGGCAGGCGGCGATCAAACCCCGTGTCTACACCACCAATGCCGTCACCGCCGACGCGCTCATCCGCGGTGAGATCGGGATCGCCCCGGTGTCCTATCCGGCCGTCATGCCGAAGATCCGGGACGGTGCGCCGCTGGACTACATTTTCCCTGTCGAGGGCGTACCCTGCTTCACCTTCGGCGACGGCATTCCTACGACAGCAAAACATCCGGCAGCGGCGCAGCTGTATCTGGATTGGTGTCTGTCGGAGGAAGGGCAGGCGATGCTGATCCGCGACCTCGGCCATTTGACGGCGCTGAAAAAGACGCCGGCGACCACGCCCGGCCTTGACCCGGAAGTGCAAAAATTATGGTTCGCCGACCGGGCTGAATCGGACCGGGTGCGGGATCCATGGCTGGCGGAATGGTCGAAGACGTTCGGGTTGAGGCAATAAACCCGGAGGAAACCGCCATGGACTACAAATACGAAGTCATCCGACGTCGGTGCCGGGGGCGCCGGGGAGGTTCGTGATCCGCACGGCCTGAAAATCGTAGACGATATCGGCTACACGACCGAAGCCGGCACGTCCACGGAGTCGGCGTAGACTCGCATGGCGATGTGTATACGGGGCTGACGGTGAACCGGGGGTCCCAGGCCTCAGGCGGTCTCATCATCCGAGACTGCCCGAGGCTCGGCAGCGCTTCAAGGAATCCTCAAGCCGCTTTCGACACCGTCTCCTGCGGCGGGAAGTTGCATTCCACCGCGATGCCGTCCGGGTCGAGATAAAATAGCTGCGTCATGTTCATCCGTGGCAGCACCCGTTCATCGTACTTCATGCCGCGGCGTTCCAGGTCGGCGCGCATATCCGCCAGCCCCTCGCAGGAGAATGCGATGTGGTCCAACCGCCCGGTATCCGCCGGGTAGGACGGGCCGTCGGTCACCAACTTGGCCTGCGCCTGGTAGCCCAGCAGATGCACCGTCGGCACCCCGCCGCAGTACAGCCAGTAGCCGTCGAACGCCAAAGGCGGGCGGTCGCCCACGGTTAGCCCGACGATGTCGGTGTAAAAATTCTTGGTCGCCTCCAGGTCGCGCGCCTGGATGGTGTAGTGGTTCAACGACATGGCCGGCATGGTTCAGTCCTCCTTCAGAACACGTTTTCGGGGGGCAGGCCGAGCAGCAGCTGGCCCACGGTCTCGAAGTGAATTTGGCGCCCTTGCGATTGCTGTGCAACCGTGTGCATGTCGCGCAGGCGGCGTTCGAACGGATTTTCTTCGAAAATGACGGTCGATCCGGCGGCGTGGTACAGCGTGTTGACGATGTCGCGCGCGTTCTGGATGGCCCAGGTGGACGCCAGACGGATCATCGCGCGGTATTCCTCGGTCTGGTCGCCGTGCTGCTCGACATAGGCCCAGGCCTCCTGCCAGGTGTTGTGCAGCATATAGCGGGCGGAGCGGTATTTCGCCTCGCAGACCGCGTATTGCGACTGCACGACGTTGTTCTCGCGCAGGGACTTCCCGGCGCCGCGGGCCACTTTGTTGGCGGGCAGCGCGAGGAAATCGCTCATGATGCCGCGCGCGATCCCCAAACCCACCCCGGCGAACCCGCAAGAGTAAAGCTGGCCGCTGGTGAAGCGGTACAGCAGCCCGTCCTCGCGGCGGTGGCGCGGGTTGTCGCGGAACAACGCGCGTTCGTCCGGAACGAACAAATCGCGGGCGACGTATTGGTTCGACGCGGTGCCGCGCAGGCCGACGGTGTGCCAGATGTCCTGCATCTCGACGCTGGACTGCGGGAACACGAAGGTCCGCAGCTCCCGTGTGCCGTCGATATACACGTGCGCCCCCATCCAGGACGCGTTCTGGCTGCCGCTGGCGAAGCGCCATGTGCCGTTCAAAACATAGCCGCCTTCCACGCGCTTCGCCGACGCCGGCCCGCCCCATTGCGGCCCCCAAGCCAGGATGCCGTCCACGGAACCGAAGATCTCCTGCGCGACCGACCGATCCATGTAGGCGGACGTCATGGAGCAGCCGTTGCTCTGGCAGGCGATCCAGCCGACGGATGCATCCATGGACGCCAAGGCTTCCGTCACCTGGCAGAATTCGTACGGCCGCATTTCCAGTCCGCCCAGGAATTTGGGCTGCAACATGCGGAAGAACGAACCGGCCTTCAGCCCTGCGACGATGCGCGGGGTAATCTTGCGGATGCGGTTGATCTCGTTCCCATCCTCGAGAATCATCGGCGCCAGGGCGCGCGCTCTTTCAACCTGTTCGGCGGCGACGTTCATTTACGGGTCCCCGCGGCGGCTGGTACGGCTTCGCCCAGTTCGCTGTCGATCGACGAGATCGATTGCTTGCCGGTTTCGAAGCCAAAGAACAGGAAGGCGCAGCCGCATAGCACCAACCAGGCGGTGAAATACATGAACGAAGGCACGATGGCGTCCAGAGTCGCTTTCGGCGTAACGATATCGGATGTGCCGACGATCAATGCGAGGCCGAGCGGGCCGATGATTTTGCCGATGCCGCCGAAACCGTAGGCGGAGCCCATGCCGGTGGTGCGCAGCTTGGTCGGCCAGACCTCGGCCATATATGGCCCGATCACCGCGAAGCCGCCGTCGTAGAAAAAGTCGGCGATGACAATCATGATCCACAGCACCGACACGCCGGCGATCATCTCGTTATGCCCGATACCGGCGATGAAAACGCAGATCGCCGCTCCGAATCCGGCCAGCATGCCGGATCGCCGGCGACCCAGGTAGTCCGACAGAAAGGCGAACGACAGCCGCCCGAAAATGCCGGCCAGCTTGACCCACAGGAACAGGAACGCGGCTTCGGCCGGCTTGATGTTCAGCTGCAGCACGAACAGGGTCGGCGCCCAAAGGCCGATGCCGTAAGACGCGGTCTGCGCGCCGATGCTGGCCATCCAGGATACGGCGAGGCTTTTGGGATATTTGAAGATCTCCGACCAAGCGGCAATTTCCTGTTTCGGCGCGTGGTCGGGCAAGGGGAGGGTTTCTTCCTTCACCTGCAATGCCCACGCCAGGGCCCTGCGCGCTTCCTCCTTACGGCCGCGGCTCATGAGCCAATGCGGCGATTCTGGTACCCAGGCGCGGACGACCAGGGTGAAGAACGCCGGCAGCAAGCCGATGACGAACAGGCCGCGCCAGCCGACGGAGTCGGTGACGAACGCCGCCAAAGCCGAAGAAAGCATGACGCCGAGCGGGATGAATACGGTTACCAACCCGCCGATGAAGCCACGCATCCGGGCCGGCACGAATTCTTGCACCAGCGGCAGGTCGACGCAGTAAAGCCCGCCCACGCCGAAACCGACGAAGAACCGCATGACGGACAGGTAAATCCAACCATCGTCGGGGGTGAAATACAGCAGGCCGCTGGCAATGGAAAAATTCAGCACCGTGCCGATGAACACAGTCCGGCGCCCGATCACGTCGGCGATGCGCCCCCAGATGAAGGCTCCAAGGATGGCGCCCACACCGGACGAAGTGAGGATGATCGCCGATTCCCCGAACGTCAGGTGCCAGGGCTTGATGATGAAGGCCAGCACGAAGGCGATCAGATAGTAGTCGAAGAACTCCAGCATGTCGCCAATGATCGCGGCGGCGACGATCTTCATCTGATTGGTGGTCAAGGATTTGGCATCGTCTAGTCGGCGGAACATGTTTCGGCGTCTCCCTCGGGCTCAGCTTTCGTTTTGTGCCGGCCGGTCGTTTATGGGGTCGGATGGCGATGTTACGGGCGATCGTCCGGGTTGCCAATCGGCGAGCGGCGCCGCATGACGGTGGCTCGCACACCGCGCTGCCACTGGAGTACCATGAACATTGCCCGAATGACCTTGCTCGTTGCCCTGGCGCTATTGCCAGAGGCATGCGGAGCCCCTTCCGCGCCAGCCGCGGCGCCGCGGCCATCCGAGGATTCGACGGGCACTTGGCGCGGAACCTCCACCCGATTTCAGGCCGAGGCCAAATCCTGCCCGCATCCTGGTCTGGTGACGCTACAGATATGGGACGACAGATTTCAATTCCGCTGGGACGGCCGGACCAACGTCGATTCCGCGATCCAGGCCGATGGCTCCATCCTGGGACAGGCGCCGGGTATCACATTGGTCGGCAAGCGCGCGGGCATGCGCATCGAGGGCGACATCACCAACGGCGCGTGCGGCCTGCATTTCACCGTGGTGAAAAAAGACAACTGACCCAAGGAGACACTTGCATGGAAACCGTCGGACTCGGGATGTACTTCGAAGACCTGCCGGTCGGCCGGCAGTTCAAAACCATCGGCCGCACGGTGACCGAGGCGGACATTACCAACTTCGTCAACGCCACTGGCATGGTGGAGGTGCTGTTCACCAACGTGGAATTCCTGCGCGAGGAGTCCGACATCAAGCAGCGCATCGCCCCCGGCGCCCTGGGCTACTGCTTCGCGGAAGGCCTGTTGGTCCAGGCCACCATGCAGCATACCGGCTTCGCCTTCCTGCACATGGAACTCGACGTCAAAGCCCCCGTCTTCGCCGGTGACACCATCCACGTGGAGTGCGAGGTGATCGAGGCCAGGCTGTCGAAGAACCGGCCTGGGCGCGGGTTGGTGCGGACGCGCAATAAGGTGGTAAAGCAGGACGGCACGGTCGCGTTGGTTTATACGCCGCTCCGGATGATCAAGTGCCGGACGTAATGCGTCGCTTCACCGAACACGACCAGGAACGTTTCGCTCGGTTTTCAGGCGACTGGAATCCGATGCACATGGATCTCATCGCTGCCCGGCGCACCCAGGCCGGTGAGGATGGTCTGTCGTCGGTCATTGTCGGTCCTTTCTTTCGCACGAACCAATAGTGCGGTACGATGAGTACCACGCAACGAGCGACGAAATTTCGCCCGTCTCGCATCGCGATGGAATTGCTATGCCGAGCGCCTCACGATCGCATGATATTCCCGATTAGGCATCATTTCCGAAGCCGAAGCCATCCGGTTCGACAAATTGAAGAACGCCACCGTCTCCGACAAATCGAACAGATCCTCATTCGACAACCCCACCGCCCGAAGTCCGTCCCGATCCGCGTCCTCCACTAAATGCGGGGACGTCGTCAGCTTCCATGTGAAATCCAGCATCGCCCGCTGTCGGTTGTCTAACCGAGCGACGCGGTAGTTTAGCGCCATCATCTCCCCGAGTTCCGGGTCGCCCGACAACTGCCGCACCGCCGCGCCATGTGCCACCAGGCAATAGTAACAACGATTGGCCGAGGACACGACGACCGCGATCATCTCCCGCTCCAGCTTCGACAGGCCGGACTCCGACAGCATGATGTCGTTGTACATCGCCATGAAATTACGTAGACGTTTAGGTTTCAGGCTGTATGTGCTGAACACGTTCGGCACGAACCCCAGCTTTTCCACGCATTTCTTCCAGATCGCCTGGAGGTCGTCGTCCAGCGTTGCAGGATCGGGAACGCCGAGCTTGGAGATGTGGTCGGGCTGGGGCATCGCGATTAACCGAACACTTCGGGGTTGATCGCGTTGTCGGCGTTCGGCTTGCCGTCCAGCACGCCCAGGATGTTCTGCGCCGTCACCACCGCCATGCCCTGGATGGACTCGACGGTGACGCCCGCCATGTGCGGGGAGGCGATGACATTGGGCAGCTTCAGCAACGGATTATTCACCGGGGTCGGCTCCAGATCGAATACATCGAGTCCGGCACCTCCGAGATGCCCGGAGGTCAGCGCCGCATACAGATCGTTCTCATCGACGATCCCGCCACGTGCGGTGTTGATCAGGTAGGCGCCCTTTTTCATTCGAGCCAGCCGAGCGGCATTGAACATGCCGACAGTGGCAGGGCTTTTCGGGCAATGGATCGACACGAAATCCGCGCTGGGCAGCGCCGCGTCCAGATCCGCGACCGGTGTGCAACCAGCGGCCACGATCGCCGCCCGATCCATGTAAGGATCGTAAATGCAAACATTCATGTCGAACGCGAGGCAACGCCGCGCCGAGCGCGTCCCGATCCGCCCGAACCCGACAATAATCACGGTCTTGCCCGAAATCTCCATCGGCGGCGTCGCATGTCGCGCCGTCCACTGATCGTCCTTCACCAGCCGGTCCATCTGATGGTTCAACTTCGCCAGCGAAATTATAAAATGAAACGCCTGCTCGGCCACCGACGTGGAATTCGAGCTGCCAGCCACCATCAGCGGTACTTTGCGTGCCGTCAGCGCCGGCACCTCCACCGCGTCGTAACCCACGCCGATGCGCGCCACGACCTGCATGGCGGCCGAGACATCCATCTCGGTTTGCTTATAAGGCGTGCCCGACAGCGCGATCCCCGCGCAATCGGACAGCAGCGGCAGGAAATCGGCCTGATTTATTCCAGCGGGATAGATCACCGTCTCGATGTCCTCCCGAGACTGCATCAGATCGATACCCTGTTTGCCCATGGTGTGCGGCAGCAGAACCTTGCGCTTGTTGGTGGCCATCGTTGGGAATCCTTATAGCTGACGAGCGATAGCAGCGAGGTAGCCCCGATTGGCGGTTGGCGCCAGATGCACCTCGTTCATCACCACGTGCCGCGGCAGGCAGGCGATGTAGCGGATCAAGTCGCCGCAGTCGGCGGGCTGCACCATCTTGGCGCGCACCTCGGGACCCACGGGAATGGGGCGCTGGTCCAGGATGGGCGTCGCGACTTCGCCCGGCAGAAACACGGTCGAGCGGATGCCGTTGATGCATTCCTGCATGTTGAGCCCGTGGCTCATGGCGACGATGCCGTGCTTGGCGGTGACGTAGATCGGTCCAGACACCCCGCCGATAAACCGCCCGGCCATCGAGGCGGTGTGGATAATCACCCCATCCTGCTGGGCCCGCATGAAGGGCAGGGCGACGGTGACGCAATATAGCGCGCCGACCAGGTTGCCTTGGATGAGGGTGTCGATGCCCTCGGGCGTCAGCTTGTCCCAGTGGCGGTTGACGATGTTCACGCCAGCGTTGTTGATCAGAATGTCCAGTCGGTTGAATTTGTCCCGGATATAATCGCCCACGCGAGCAACCTGTTCCTTGTCGGTCAGGTCGGCGGGGACCACGTGCGCCCCACCTTGCGGGATACGTTGCGCCACACTGTCCAGCTTCGATGCCGTGCGGCCGGTCAGGATGACAGTTGCGCCCTCATCGGCCAGGGCCAGAGCCGCGGCCTCCCCAATGCCGCTGCCGGCGCCGGTCACCCACGCGATCTTTCCCGTTAGTCGCGGCATCTGCGTTTCCCCAATTGTTTGAAGCCGGGGCATTCAAATCGGTCGGGCGGCGCGGAGCAAGCCCTGAAGAATTCTTGGCCCCGCGAAGCCAATCCTGCCGCATCACAGGCAGATATGCTTTGACCCGCCATTGCTCCGCTCCGGCGGGGTTTTCTCTGTCAGGATGCTGCTTGCAGGGCCTCCTCAGCTTCCAGCCATTTCAGTTCCGCGGTCTCGGACTCCCGCCGGATTGCCGCCAGGCGGGCGTTCGCGGCTGTAACCTCCGCCACGCGTCCCGGCGCATACAACGCGGGATCGGCCAATTTGGTCTCTATCTTAGCCCGCTCGGCTGTCAGTTTTGCCAGAAGTGCTTCCGCGTCCTTGGCTTGTTTGCGCAGGGGGGCGACGGCAAGCCGAGCGTCGGCGCGTTCGCGGCGGTCGTCGCGGCGGGTGGTGGTGTCGGATTTCGCGACGGGGCGGGCGCGCTCGACCAGCAGCGCGCGGTAGTCGTCCATGTCGCCGTCGTATGGGCGCACGGTTCCATCGCCAACCAGCCACAGCCGGTCGGCGATGAGTTCCACCAAATGTGGGTCGTGGGTGATCAGCAGCACGGCACCTTCGAAATCGCCCAACGCTTTGACCAGCGCGTCGCGGGCATCGATGTCCAAATGGTTGGTGGGCTCATCCAGCAGCAGCAATTGGGGCGCGTCGCGGGTGGCCAGGGCCAGGAGCAGCCGCGCTTTCTCCCCGCCCGACAGGTTGGCGATGGGGGTTGCGGCGCGATCCGCGTCCAGGCCGAACCGCGCGAGTTGCCCACGCACCTGCGACGGATTGGCCCTAGGGAGCGCGCGTGTCATGTGATCGATCGGGTTTTCGTCCATCACTAACTCGTCGGTCTGGTGCTGGGCGAAGTATCCGACCTTCAGCTTGGGACCGCGGCGCATTTCGCCGGACATCGGCTCCAGCCGGCCGGCCAGCAATTTGGCCAGCGTCGACTTGCCGTTGCCGTTGGCGCCAAGGAGCGCGATGCGGTCGTCCATGTCGATGGTGAGAGAAAGATTCTTCAGCACCGGCTTGCCGTCGTAGCCGATGGTGACGCGGTCCAACGCCAGGATCGGCGGGGCAATGCGGGCGGGTTGCGGGAAGTTGAAGCGGGTTGGCGTGTCCTCGATCACCGATTCGATCTGCGGCAGCCGCTCCAGCGCCTTAATGCGGGCCTGTGCTTGCCGTGCTTTGGAGGCTTTGTAGCGGAACCGGTCCACGAAGGACTGGATATGCGCGCGTTCCCGGGCGATCTGGGCGGCGGCGGCATTCTGCTGCATCGCCTTTTCCGTACGGATGCGGACGAATTCGTCGAACCCGCCGGGGGTCAGGCTGATCTTGCCCTTGTCGAGATGCGCGATCGCCTCCACCGCGCGGTCCAGCAGACCTCGGTCATGCGACACGACCACCGCTGCGCCGGGGAAGCGGGCGAGCCAAGTCTCCAACCATAGGGTCGCTTCGAGGTCCAGATGGTTGGTCGGCTCGTCCAGCAGCAGCAGGTCGGGGTTGGCGAATAAAGCGGTGGCGAGAGCGACGCGCATGCGCCAGCCGCCGGAAAATTCTTTTACCGGGCGCGCCTGGGATGCTTCATCGAAGCCGAGGCCCGCCAGGATGGTGGCGGCGCGGGCGGGGGCGGAATCGGCGCCGATGGCGATCAGTCGTTCGTGGACTTCGCCTAGCCGGTGAGGGTCGGCGGTTTCGGCTTCGTGCAGCAGCGCCAACCGCTCTGGGTCGCCTTGCAGGACGGTTTCGAGGAGTGACGCCGGCCCCTCCGGCGCTTCCTGGCGCACGGTGGCCATGCGGGCGCGGCTCGACAGCCGGATGTCGCCGCCATCCAGCGGAATTTCTCCGGCGATCGCACGCAGCAGCGTCGATTTGCCGGCACCGTTGCGCCCGACCAGGCCGATGCGGCGGCCGGGATCGACGGTGAAGTCGGCGCCGCTCATGAGCGTGCGGCCGCCCATGCGGATCGTGAGGTTGGAGATAACCAGAAGGCTCATGCGGCGGGGTTTAGCGCTGGATTGGGCTGGTGGGGAGGGGGTGGTAACCCGTATTGTCGCTGCGCCCTCCTTCAGGGCGTGTCACCCTGGTAAATGCCGTCGCCAAGCTACCCCAGCGTCGCTTTCACCTGCATCGCAATCCCGCCGCTCGGGCCCACCGCGAACAGTTCGGCCTCGTTCCCGCCAGTCATCCGCCCCATTGTAGTGAACGGTGCCGTATCGAACAACGGTGCCCGCGCGCGCATCTCGAACCGGGCGATGGGCCGGGACACGTTATCTCGCAGCAGATCCAGCAGGCATTGCTGGGAGAAAGGGCCGTGTACCACCAACCCAGGGAACCCTTCCACGCCGGTCGCGTACCCCCTGTCGTAGTGGATACGGTGCGGGTTGAACGTCAGCGCGGAATAGCGGAACAGCGACACAGGATCGGGTGTCCAGGTCTTCGACCATGTCATTCCGGAGGGCGGTGGTTCCGTCACTGGGATACCCGACGCGGCACCCGGCTTCACCGCTTCTCGAAACACGCTGACGGCGTCCTCGGTCAATGCCAGACCGCGCGAGGTGTAAATGCGCCGCGTCTGAGTCGCGATGATCAGCGTGCCGGTGCCGCCCTCGCGCAATTGCACGTCGGAGAATTCGGTCTCCCGCAGCAGCGCGTCGCCTACCAGGATGGGGGCGTGGAAGGTCAGCGTCGCGCCGGCATACATCCGCCGGGGTAACGGCATTTCCGGCAGGATGCCGCCGGTGATCGGCAACCCATCCTGGCCGAGCGTCGATAGTCGGCTTTCCGCGGGGAAATAAGCGAGGTGCCAGCCGGGGGCGAGAGGTTCGCCTTTGACCGGCGGTTTTTCATCGCGGTCGAATGTGACCACCATACCGCGCAGCGGGGTGGCGGTGGCTTCGTCGCGATCGACGATTTTCCGGCCGAGCTGCGCTTTGATCGGTTCGATGTCGATCATGTTATAGCCATCCTTGCAGCCGCGCCGCTTCGTCCCGGCATCGTTCCGGGTTACCAAGAATCTGGCGGTTAAAGCCGATCCGCTTGAACCAGTAGTGCAGACCTAGCAAATCGGTGAATCCCATACCACCATGCGCCTCGGTGGTCATACGCGCCACGTCGCGGGCGACGTCGCTGACATGGGCTTTGACGTGGCATGCGGTGAGGCGGGCTTCGTCCGGCAGAGCGTCCTGGGCGTAGGCGGCGTACCAGACCATGGCGCGGCAGGGCTCCAAGGCTGTGACGCAGTCGGCCAGCGGGTATTTCACCCCCTGGAAGCTGCCGATGACACGGCCAAATTGTACGCGCTCCTTCGCGAAAGCCACGGCGCGATCGAGCATGGTTTGCGCGGCACCCAGCGAATCGGCCGCAAGCACCACCCGACCGGCATCCAGCACTGTCCGAGCGGCGGCGAGCGGGTCGTTCGCCGCGTCCAGCTTTTCCGCGGCGGCGTTGTCGAACGCGACGTCGATCAACGGGCGGGTGCGGTCGATGCTGCGGCGGAGCGTCGTGGAAACGCCCGGCCCGTTGCCGTCAACAACGACGGCGGTGCCGTCGCGGCCGAACACCAGATAATGCGTGGCCGAACCAGCATCCATCACGCCATCGATCCGACCGGTCAAGCCGCCGTCCAGCGACACGGTGGATGCGCCGGTCTGACCCGCCAATCCCGCGAAGGCGACGGCGAAACGGACTGCGCCGGCGGCGATTTGCGGCAACCACTCGTCTTGTTGCGCCGGGGTGGCGCAATGAACGAATGCCAGCGGCGCCATCGCCATCGAACCGGTGAAGGGCAGGGGGGCGGCGGCGAAGCCCAGGGCCTCGGCCGCCACGGCGGCATCCAGCACGCCCAGACCAGCGCCGCCGAACCGTTCCGGCACAAGCAAGCTGGGCAGGCCGAGTTCGACGACGCCCTGCCACAGGTCCTCATCGAATCCGTTGACGGTTTCAGCCAACAGCCGCAGCCGATCCATCGGCAGGCGGTCCTTCAGGAAATCGCGCAACGAATCGTCGAATTGGCGCTGTTCCAGGGATAGGGCGAAATCCATTAGCGCATTCCCGCCAGGAATTTCGGCTCGCGCGGCAGATCGAGGCCGCGCTCGCCGATGATGTTCTTTTGGATGTTGTTCGATCCGCCGCCGATCATCAGGCCGACGTCGTACATGTAATCGATATTCCAGGTGGTGGCGTCGTCTGTTTCGGCGTCCTCCCCCAGAGACTCGTAGGGCAGGCCGGCCGAGCCCAGGGCATCCACGGCAAGAGAGGACAGCCGAAACCCCAGCATGGTGCCGCCGTATTTGACGATCATGCGTTTAACGCCGGACTCTTCTCCGCGCGCGGTTTCGGTCAGCAGGCGCAGATTATGGGCTTTCCAGGCGATGACTTCGCCTTGCAGGCGCAACAGCCGGTCGCGGTATTCCGGCATGTGGATCAGTTTGACGCCGTCTATGTCAATGGTGCTCAGCAGTTTTATCAGTTGTTCCAGGCGGGCGGTCATTTTGCTGGCGTCGCCGATCATCAGGCGTTCGTGTTTCAACGTCACGTTAGCAACGTACCAGCCTTTTCCTCGGCCAAGCACAATCTGGGTTTCGGGCACCGCGACGTCGGTAAAAAACACCTCGTTGAATTCGCTACGGCCTGTCATGGTTTTCAGCGGCCGGGCGTCCAGACCTGGGGATTTCATCGACAGCAACAGGTAAGACAGCCCCTCGTGCTTCGACGCTTGAGGCTCCGTGCGGCACAACAGGAACATCATGTCGGCGTAATGGGCGGAACTGGTCCATATCTTCTGTCCATTCACGATCCAATTTCCATCCCGCAGTTCGGCCTTGGTCTGCGCATTCGCCAGGTCGCTGCCATTGCCGGGTTCGGAGTAGCCTTGGCACCAGATGATGTCGCCGCGGATCGTCGGCCCGACGTATTCGCGCTTCTGCTCGTCCGTTCCGACCTCCAGCAGCGTCGGCACCAGCATCGAGATGCCCTGATTGGTAAGCCCGGCATAGACGTTCGCCCGCGCGAACTCCCCGGCGATCACCGCTGCCTCCATGATGTCGGGTTGCTTGCCGGCGCCGCCATACGCCTGGGGAATGGTGCGGCCGACATAGCCATGGGCAAGTAAGCGCTTTTGCCAGTCCAGCGTCTTCTGGTCCGGCCGCTTCCGCCCGCCGCCGACCTTCGGCGACAGATGGCCGTACTGGGCCACAAATGTGCGGATTTCCGCCTGTAGCGCCTGGTATGGCTCGCTGAGCGTGAGGTCCATTGTTCCCTCCTGTTTTCCTTGCCGGGCAGTCTATGGCCGGTCGTGCGGTTGACGCCACCCCGGCGGACGGCTGAAACTTGCGGGGATCGGCGAGCAGGAGCGTTATACGTATGGAATTCGGCATTTATCATGAGTTCGTGTCCCTGCCCGGACGGCCGGATTCCGACGCGTTCCACGAGGCATTCGGCATCGTCGACGCCGCCGAGACCTACGGTCTGGACGTGATGTGGTTGGCGGAATTGCACTTCGACCCCGCTCGTTCCGTGTTGTCGTCCCCCATGCTGGTCGCGGCAGCGATTGCAGGGCGTACCGAACGGATGAAGATCGGCACCAGCGTGCAGGTGCTGCCGTTGAACAATCCGCTCCGCATCGCCGAGGAAGGGGCCACCCTGGATCATATATGCCAGGGGCGGTTCATTTTCGGCGTCGGCCGCAGCGGCGTTGCCTATACCTACGATAATTACAATATCTCATATGCCGAGAGTAAGGAGCGGTTCAACGAAGCGTTGGAAATTATCGAACGCGCATGGAAGGAACCCAAATTCTCCCACAAGGGAAAATTTTACGAATTTAACGACGTGTCGGTCGTGCCACGCCCGTTCCAACAGCCGACGCCGGAAATACGCGTCGCCGCGCAAAGCCCCGAAACGTTTCCGATGCTGGGTGAGCAGGGCAAGGGCATGTTCCTGTCGGTGCGGCACGAAAACGCGAACATGTTCCTGTCCTATATCGATATTTACCAGAAATCATGGGCCGCTGCCAGTCATCCGGGCCGGGGTAAGGTGTATCTCCGAGCCGCGGGGTTCGTTGCGCCGACGGATGCCGAGGCGCATGAGCGTTACAAACCCACGCTGATGCATCACTATCGTTCGCAGGCGAATCTATTAGCGGATTCCGCGAAACGTCTGAATACGCCCCTCGATAGCCCGCGCTGGAAGACGGTGGAGCGGTTGCGAACCATCACGTACGAGGAAGCGATCCAGGGAACGGTTCTCGTTGGATCGCCGGAAACCGTGACCAGACAACTCAAAGCGCTGGAACAGGAACTAGGCCTGAATGGCATCCAGTTCGAATTCAACGGCGGCGGCAAGGTCGAGCCCGCGCACGAGAAAGAAGCACTGCGCCTGCTATGCCGGGAGGTTAAGCCGGCGTTTTAAGCCGCTCCGCCGCCTGGCGCACCATGGGATCGAGCGTGACCTCATCCAGATGCGCCAGGAAATCCCGGCGCATCCGCGGGTCCCAGAATTTCGTTATGTGGTCGGCGATGGAGGCCACTCCGTCCTCGCGTTTCTGCGAAACGAAAAATTTGCCGATTTGGTTGGCCATGTAGGCGAGTTTGTCTGGCGACATGTTTTGCGGTCCTTGTTCTGTGCGCGAACCAGCCCTTCATGCACACATGACGGTGGGTTGGTGGTTGGCCACGATCGGTTGGTTCTGAACGATACGGTCTGCGTGGGTGAAAATCTCGAAGCCGTCCTGCCGAGCGATGCCGATCAGGGTAATGCCGGCAGCGTCCGCGACCCGTAACGCCAACGCGGTCGGTGCGGATACAGCAACGACAATCGGGGCGCCGAGGGCCGCGGCTTTCTGCACCATCTCCACCGAGACGCGGCTGCTGAGCAGCAACAATCCGGACGCGGCCGATATGCCCTGACGGGCCAGGGCGCCTGCCAGCTTGTCCAAAGCGTTGTGTCGGCCGACGTCTTCCCTTAGCGCCAGAAGACCTTGTGCCGCAGTCCAAAACCCCGCCGCGTGCACCGCGCGTGTTTGTTGGTTCAGACGCTGCGCCGCCGGCATGGAGGCCATCGCTGCCTGTACCATTTGAGGCGTAAATAAATCTCCTGTCGGAACGTCTGGTACTGGCCTTACCGCACTGGCTAAACTATCCAGCCCGCACAACCCGCACCCGCTCGGTCCCGTCAGTCGCCGCTGCCTTTGGGTCAGCGCGTCCAGACGCTCGCCTTGCAGCGTCATGCGCAATTCGATGCCGTCGGGGACGGACACGATATCCAATGCCCCTATATCGGCAGCGGTGCGAATGATTCCTTCGGACAGGCTGAATCCAACCGCGAAATCCTCAAGATCCGCCGGCGTTGCCAGCATAACCGCGTGTGTCGCTCGGTTGTAGGTCAACGCGATCGGTGTTTCCTCGGGGATCGTACGGCTCCCTTCGCTGGCGCCATCGTCGCGCCAGACCGTCCGGGGAACCGAAACGACCGGGGCCGGAATCACTTTGCTGGCACTGCCGCGATGCGACGGCTTTTCACCGTCAGATCCTGATACTGCTCCTGCCATTGGCTAATGCCGTTGGACGGGGACACCTGCACCGCCGTCACCTTGTATTCCGGGCAGTTCGTCGCCCAATCGGAATACTCGGTGGTGATGACGTTCGCCTGTGTCACCGGGTGATGGAACGTGGTGTAAACAACCCCAGGCGCGACGCGTTCGGTCAGCACCGCGCGTAGCGTGGTATCGCCGACGCGGCTGGCCAGCCGCACCCAGTCGCCGTCGTGAATGCCGCGATCTTCCGCGTCCTGCGGGTGAATTTCCAGCACGTCCTCGGGATGCCACACGACATTCGCGGTGCGGCGGGTCTGCGCGCCGACGTTGTATTGGCTGAGGATGCGGCCGGTCGTCAGCAGCAGCGGGAAGCGTGGCCCGATTTTTTCATCGGTCGGCACGTATTCGGTAATGACGAAGTGCCCCAGCCCGCGCTGGAATTTATCGACATGCATGATCGGCGAGCCGTCCGGGTTCGCGTCGTTGCAGGGCCATTGTACCGATTCCTTCGCCAGCCGCGCATAGGTCACGCCGGCGAATGTCGGAGTGGTGCGGGCGATTTCCTCCATGATTTCGCTTGGGTGCTGGTAGTTCATGGGGTAGCCCATGGCGTTGGAGATCGCCATCGTCGTTTCCCAATCCGCGAGCCCCGCCTTCGGCGCCATCACCCGGCGCACCATGTTGATGCGGCGTTCGGCGTTGGTGAATGTGCCGTCCTTTTCCAGGAAGGTCGATCCGGGCAGGAACACGTGGGCGTAATTGGCGGTCTCGTTCAGGAACAGGTCATGCACGACGACGCATTCCATGGCCTTGAGGCCCTTGGATACATGATGCGTATCCGGATCGGATTGCAGGATGTCCTCGCCTTGCACATAAAGGCCCAGGAACGTCCCATCCACCGCCGCGTCGAACATGTTGGGGATGCGCAAGCCCGGTTCCGGGTTCAGTTTGACGCCCCATTCGTGCTCATAGATCGACCGCACGCCCTCGCCGGACACATGCCGGTAGCCGGGTAGTTCGTGCGGGAAGCTGCCCATATCGCAGCTCCCTTGCACGTTGTTCTGACCACGCAGCGGGTTCACGCCCACGCCCTCCCGCCCGATATTGCCGGTGGCCATCGCGAGGTTGGCGATTGCCATCACCGTCGTGCTGCCTTGGCTGTGTTCGGTGACGCCCAATCCGTAATAAATCGCGCCATTCCCCGCGGTCGCATATAAGCGCGCCGCGCCGCGCACCAGTTCTGCCGGCACGCCTGTGGTTTTTTCCAGCGCTTCCGGGCTGTGCCGCGGTTCGGCAACGAACGCCGCCCAGTCGGAGAACGCGTCGAGTTCGCACCGCTCCCGCACGAAATTCTCATCGATCAGGTTTTCCGTAACGATGACGTGCGCTAAGGATGTCATCACAGCGACGTTGGTGCCGGGTCGCAGCGCTAAATGGTACGATGCTTCGACATGCGGCATGCGCACCATGTCGATCTGGCGGGGATCGATCACGATCAGCTTGGCACCTTCCCGCAACCGTTTCTTCATCCGCGACGCGAACACCGGATGCCCGTCGGTCGGATTGGCGCCGATCACCATCATGACGTCGGCCTGCTCGACGCTGTCGAAATTCTGCGTCCCCGCCGAGGTCCCGAATGTCTTTCCGAGGCCGTAACCGGTCGGCGAATGGCAAACCCGAGCACAGGTGTCGGTGTTGTTGTTGCCGAAGGCGGCGCGAGCGAGTTTCTGTACCAAATAGGTTTCTTCGTTGGTGCAACGCGACGAGGTGATTACACCGATCGAATCGACACCGGCTTTTGCCTGAATGCGCTTGAACTCCGACGCGACGCGCGCGATGGCCACATCCCAGCTCACTTCTTGCCAGGGATCGTCGATCTTATCGCGGATCATCGGCTTCAAGATCCGGTCCGGATGCGACGCATACCCCCACGCGAAGCGCCCTTTGACGCACGAATGCCCGTGATTGGCTTTACCGTCTTTCCACGGCACCATGCGCACGACCTGGTCGCCGCGCATTTCGGCTTTGAACGAACACCCCACGCCGCAATAGGCGCAGGTGGTGACGACCGAATGTTCCGGCTGGCCGAGTTCGACCACCGATTTTTCCATTAGCGTAGCGGTTGGGCAGGCTTGCACACAGGCGCCACAGGACACGCACTCGCTGGTCAGGAACGGCTCGTTCATCCCCGCGGCGACCTTGGAGGCGAAGCCGCGACCTTCGATCGTCAGGGCGAAGGTGCCTTGCACTTCCTCGCACGCCCGCACGCAGCGGGAGCAGACGATGCATTTGGACGCATCGAAGTCGAAATAAGGGTTCGATCCGTCGGTCGGCGCATCGAGGTGGTTTGCACCCTCCTGCCCGTAACGAACTTCCCGTAATCCAACTTCCCCGGCGGTGTCCTGCAATTCGCAATCGCCGTTCGCCGAGCAGGTCAGGCAGTCCAGCGGATGGTCGGAGATGTAAAGCTCCATCACCCCCCGCCGCAGCCGCCGCACGTTGTCGCTGCTGGTATGAACCTTCATCCCTGGCGCCACGGGCGTGGTGCAGGATGCCGGGGTGCCGTTGCGGCCCTCGACCTCCACCAGGCACATGCGGCAGCTGCCGAAGCTGTTCAGCGTATCTGTCGCACACAGCTTGGGGATCTTGATCCCGGCCTCCATCGACGCACGCATGATCGAGGTGCCCTCGGGCACCGTCACCGCGTGGCCGTCTACCTCCAGCGTCACCAGCTTGGTGGCAGATTGCGCCTGCGTGCCGTAGTCGATTTCCTTGATCAGCGTCATGTCGAGCCTCCCGGTTCGAAATCGGTGTTTATTCGTTGGATTCGGATGTCAGGGCGCCGCGCTGGTCGTTCTTGGTACAGGCGTAAATGCGCTGCTTGACCGTTATTTGTTCGTCGACCACGGCCAACGTGAGTTCGGTTCGGCTCTCGCTGCCGTGGTCGCCGCACGGCCAAGCCACGACTGTATGCGTCCCTGGTCCGGCCAGAAGCGCCTGCCAAGCCTTTATCGGCAGGACCAACGGCTTGTTCGGGTTCGCGGCTGAACCGATCGCATGGAGATGGGGATTGCGAGCCGTCACGCCAACGGCGGAGTACATTGTGTGTCCGCAGGGTCCAGCGTCGACCTGGATCAGAAATTGGGTGCCCCGCGCACCGCGGTCGTAGGCAGCGAAGCGCATCGCAGTGGTGGCCGGGCGCCGTTCGATCTCCCCTGGCAATTTGCGATCGTCACGCCCCGCCCGCGCGCTGTCGTTTGGATGGACCGGCCAGCGCGACAGAACCGCCATTGGCGGCCCGGTCACGATGCCCGTGTCCGCGAACAGCGAGCGGAGGTCGAGACGCTCAGTCTCCAGGCCAGGGCGTTTGCGGACCAAAGTGAGGTGGCCCGTTTCGCTGTAAGCGAATCCCGAGCAGGGGCAGGCCGTGGCCGTTTCGATATCGTCGGTCGAGCAGACGGGTTTCGGCCGCGCTTCCCAGACAAGTTGCCAAGTTTCTTCCACGCCCTGGATCGCGATTTTTTTCTCTTCCCGAACCAGCGTTTCTGCTGCCCACGCCGGCAGTGCCGCGATGCACGCAATCAGGACAAGTAAGGCGCGCAACATGGTCATTCCGCCGCGATGCCCTGGGGGTTGAGGAAGTCTTCCGGGAAATGATCCAGGGCCGACAAGACCGGGTATGGAATGAACCCGCCCAACGCGCACAACGACCCGAATTTCAGGGTGTGGCAGAGATCGCGCAGCAGTTCGGTGTTGGCGGCCACCTTCTCCCCGGCGGCGATCTTGTCGATCGTTTCCATGCCGCGGGTGGAGCCGATGCGGCAGGGCGTGCATTTGCCGCAGGACTCCACGGCGCAGAACTCCATCGCGAAACGGGCCTGCCTGGCCAGATCGACGGTGTCGTCGAACACAACGATGCCGCCGTGCCCGACCAGCCCGTCGCGAGCGGCGAAGGCCTCGTAGTCGAACGGCGTGTCGAACAGCGACGGCGGGAAATAGGCGCCCAGCGGACCGCCCACCTGCACCGCGCGCACCGGCCGGCCGGACAAAGTGCCGCCGCCGATGTCGATGACCAGCTCGCCCAGGGACACGCCGAACCCGGCCTCGAACAAACCGCCGTGCTTGACGTTGCCGGCTAGCTGCACCGGCATCGTGCCACGCGAGCGTCCGATGCCGAGCGCCTGATACGCCTCGGCGCCGCCAGTCAGGATCGCGGGAACGGTCGCCAGGGTAATGACGTTGTTCACCACGGTGGGGCAGCCGAACAAACCCTTGTGCGCCGGCAGAGGCGGCTTGGCGCGCACCTGGCCGCGTTTGCCCTCCAGGCTTTCCAGCAGCGCGGTTTCCTCACCGCAGACATAGGCGCCGGCGCCGACGCGCTGTTCGATGTCGAAATCGTTGCCGAGCACTCCGGCCCGGCGCGCGACCGCTAAAGCGGTGTCAAAGGTCGCGATGGCGTGCGGGTATTCCGAGCGCGTGTAGACATAGCCCTTCGTGGCGCCGACGCAGAATCCGGCGATCGCCATGCCCTCAATGAGCGAAAACGGATCGCCCTCCATCAGCATGCGGTCGGCGAACGTGCCGGAATCGCCCTCATCGGCATTGCAGACGATATACTTGCGGTCGCCGTCCGCATCGGCGGTGGTTTTCCACTTGATGCCGGTGGGGAAGCCCGCGCCGCCCCGGCCGCGCAGCCCCGATTTCAGCACGAGGTCGATGGTCGCCGCCGCACCCAATTCCCGAGCCTTCCGAAGCGCGGCCAACCCGCCATGCGCCTCGTAGTCGGCGAGAGAAAACGGATCCACCACGCCGCAGCGGGCGAAGGTCACCCGCGTCTGCCGCTTCATGAACGGAATCTCATCCGTCAGTCCCAGGCTCGGCGCCGTTCCCGCGAGAATCGCCGGCACGTCCGCCAGCGTCACGGGCCCATAGGCGATGCGCCCGGTCGGCGTCTCCACCTCCACCAGCGGCTCCAGCCATACCATGCCGCGCGAACCGGTTCGCACCACGGTGGCATGGGGCGCGAATGCCGCAGCGACCGCGTTGGCGCCCAGCACGACGGAAAAAATATCCCGCGACACGAACACCCGCGTCATGGCGCGGTTTCCAAAGCAGCCGCGACTGTCGCCGCGTCGAGCCGCCCAAGCGGCGCCCCGTCCAGCAGTGCCGCCGGCCCTACGGCGCACAGACCCAGGCAGAAAACCGGCTCCAGCGTCACCGCGCCGTCCGAGGTTGTTCCATGCCAATCGACGCCCAGGTTCGCGCGCACATCCGCCGCCACCTTATCGGCTCCCACCGCCTGGCATGCCTCTGCTCGGCATAACCGCAACACATGCCGGCCCGGCGGAGTGCGACGAAATTCGTGATAGAATGTGACGATCCCATGCACTTCGGCCCGCGTTAGGTTCAGCACCTTGGCGACCGTTGGCACGGCCTCGGTCGGGACGCAGCCGAACGCGTGCTGCAACGCATGAAGGATGGGCAGCGCCGCACCCTCCAAACCTGCCTGACTGGCGATGATCTCTGCCGCGCGTGCTTCATTCCATGGCTCGTAAACCGCCAAACGATCCTCCTGAGACGGCGAGTAATGCCCTAATAGGCGGCCAACCCCGGAGAAATGCAAGAAAACGGTGCCATCCGTCGATAGAAAAAATCTATCAACTTGCCGCTCAACGCTCCTCGTCAGGGTGCATCATGATCGACAGCGCCCGCCGCAAACGCATCACCCCGCCACGCGCGAGCCCATTGGCGCACAAGCGCTGGCCCTCGGCTGAAAGGTCCATCGCTTCCCGCGGCGGCGGAACTGTGGCCGACAGCTGCAGTTGCTGGATCCGGTCATGCAGTTGCACGCAATAGGCCTGCGAATCCGTGATAATCGCGGCTGGCGCGTCTTCCGCCACCGCACTACCCGCGGTCATCGCCATCAAGCAAATCAGGACCGGCACGGCCGGCGCGCGGGGCAGCGGATTCATCATGCGTGGGATTGTGCGCGCCGCCCGTTCTCCTGCCCATGGGGATGGGGTGACAAGTTGGTCAGGCGGCGGGCGCGTCGCCGGACAGAGGCAACGCCAAAACCGCCCGCAACCCGGGTTCGGCATCCTCCAGCCTAAGCACCCCGCCATGCAATTGCGCCACCGCCTGCACAAGCGCCAAGCCGAGGCCGGAACCCGGCGTATGCCGCGCTGTCTCCCCCCGATAGAAGCGCTGTGTTGCTTTCTGGCGATCCTCCGTCGGAATGCCCGGACCATGGTCGGTAACCGCGATCTCAAGCCCGCCGCCGAGCAAGCGGGCCGACAACGATGCCGCACCGCCGCTGGGTGAGAACTTGACAGCGTTGTCCACCAGGTTGGCCACGGCCTGCTGTATCAGCGCCGCGTCGCCGAAGCTCATGACATGATCGGGCAACGTGGTCGACAGGGTCACACCGCGTTCCTCCGCGACGGCTTCGTACAGTTCCGCCACCGCCGCCAAAGGGGCCGCCAGATCGATCCGGGCAAAGGCAGCCCGCCTGGATCCCGCCTCGATCTCGGCGATTCGGAGCAGGGCCTGGAAGACCCCAACGATGCCATCCAGATCGGCGGTGGCCCGTTCGATTGCGGCCCGCAATTCAACGGGAGTCTCGGCGTGCAGCGTGGCGTCTTCCAGGCGGGTGCGGGCGCGCGTGATCGGGGTGCGCAAATCGTGGGCGATGGCGTTAGAAACCTGGCGCACACCCTCCATCAGCCGGCCGATGCGATCGAGCATGTCGTTGATGACATCGGCGAGTTGGTCGAATTCGTCGCCGCGGCCGGACAGGCGCACCCGCTGGGTGAAATCGCCGCCGGCGATGGCCTGGGCGGTGGCCGATACGTTGGCCAGGGTGCGGCGAAACAGGCTGCGGACCAGGATCGCGCCGATGGTGGCCATGCCGCAGACGAGCACCAATGCCCAAAGCAGGGCATCGGTGAGCAAATGCCGCAACTGCGTTCGAACGACGACGTCGCGCCCGATCACCAGCTGGAACCCGTCGGGCAGATCGAAGGCCT
Source organism: Acetobacteraceae bacterium (assembly GCA_025352375.1). GTDB lineage: Bacteria > Pseudomonadota > Alphaproteobacteria > Acetobacterales > Acetobacteraceae > Rhodopila. Next base: position 8,747 of record JANXTL010000073.1, on the reverse strand, counting down.
GCACGCGTGCCAAAGACCGCATGCCCGACCGGGTGACGGTCAGCTCGTAGAACCGGCCGGTCTCCTGGACGGTCGCGGGCCAACGGTCGAGGTTGCCGGTGACCAGCTTGTGAGTGGCATCAGCCAGAAGATAGATCGCGTCGTCGTCGACGTTGCCCGCCAGTCGTTCGCCGATAATGGCGATCAGCGCCTTGGTCCCCCCATCCTCCCACCGTTCCGACAATCCCTGCGCATCCGCTCGGATCGCGGCTTCGGTCTGCCGGTCCAGAAGTCCGGCCGTCGCCCACCAAAGGAACAACGCCAACGCCGCCGCGCTCAACGCGAGCAAACCGGCGTAGGTTGCCGCGAAGCGGACGCCGGCGGAGCGGAATACGGTGAAGCGGGAAGCGGCCATCGCCCAATCAGACCCGCTCCGCCCGTAACGTGTAGCCGGCGTTGCGAATGGTCTGGATCAGCGGAACCGGGAAGGGTTTGTCGACTTTCTGCCGCAGGCGGGACACGTGCACGTCGATCACGTTGGTTTGCGGATCGAAGTGGTAGTCCCACACACCCTCCAGCAGCATGGTGCGGGTCACGACCTGGCCGGCATGGCGCATCAAATACTCAAGCAGGCGGAATTCGCGGGGCTGCAGGTCGATCTTCTGCCCGGCGCGTTTTACTTGACGCGATAGCAGGTCCATTTCCAGATCCTCGACCACCAGTTTGGTCGTGGGACCCTCCGACTTGCCCCGGCGTGAAAGGGCTTCCACGCGCGCCAACAATTCCGCGAAGGCAAAGGGTTTGGTTAGATAATCGTCCCCTCCTGCTTTCAGCCCCTTCACCCGCTCAGTAACATCCGCCAACGCGGACAGGATCAGTACTGGCGTGGCGTTTTTCTGGCTGCGCAGCGTTTCCAGGATTTTCAGCCCATCGATGCCGCCTGGCAGCATGCGATCGAGCACGATCGCGTCGAATGGTTCGCTGACCGCCATGAACAGACCGTCGCGGCCATTTTCGGCATGCTCCACGACATGGCCGGCTTCCTTCAGGCCGCGGACTATGAATCCTGCGACGTCCTTATCGTCCTCGACCACGAGGATCCGCATAACTTGTCTCCTTTAACCCGCCTGGTCCGTCGGCCGCCGGCCAACGGTTACCGGGATTTCGACGTCTTTTCCCTGCCGGCGCACCGTGAGGCGCGCATTGTTTCCCGGCGGCACAGCTGCGATCGCTTTGATCAGCCCGTTTGGGGTTTCGATGCGCTCCCCATTGACCGCCACCAGCACGTCGCCGGGCCGGATGCCCGCCCGAGCGGCCGGGCTGTTACGGTCGAGGACGGCGATTGTCACGCCGCCGCCTTCCGCGCCGCCGCCAATCGTCACGCCAAGCCAGCCGCGCTCGATTTGGCCGTGCGCCAGTAGCTGATTGACGATCGCGCTCACGGTCTCGCTGGGAATGGCAAAGCCGATGCCGACCGACGCACCGGTTGGGGATACGATCGTCGATGTAACCCCGATCACCTGCCCATCCATGTTGAACACCGGCCCACCCGAATTGCCTGGGTTGATAGGGGCGTCGATTTGGATGAAGTTATCGAACGGGCCGGACCCGAGGTCCCGCCCCTCCGCCGAGATAATCCCGGCACTGACCGACCCGCCGAGGCCGAACGGATTACCGGCTGCGATGATCCAGTCGCCGACTTCCATTCGACGCGAATCGCCCCAGGCCACGAACGGCAGGGGACCGGGGGCGGTCACTTTGATCACGGCGATATCCGTCAACTCGTCCCGTCCCATCACACGGGCCGGCAACTGGCGGCCATCGGTCAGGGAGACGACGATTTTATCCGCCCGGCCGACGACGTGGTTGTTGGTCACAATGATGCCCGTGGCGTCGATGATGAACCCCGACCCCGCGCCGCTGACCTGCTGGGAGCGGCCGCCGAAACGGCGGCGGAACTGGCGGCCGAGCGGGGTATCGCGCAGTTCCGGCGGCATATCGGCCAAAACCTCGTTGCCGGTCACGGTTTCCGTCACAGCGATGTTGACCACCGCCGGCAGCACCTTCTTCACCAACGGGGCGAAGCTTTCCGACGGGCCGCGGGCCGACGCACCATTGGAGCAGGCGCCGACGAGCAGAACCAGCACCAGGATCAACCCGGACGGCGGTCTGGCAGTGAGGCGAAGGAAGGGGTTCATGATCATGGCCAGAACAAGGTGGCGAGCGAGTCGTTCGGTAACAAGGCTTATAGCACAGATCATGTGTCGCCGGGGTTTCCTCCATCCTCCGGCCAACGGTGTTTGGGGTAGCGTCCCCGCATATCCCGGCGTGCATCGGCCCAGGCGCCCTTCCAAAAGCCAGCCAGATCGGCGGTAACCGCGATGGGGCGCATCGCGGGGGATAGCAGCGCGAGGCGCAGCGGAATTTTGCCGCCGGCCAGCTTGGGCGTGGATTTCATCCCGTAGAACGCCTGAGCGCGTGCGCTCGCGAGGGGCACCGCCTCCGCGTAGTCCACCTGCGCGCGGCCGCCGGGGAGGGTCAGGTGCGTTGGCAGCTCCCGCTCGATGCGATCGGTCAGCGCCCACGCCATCGTGCCGCGCAAGACCGAAAGCAGATCGACGCGCTCCAGGTCCGTGAGGCGTGTCATGCCCTGGAGATGCGGGGTCAGCCAATCCTGCACGGTCGCGATCAGGGCTTCGTCGCCCAGATCCGGCCAATCTCCGCTGGGTTCAACGCCGCGTATCAGCCCAACGCGAGTTTGGAATTGCCGCGCGGCATCGGTCCAGGGCAAGGCGCGCAGCCCATCGGCTGCCACGACGTCGGCCAGCGCGGCAGCCACTTCCGAGGGGTCGGCCGCGACGGTGCGGTCGCTGAGGATCAGCGCGCCCAGCCGGCGGCGGCGACGGGCCAGCACGGTGCCGGAGACCGGATCGAATCCTCGTTCGGTTTGCTCCGTGACGCGGGCTTCGAGCGCCGGCGGCAGATTGTCGGGATCGAGCCGCGCCGCCAGCACAATGCGCGCCGAAGCTTTCATCTCCAGCGACGCCACCGCCAACAACGCTGCGTTGGCCAGCCCGTCGGTTTTCGGCAAGCGGGCACCGCCGCCGCCGGACAGCCGGAACGACCCTGCTTCGCCGCGCCGCTGCGCGATACGGTCGGGGAATGCGGCGGCGAGCAGGCGCCCGGGATCGCCGTCGCCGCGCGTGTCGGCCGGCACACGCATACGGCGGCGGTATTGCCCGGCGGCGCGGCGAATACGCGATAGCGCGGCGCGGTCGGCGTTGGGGTCGCCGTCTTCGATGGCAGACAAACGGGTCATGATGTCCGCGGCGTTATCTTGTCCGCGCATCGGATCCCGCTCCTCCAGCAATGCCGCGATATCGGCTGCGCGCGCGGCTTCACCATCGGATTCCGCCGCCAGCATCATCGCCGCGAGCCTTGGGTGCGCGCCGATCGCCGCCATCCGTTGGCCGGTCGGGGTGATGCGCCCACCGGCATCCATGGCGCCGAGGTCCGCCAACAGAGTGTTCGCCGCCGCCAGTGCCCCCGCCGGCGGACGGTCCTGGAACGGGAGGTCCGATGGCGGCGTACCCCAGGCCGCGCAATCCAGCGCGAGCCCCGACAGCTCGGCTTCCAGAATTTCGGGTCGATCGAAGGCCGGCAGGCCACGATGCAAAGCCGGGGACCAGAGGCGGATCGCGACCCCCGGTGCCTCTCGCCCCGAACGGCCGGCGCGCTGGTCGGCAGCGGCGCGGGAAATCCGCAGCGTGGTCAATCGGGTCAGACCGGTCGCGGGATCCAATCGGGGGCTGCGCCGCCAGCCGCCGTCCACCACGATCCGTACGCCGGGCACAGTGAGCGAGGTCTCCGCAATGGACGTCGCCAGCACCACACGCCGCGTGACCGCCGGGGTCAGCGCCCGGTCCTGATCGGCGCGCGGCAGTTCCCCATGCAATGGGAGAACAAGGGCGCCGCAGCCGTCCAGCGCCGACTGGGTGCGGCGGATTTCCGCCATGCCGGGCAAGAAAGCGAGGATATCCCCCTTATGCTCAGATAAAGCAGAACGGATGGCTCGGGCCATCGCATCCGGCAGATCGCGGGGCAGGGCGATATCGCGGGCGGTGTGCTGGACCTCCACCGGGAACATGCGGCCAGCGCTTTCGACGATCTCGGCGTCCATCAGTGGGGCCAGCCGCGCCCCATCGGCGGTGGCGGACATCGCCAGCAGCCGCAACTCGGGGCGAAGCATGCGTTGCAGGTCCAGGCAGAACGCCAGCGCGAGGTCGGATTCCAGCGATCGTTCGTGGATTTCGTCCAGGATGACCGCCGCCACGCCATCCAAGCCGGGATCGGATTGCAGGCGGCGGACGAGCAGGCCCTCGGTGATGACCTCGATGCGGGTTTCAGCCGATGTGGCGGAGTCGAGACGGGTGCGGAAGCCCACCGTGCGGCCGACTTGTTCGCCGAGTAGAAAGGCCATGCGGCTGGCCGCGGCGCTGGTGGCAAGGCGGCGCGGCTCCAACATCAGGATCTTCTGGTCCCCGCGCCACAGCGCACCATGTAACGCGAGGGGCACCAGCGTAGTCTTCCCTGCACCCGGCGGTGCCACCAGCACGGCGTTGCGGCCGGCGTTCAGCAAGGCGTGCAACGAGGGGAACGCATCGGTGACGGGCAAATCGGGAAGGTCGGGCATGACTCGGGCTATACAATATGGAATACGGATGCGCTTGTCCGAAGGTCCCACGATGTCACGATTGCTGACCGCATTTTTGTTGCTGCTCCTGGCGATGCCCGCCTGGGCACTGGAAAGCGCGCCGGTCGTGTCAAAGCGGGCGACGGTATCGCTGGTGACGGATACCGACTCCATCGCCCCCGGCACGCCGTTTCGCGCCGCCCTGCGGTTTCAGTTGGCCGAGGGGTGGCACACCTACTGGAAAAACCCTGGGGATGCGGGTGTTCCCCCGGAGCTGACGCTTGACCCGCCGGCCGGCCCCATCGACTGGCCAGCACCCAACCGGGTCGCCGAAGGCACCGTCATGACCTACGCCTATACCGGCGCGTTTCTGCTGCCGGTCACCGTGCGGGCGGACGGTCCCCGGACTTTAAAAGCGCATGCCAACTGGCTGGTTTGCAAGGAAGTGTGCGTGCCGGAGGAGGCCGATTTTTCGCTGGTTCTGCCGGCCGGCACAGCAGCCCCGAACGCCCAGTCGCCGTTATTCGCCGCGCATGACCGGTCTGTGCCCCGCCCGTCGCCATGGTCGGCTACTATCGCCGCCGACGGATCTCTGTTCGTGCATGGGCCCGAACTGCGGCCCGACACGGTGAAGGATGCTGTCTTCATCCCCGACACCGCTGGCCGCATCGACGACGGCGCACCTCAGACACTGTTGGCGCGCAACGACGGCTTCGTGCTGGCCCTGAAGCTGGCGCGGGACTTCAAGCCGTCCGACGGTCTGACCGGTATCCTCTCGGTGCGCGACCGCGCCGGCCTGCGCAGCGATTTGATCGTAACGGCGCTAGCGGGCGCTGCACCGCCGGCCGGGACCTCGTTGGTAGAGGCGTTGCTGTGCGCGTTCCTCGGCGGATTAATTCTCAATTTGATGCCCTGCGTGTTCCCAATCCTGGCCATGAAGGCCGTCGGTCTGGCGTCGGGTTTGGCGCGCGGCGCCGCTCGGGTTCACGCGCTTTTCTATACCGCTGGGGTGTTGGTCACCTTCGCCGGCCTCGCCGGGACGTTGCTGGTAGCCCGATCGGTGGGGGCGGCAGCCGGCTGGGGATTCCAGTTCCAGTCGCCGGTGTTCGTCGTCGGCATGGCCTGGGTGCTGTTCGCGGTGGGGCTGAACCTGTCCGGCGTTTTCCAAATCGGGGTCGGTCCCATGGATGCCGGGGAGAGTCTCGCCGCCAAGGAAGGCCATTGGGGGGATTTCTTCACCGGCTTGCTGGCTGTCCTGGTCGCAACCCCTTGCACCGCGCCGTTCATGGGTGTCGCCATCGCCGCAGGCCTGGCCGCACCGGCACCGGTTACCATTATCGTCTTTCTGGCGATGGGGCTGGGCCTCGCTGCACCGTATGTCCTGCTCGCGACGGTCCCCGGCCTCGGCCGTCTGTTACCCCGGCCCGGACGATGGATGGAGGTCCTGAAACAGGCCCTCGCATTTCCCATGTATGGCGCCGCGGTGTGGCTGGTTTGGGTTGTCAGCCAGGAGGCCGGCCCGACGGGCGTGCTGATCGCGGCGACCGGTTGCGTGCTGTTGGGCTTCGCCGCTTGGGTATGGGGACTCCCCGGCCATCCCAGGCTAACCCGGTTGCTGGCGGCCTGCGCAGTCTTGATTGCGGTGGGCATATTGACCGAGGTCGCTATCGCGCCGCCGTTGGAGCAATCCGCGGAAAATGGCGCCGAACCCTTTACCCCCGAACGCCTCGCCAGCTTGCGCGTGGCGGGGCAGCCGGTGTTCGTGAACATGACGGCGGCGTGGTGCGTGACATGCGTGGTGAACGAGCGGGTCGCAATCCGCACCGACGCCGTGCGCAAGGCCTTCGCAGCGGGCAAGGTGACCTATCTGAAGGGCGACTGGACCCGCCAAAGCCCCGATATTACCGCCTTCCTGCGCCAGTTCGGCCGGGAGGGGGTGCCGCTCTATATATACTATCCAGCCGGCGGTGGAGCGCCCGTCGAGCTGCCGCAGATCCTGACCGAGGGGACCGTCCTCGCTGCGCTTCGGCGAAGCTAACCCACCAGGCGCTGGATCAGTTCCACCGCCCGCGGCGATGCCCAGTCCGCCGGTCCCTCGAGTCGCGCGCAGGCAAGGCCTTTTCGGTTGACGATCACGGTTGTCGGAATGCCATGCGCGTCCCAGGCGCGGGCCAGTGCGCCTTTCGGGTCGGTCAGGACCGGCAGGCCGACGACATTGTGCTCCGTGAACCATTTGCGCACGACGTCCGCGCCGCCGCGATCGGACGATAGCGGCAAAACCGCGATATCGAGGGGCGCCAGCTCGGCCGACAGTTTTTGCAGCGACGGCATCTCGGCGACGCACGGCGCGCACCAAGTCGCCCACATGTTGACGACCATGCCGTGGCCCAGGAACTCCTTCAGCCGGTGTTCGGTGCCGCCGGCGTCGAAGAACGGCATGTCGGGTGGCGCGACGGGCGGATCGGTGGGAACCAGGACCTCGGCCAGATCGTGCAGGCGTTGGGCCGCATGCGGTTTGCGCGGGGGCAGCGCGGCGGCTAGGGTGGCGCCGGCCGCCAGCACCGTCCGGCGGGAAATCAATACCATGAAAGTTGCCTTCTCGTGAACGATGACGTCGAGCGCCGGAATGTGTCCGCGAACGCCCAATGGGGCGGCCGATTCGCGGCGGGGCCCTCGGCGATCATGCAGGAAATCAACGCCTCCATCGGGTTCGACCAAAAGCTGTGGCGGCAGGACATTCGCGGCTCCCTCGCGCATGCGGCGATGCTGGCGCATATCGGGCTGATCTCGGGCGAAGACAAGGACGCGATCCAGGCGGGGCTGGAAACCATCGCGGCGGAGATCGAGGCCGGGCGCTTCCCGTTCAGCGCCGATCTCGAAGACATCCATATGAATATCGAGGCGCGGCTGACCGAGCGTATCGGGGAGGCCGGGAAGCGCCTGCACACCGCCCGCAGCCGCAACGACCAGGTGGCGACCGATTTTCGGCTCTGGGTGCGCGACGCAATCGATGGGCTGAGCGCGCAGATTACGGACACCATGCGTGCACTGGCGGAACGCGCGGCTGCTTATGCCGGCGACGTGATGCCGGGCTTCACCCATTTGCAGACGGCGCAACCCGTGACCTTCGGGCACCATCTGCTGGCGTATGTCGAAATGCTGGACCGTGACCGCGGCCGCCTTGCCGACTGCCGCAAGCGGCTGAATTTTTCGCCGTTGGGTTCCGCCGCGCTGGCCGGCACGTCGTTCCCGATCGACCGGCACATGACCGCCGCCGCCCTTGGCTTCGACGGACCGACGGCAAACAGCCTCGACGCGGTGTCGGATCGGGATTTCGCGCTGGAGTTCCTGTCCGCCGCCGCGATCTCGGCCATGCATCTGTCCCGCTTGGCCGAGGAAATCATCATATGGTGCAGCGCGCCCTACCGGTTCATCCGGTTGAGCGATGCGTTCACCACCGGTTCGTCGATCATGCCGCAAAAGCGCAACCCCGACGCGGCGGAACTCGCTCGCGCCAAGACCGGCCGCATCACGGGTGCCCTGGTTGGGTTGCTGATGGTGATGAAGGGCCTGCCGCTGGCCTATGCCAAGGACATGCAGGAAGATAAGGAGCCGGTGTTCGACGCTGCCGAGGCCTGGGCGCTGTCGCTCGCCGCCATCGCCGGCATGGTACGCGATATGACCCCGGTGCTGGAACGGATGCGCGCACTGGCGGGATCGGGATTCTCCACCGCCACCGACCTCGCGGACTGGCTGGTGCGGGTGCTGAAACTGCCCTTCCGGGATGCGCACCACTTCACCGGCCGTCTGGTCGCGATGGCCGAGCAGAAGGGCGTGGATCTGGCAGACCTCTCGTTGGCGGAGATGCGAAGCGTGCACGATGGTATTACTGAAAACGTGTTCAGCGTGCTAACGGTCGATGCCTCGGTCGCCTCGCGCACCAGCTTCGGCGGTACCGCACCGGCCAATGTCGCGCGGGAGGCGGCGCGATGGCTCGTGGCGTTGCCGGCATGAGGATCCTGTCCATCCTGCTGGCCGTGCTGCTGCTGGCCGGCTGCGCCAAAAAGGCTTCGCC
>JANXTL010000059.1 GCA_025352375.1 Acetobacteraceae bacterium | reverse complement strand
GCGGAGAGCCTTACCTGGATTGCTCCAGGTGCGCGGGGCAGCCGTTCCCACCTCTGCGAGTGACTGGCCCAACATGGGTATTGTTGCCAGCCCCGTCAAATCAAAACTGGATATCTACCCCCGTGCGGCGAAATCCACGATCGCGGCGTAACCCGTTTCAGTTCCCACCGCCAATCGCGTGCCATCCGGGCTCCAGGCCAGGGCCGCGATCGGGCCGTGACCGGGGGGGACGATCGGGATGATGCGGGAGGACGCGATGTCGGCCACCACCACCAGCCCGTCGGCGAAGCCGCCTGCCACGATGTCGTTCGTAGGGTGGCAGGCGACCTGGTTGCAGATGACACCGTCGCCGCCGGCGAGTTCGGTTGGGGCTTTGCCCATCGGTCCGCCGCCATGGAAGGGCCACAGCACCATCGCATCGGCGCCGCTGCTGGCGAGCCATTTACCGCCCTTGCTGAACGACAGGGACTGCGTTTTGGCGGGATAGCCGCTCATGCGCATGTGCTTGCCGTCCGGCAATGCCCAGCCGTGCAGGGCGTTTTCCTGCATCGCGCTGACGATGGCCTCATCCTTCGGGTGGATGGCGACGCCGGTGTGGCTGCCCTTCCATTCCAGCTTGCGGGGGCTGTCGACCTTGGCGGCGACGAACCACAACGTGACGCCATTGTAATGGGATGCCCCAATGCGCTTGCCTTTGGCGTCGAACGCCAGGCCGGTGACGGCTGAGGGGTGCACCAGCTCCTTCAATTTTTTTCCGCCCTTGTCGAACAAATGCACGACCTTGCCGACACTGGCGGCGATGATGCCGGAGGCGTGGGTCGCGACCTGCTCCACCCATTTCATGCCGAACTGGGCGATGTCGCTGACCGACCCATCCGCGCCCAACCGCCGCAGCTTGCCATCGTCGCCGCCGGTCACGAATCCAGCGGGCTGCGCATCGGCGGCGATCGCGAGGATGCCGCCGTCATGCACCTCGATCGTGTTCCACGTGTCGAGGTCGGCTACCGCCACTGAACGAACCGTGCCGTCGCCCAGGGCGAAGGCCAACGTGCGCCCGTCGTTGGAGAACCGGGCGCCGACGACAAACGCGGCAAGCTCGCGTTGGATGCCCTGGGTTTCGACCCGGAATTGGGCTTTAGCGGATTGGCTCATGCGGCGGCACAGGCTTCGAAGCCGCGGCGCAACTGCGGGCGGTTGAGGTTGCGGCCGATGAATACGATGCGGCTGACGCGGGCTTCGCCGTCTTTCCACGGCGCCACGAAATCGCCGTCGGCGATCATGTGCACCGCCTGGAAGGCGAAGCGGCGATCTTCGTTCTGGTAGCTCAGGATGCCCTTGGTGCGCAGGAGGTCGGGCCCCCTGTCCTGTAACAACGCACCGATCCAGGCGTTGAATTTCTCCGGGTCGATGGGTGCCGCCAGTTCGAAACTCATGGAGGATATTTCGTCGCTGTGCTCGTGGTCGTCGTCGCCGGACAGGAAGTCGGGCTGGAACGCGAGCACCCGCGACAGGTCGAACGCGCCCTGGTTCAGGACCGTGTCGATCGCGACGGCGGAGCGCTGGGTGCGGTGGATGGTGGCGAAGCGGTTGATGGTGCGGATGGTGGCCTCGACGGCGTCCAACTCCTCCGGCGTCACCAGATCGGTCTTGTTCAGCACGATCACGTCGGCGAATGCGATCTGGTCCTCGGCCTCGTTGCTGTCTTTGAGGCGGGCCGGGAGGTGTTTGGCATCGACCACGGTGACGATGGCGTCCAGGCGGGTCTTGGCCTTCACGCCTTCATCGACGAAAAAGGTCTGCGCGACCGGGGCGGGATTGGCCAACCCGGTGGTCTCGATGATGATCCCGTCGAATTTGTCGCGCCGCTTCATCAGGCCGCCGACAATCCGAATGAGATCGCCGCGCACGGTGCAGCAGATGCAGCCGTTGTTCATCTCGAACACTTCCTCGTCGGTATCCACGACCAGGTCGTTGTCCACCCCAAGCTCGCCGAATTCGTTGATTATCACGGCATATTTCTTGCCATGGTTCTCGGTCAGGATGCGGTTCAGCAGCGTGGTCTTGCCGGCGCCGAGGTAGCCGGTCAGCACCGTCACCGGCACCAGGTCCGTGTTGATATCCGCCATGATGGCAACTCCGTTGAGCGATCTGTCGCGGCTCATATAGGGATGTTCGGCCGCAACGGCCAGCTACAGGTAGCGGCCGTGCTTCAAGCGACCCCCAGGGCTAACGCAGCCCCTGGAGCGACAAACCGGAGAACCACGTTACGCTATCGGCCTTGGTCCACAGCGCGACCTTGCCGGCGGCGGGGAAGCTGCTGTCGGTCGCGGTGAACAAGTTCTTGCCATTGAACGAGATAGCGAACCCGTTTCCCTCCGCCCGCAAACCAAGCGTGTGCCATACGCCGGACGAAACCTTGGCCGCGGCGCCCTGGATTTCCCGCCGGTGCCCGTTCACGACCCGGTAGAAATTCACGTTATCCTCCAGGGCATTTGCCCGAACGACATAATAGTTATCCGCGTCCTTTAGCCGAACCGCGATGCCGCCGGCCCGGTCGACCCTCCCCGCGACGGCCTTGAAACGAACCGAGACGTCGACGTCCGCCGCCGAGAATTTGTTGTAGATCGCCAATGGAAACCGGTAATCGGTGGTGTCCGCGCTGCTCTGCGCCAAAACGAACTCTCCGGGACGGTCGGGGTCCGGGATCGACGCCCAGTCCGGCAGCCCGCCGCCACCGGTTTTGAGGATGGAAAATCCGTCCGGAGGCCCACCGCCAGGGGAGGGCGTGAGCGGCACGACCAGCGGCGGCGCACCCCGCGCCGGCCCGCCGGCCGCCAACAACGCCGCGCCGGACGCCAGAATAGGACGACGCCCCACCATCCCGCTCAGTCCTTGCTGGCGCGGGCAAACGCCTTGTCAGCATTCGACCAGTTGACCGCGGCCATGATGGTGGAGACGTAGTCGGCGGCCTTGGCGCCGAAATCCATCTGGTAGGCGTGCTCGAACATGTCCAGCGCCAGGATCGGGGTCCCGCCCGCCAGGGTCATGGTGTGATCGGCGGCCCAGCTGTTGACCAACCGCTTGTCGTGCGGGTTGTAGGTCAACAGCACCCACCCGGACCCGCCGCCCAGCGCTCGGCCCGTCGCCATGAATTCCGAGCGCCAGCGGTCCATGCTGCCGAAGTCGCGTGCGATGGCTTCTGCCAAGGCCGAACCGGGCTGATTGGTCTCGCCCAGGCCGGCGAAATACACCTCGTGCAGGATCATGGAGTTAGTGGCGACCAACTCCTCCCGCTTCAGGCCGTTGATGACGAAGACCGGCGCCTTTTCCCAATCCAGGCTGGCGAGTTGGTCGCCGATCGAATTCAGCCGCTTCACCGCGCCGGTGTAATTATTCTGGTAATGGCTGATCAGGATCTTCTCCGACATGCCTTTGACCTTCTGCGGATCGAAGGGCATCGGTTTGACGGCGTACACCGGCCCCTTCGGCGCGGCGGTTTGCGCCTGCGCGGTGCCGATAAGGCCCCCGATTGCGGCGGTGGCCACCGGCACGGCCCGCATCAGGGAGCGACGATTGAGATCGAAGTCGGTCATACCATTCTCCTTTACAGGTTCCCAGCGAAGCGTAGCACCAAACCGGCAACGGCGGTGATACCAAGCGTGCGCAGAACGCCCAATTTAAACTGGAACAGGCACAATGCCGCCAGGACCGCCAGCGCCAGCGCGGCGAGATCGATGCTTGCGGGGATGGGCACATCGATGCTCGCGTAACCCAACCGCACGGGTTTGTGTTCGCGGAAGACCACTTGCAGTGCAAACCAGAGCGCCAGATTGCCAACAACGCCCACCACGCTGGCGGTGATCGCCGCCAGCGCGCCGGACAGGGACACGTTCGATGCCAGCTTCTCGATGATCGGTGCGCCGAGGAACACGAACACGAAGCATGGCGCGAACGTGCACCACAGCGTCAGTACCGATCCCACGATGCCGCCGGGCACGCCCTGCAATGCACCGGGCGAGCGGAACCCCGCCAGGAAGCCCACGAATTGCAGCACCAGGATCAGCGGGCCAGGGGTGGTCTCGGCGAGGCCGAGGCCCGCCAACATCTCCGGTGCGGTTAGCCAATGGTACGATTCCACCGCGTCTTGCGCCACATAGGCCAGCACAGCGTAGGCGCCGCCGAGCGTGACAACCGCCATTTTTGAGAAGAACAGGGCGATGTCGGCGTATGTGCCACCGGTCAGTCCGACCAGCAGGACGACCGGGACCAGCCACAACACCAATGCAACGAGCCCGGCACGTCGGGCACTGGCGGCGAATCGGGCCGGGCGCCCGGGATCGGCATCGAGAACCGCATCGATCAGCGCCGGGCGGTCATGCTTCGCCTGGCCGTGACCTCCATGGCTGAAATGGCTGGGAAAAAACCAGCCGATGGCCCCGGCCGCCAGCACGACGGCCGGAAAGGGCAGTTTCAGAAAGAACAGCGCGACGAACGCCGCCCCCGCCAAAATCCACGCCACTCTGCCCTTCAGCGCGCGGCGGCCGATGCGCAGCAGTGCCTCGACCACCAGCACCAGTACGGCGCTTTTTAGCCCGAAAAACAAGGCGTCGATGACCGGGACCTGCCCCGCCAGCGCGTAGATCAGCGACAGCGCCAACATCACGACGGCGCCCGGCAGCACGAAGATGACGCCCGCCGCCACGCCGCCCTTCACGCCATGCATCATCCAGCCGAGGTAGGTGGCGAGTTGCGTCGCCTCCGGCCCCGGCAGGATGTTGCAGAAGCTCAGCGCGTGCAGAAACCGCCGCTCCCCGATCCAGTTGCGCTGGTCCACGACTTCGCGGTGCAGCAGGGCGATTTGCCCCGCCGGTCCCCCGAAGGACAGCAGACCGATGCGCAGCCAGACGCGGAAGGCGGCGGCGAAACTCGGCAGGTTGGCTTCGGCATCGGTCATGCAGCGGCTCCGGAAGACGGCGTCGGCCAGTTGTGGGATTCGCCCACGGCGTCCCGGCTCCAGCGGTAGAAGGCGTCGTACAGTCCCATTGAAGCCTCCAGTTGCGCAAGATCGTCGCGATACATGCGGGACAGTCCGAGCGAGGCCGCGAGGAGGCCGGCGGATTGTGGGGCGATGTCGAGGCGATCGGTGTCGGCGGCGCGGACGATCGTTGCGAGGCGGGACAGCGCGTCGGATTTCAACGCGAACTCCTCCAGCATGACATCGAACGTGCAGCGTTCGCCGCGGTGGCTCCAGAACGTATTCTCGATATCGAACGGCGTGGCGCCGAAGCGGTCGGCGACGTCGAGGACCTCCGGCGGGGTGACGAAGAGGAACACGGCGGCGGGGTCGACGAAGCGCCGGATCAGCCAGGGGCAGGCGATGCGGTCGATTTTTGGACGAGCGCGCGTGACCCATAGCGTGCGGCCCTGCGCGTCGCGCGGTGGGACGTGGTCGGGGCTGACCAGCAGGCCCTTGGCGGCGACCCAGGCTTCGTGCCCACCGTCCAGGGTTTCGGCCTTGGTGCCTGTGTGCCGCAGCCAGGCGGCTATGCCTTGGCTGAGTTTCCGGCCGCGCTGGCAAGTGACGACGACGGGCCGGCTGGCGAATTCACCGGCCCAATCGCGGACTTTGCGGAAGTCCCGGCGGACGCTGCCGGGGATGGTGCGGGTATCGGCCGCGACGTCCTGGTCGATGCGCACATCGACGATGACCGGGGCGTCTGGGGTCCCGATCAAACGGGACAATTGTGCGGATGTGATGGCATCGGGGGTGGACATGCGGCGTCCTCTCCTGTCATGGAGTTTGGACGCGATACTTCAGCCGAAGCCTCACGGGGCGATCGCGGTCCTCCCCTAACCCCAAACATGGCGGGCAGGGACGGCTTGTGTCAATGTTTTGGCGCGAGGGGTTTGGCGCGAGGGGGAACCACCATGATATACGATACCGTCTACCTCATCCTGAGCGGCACTACGACCGCCGCCCGCTGTCCGGAGATCCTGGCCGGCCTCGTGGGCCTGGGATTCGAACGTGTGATTGCGATTCCGACCCCGAACGCGTCACGTACAATCTCATCGCGCGAACTGGCCGACGTGCCAGGGGCACAGGTTGTAGAAAGCTACTTCGACCTTGCGATCCGCCCTCGCCCGCCGCTCGGGGTGGTGCTGTTCGCGCCGTGCAGTTTCAACTCGCTGAACAAGCTCGCGGCCGGGATCGCCGATACGTTGGCATTGTCGGTGGCGGCGGAGGCCATCGGCCGCCACACCCCGGTGATCGTGGCGCCATCGTTGAACCAGCCGCTGCTCGACCACCCGATCGCGCAGGCGTCGTTACGGACGCTACCAACCTGGGGTGTGACCGTCGTCCCGCCACAGGACGACGGCCAAGGCCCGAGGCTGGCGGCGACGGAGCGGCTGCTCGCCGCCGTCGCGCCATTCAGCCCCCGATCGCACCCTGGGTGTTGACGTAAAGCGAATACAGCCCGTGGCTCGCCGCCATGAACAGCCGGTTGCGGAACCGCCCGCCGAAACACAGGTTCGCCGCCCGTTCCGGTAGCGCGATGTGCCCGATCGGATTCCCGCCATCGTTGAACACCCGGACACCGTCAAGCGCCGGATCGCCCATGCCCCAACCGCACCACAGGTTGCCGTCGATATCCACCCGGAATCCGTCCGGGGTACCGGCGCCGGCATCGATAAACACGCGTTGATTTTCGATCCCGTTCGGAGTCACATCGAACGCGACAATCTTGCGGTTCGGCATCGCCCGCGATGCCACCACATACAGAACAGATTCGTCGGGGGAGAACGCCAAACCGTTCGGCCCGTCGACCTCATCCGTCATTTTGGTGACCCGGCCCGTCACACCATCCACACGGTACACCGCCATGGGGAGTTCGGCGTCCGCCTTCTCGCCCTCATAATAGCCGCCGATCCCGAAAGCCGGATCGGTGAACCAGATCGAGCCGTCGGATTTCACCACGACATCGTTGGGCGAATTCAGCCGCTTGCCCTCGAAGCTGTCCACGATCGTGGTGATGGACCCGTCGTATTCCGTGCGGCTGACGCGCCGGCCGCGGTGCTCGCAGGTCACGAGGCGGCCCTGCCGGTCGCGGGTGTTACCGTTGGCGTTGTACGAGGTCTTGCGGAAGACCGACACGGTGCCGGTTTCTTCCTCCCATTTCAGGATTCGGTCGTTGGGAATGTCGCTCCAGAGTAAATACCGCCCATCGGCGACGTACACCGGGCCTTCGGACCAGCGGCAGCCGGTATACAGCCGCTCCACCGATGCGAGCGGCAGGCGATACTGGTTAAAACTCGCATCCAGCACCTGAACAGCCGGATCGGGATAGCGTGCGCTCGGTTCCCACAT
>JANXTL010000044.1 GCA_025352375.1 Acetobacteraceae bacterium | reverse complement strand
CTGTTCTTCGGACAGGGCGGGTTCCTGAGCCACCAGGACGCAATGTCGAACATCTCGCTGTTCGGCAAGGAAGTGGCACCGCGCCTGCTGGAATTGGGCATGCCGGAGACCGCCGCTGCGGAATAGTTCTGGCACGCGGCTCCATTCGGACGGCATCCTCCCGACTGCACCCCGAGAACCGGGGGCAGTCCTCAGGGAGGAAGTGTCATGCGTTGGATCCTCGCGAGCACCGCAGTATTGCTAGCGATCACCGCTTCAGACGGACGGGCGGAGAAGCATTATGGGCCAGGGGTGACCGACACGGAAATCCGGATCGGCAACACCAACCCATACAGCGGTAACGCCTCTGCCTATGGGCAGAACGGCCGGGCCGAGGTCGCCTACTACCGCTACATCAACGACCAGGGCGGGGTGAACGGCCGCAAGATCGTCTTTTTGTCCCTCGACGATGGCTATAGCCCACCCAAGACGGTCGAACTTACCCGCCAACTCGTCGAGCGAGACCAAGTCTTCGCCATCGCCGCGCCGCTCGGAACAGGGCCCAACATCGCGATCCAGAAATACCTGAACCAGAAGAAGGTGCCGACGCTGTTTATCGGGTCCGGCGCCTCCCGCTGGGACGACGCGGCGCACTTTCCTTGGTCGATCGGGTTCAACCCCAGCTACCACGTGGAGGGCTATCTTTACGCCAAACACATCCTGGCAAACGTCAAGGACCCGAAAATCGCCGTCCTTCGTCAAAATGACGATGTAGGGGAAGACTATCTTAATGGTGTCCTGGAAGGTCTGGGCGAGGCGAACAAGACGCTCATCGCCGAGGTCGCGACCTACGAGGTGACGGATCCGACGGTCGACTCGCAAATGTTGCAACTTAGAGCGTGATCGCCTGAGGTTGACTTCAACCTCGGGCGTGAATCACTCTCTCAAACAAAGGCTTAGACCATGATCCAACGCCGAGATCGCGTGCAACCTCAAATGATCATGGTCTAGGCTGCCAGTCTGAAGAACTTCCGCATTCCGATGCTGGTTAAAGGCCTGCTGGTCAACACCGGTCCAAACGACTTCGCGCCAATGAAGTCACTCCAGTTCGCGCGCTTCGTGGGCGAACACTGGGAACCGTTCGGGGAGCTGATGACGTACGAGAAGAAGAAGTAATGCCCCCCGCCGTTTCCGACGAGGGGCTCAGGCTCAGAAGCTGAGCGGTGTTTCCAGCACCGGCGTCCAGCGGTTCTTCTTCACCACCGACAGGAACGACTGGCTGGACGCGTGGTGGTTGGTGGGACTCATCGTCAGCGCTGGGCCGCCGAAGATGTCATGCCAGTCCTTCATGCTTTCCAGCCCGGCAATCAAGCTGTCGAGCGTTAGGTCGCGGCCCACTTTCTCCAACACCGCCATCATGTAGGTCGCAGCGGTATAACCGGCTTCCCCCAGATAGTTCACTTCGATGCCGAACCGTTTGCGGTACTCCTCGCAAAATTCCTTGACCTTCGGTGTGGGGTCATCGGGATACCGATAGAGCGCCGGCGCCATAGAATAGAATCCCTCGGCCGGTTCGCCGGGTGCCTCCGCGACGGCGGTGGAGTACGTGGCGAAATTGCCGCAGAAAATGGCGTTGAAGCTGGTCTTGCGCGCGGTCTGCAGGATGATGACGGTATCCTTTACGATGGTGCCCATGATGACCAGATCGCACTTGGCATCCTGCAACTTGGCGACGTGCGCGTTGAAGTCGGTGTCGGTTGGCCGAAAACCGGCCGTCGCGCCTAATTTCAGGCCCATGGCTTCGGTCTGCGCTACCGCCCCGGCCAGGACATCCTTGCCGTAATCGGTGTCCTGGTACATGACCCCGACAATCTTGGCGCCTTTCTTCTCCGCGAAGTATTTCACCGCGGCCCGCATCTGGTCGTAGTACGATGCGAACTGCCCGAATTTCAGGCGGTTGAACGGCTCGTACATCGAACGGGCACAGGTCAGCGGGAAGATGTTGGGCACGTTCTTCTCGAGCATGGCAGGCAACACAGCGTCGTTATGCGGCGTGCCGCCATTGCCGAGGCAGAAGAAAATATCGTCCTTGTTCAATAGCTTGTTCATCGCCTGCACGGCCTTGGGGACGATGTACTGCATGTCCTCCAACACCCAGTTCAGCTTTCGGCCATGGATGCCGCCCTTGGCGTTCACCGCGTCGTAGACCAGCCGCATGGCATTGGCGTTGTTCACCCCCTGCACGGCGGTGACGCCGGACAGGTCCTGCATGGTTCCGAACGTGATTTGCGTATCGGTCACGCCGCGCGTCGCGGCGTAAGCCCGCCCGATAATCGCGGGTGCGGCGAGCAGGCCGGCGGAACCGGTGAGTATAGTGCGGCGGGTGACACCCCGTGTTATCGGCATTTTTATTCCTCCCTGTTGTGGCCGGCTTGCCCTGGCCATTGCGCCTTTTGTACGCCCCTGAACGCTAGCGATAACGCCGCGGCAGGTCACGCGAATATCGTGCCGACTCCGCCAGACGCCAGGGGATTCGCATATGGCGGATTTCCGCGATTTTGGACTTGCGGCGCGGTGGCTGATTGGATTCCAACGTGGGGATTCAACCGAGGTGGCCACCGCACATGGAAGAGTTCATCGCCTGCTTCTCAGAGATTTCCGACCCACCGCAGAAGAATGTGCGTCACAACCTCCACGAGGTTCTGATGATCGCCCTCTGCACCATGCTGTGCGGCGGCGAGGATTGTTCTGACATGGAGGTCTTTGGCCGTGCCAAACGGCCTTTTTGCGTCAATTTCTGCGCCTGAAGCACGGCATTCCCAGCCATGACACCTTCAGTCGAGTGTTTCGTCAGCTCGATCCCAAGCCGTTCCAGGTCTGCTTCATGCGCTTCATGGAGCGCTTCGCACAGGGCCTCGACGGTGTGATCGCGATCGACGGCAAGACCCTTCGGGGGTCGTTCGATCGCGCCTCGGGCCAATCGCCGCTGCACATGGTGCATGCCTGGGCGACCGATCAGCGGTTGCTGCTGGGCCAGATTGCCACCGATGCCAAATCCAACGAGATCACGTCGGTGCAAAAGCTTCTGGCCATGCTGTCGCTGAAGGGCTGCATCGTGACGGCAGATGCCATGAGTTGCCAACGCGCGATCTGCGCCCAGATCGTCGAACAGGGGGGCGATTACGCGATCACGCTGAAAGGCAATCAGGGCAGCCTGCATGACGATGCCCGGCTGTTTCTGGAAGACCCGGATCGGCCGGCGGAGGCCACGCATACGACGGTCGATGCCGATCATGGCCGCATCGAAACCCGGACCGGCTCTGTGTGCACCGATATCGGTTGGGCACAGGACCAGCATGCCTGGCCAGGTCTGGCGGCGATCGAGAAGATGGTGCGCACCCGCGAGATCCGGGGCAAGACCACGATGGAGACGTCGTATTATTTTCTGAACACGCCGCTTTCGGCGCCGCGGTTCACCGAGGTGGCAAGGGCGCAATGGGGGATCGAGAACGGACTGCACTGGGTGCTGGACGTGACGATGAACGAGGACCGCAAGCGCAATTGGAAGGATCATGGGCCGGAGAATATTGGTCTTCTACGCCGACTGGCCCTTAGACCATGATCGTTTGAGGTTGCACGCGATCTCGGCGTTGGATCATGGTCTAAGCCTTTGTTTGAGAGGGTGATTCACGCCCGAGGTTGAAGTCAATCTCAGGCGATCACGCTCTAATCTGACGAAGTTGGAGGGCTCCAAAGGCTCGATGAAGGGAAAGCTCAAGCGAGCCGGGTGGAATGACGAGTTCCTGGGCCGCCTCTTGGCCCAATTTGCTAAAAGTCATATGCGATAGCCCTGGCAAGTGCGGCGACGTTTGGCGTTGGCGCTGAGTAGTTTTCGACCCTGGCGCTCGCAAATGGTATGAGGATGTTTACCCTGCGCAGGAGACTACAATGGATGCAAATCTGACCAACGATCGTCCCGCGGCGCCCGGTCCCGCCGATAGGCGGGAAAGCGATCCGGTTTGTGGCATGAAGGTCGACCCCGCCACGTCGAAGCACAGCTTCAACTACGCTGGCAGGATTTTCCATTTCTGCTCGGCTGGGTGTCAAGCCAAGTTCGCGGCCGACCCGGAATCCTATCTCAAGCCCACGGCCGCGTCGTCGGAGTCTGGCAAGCCCGGTGCGATTTACACCTGCCCCATGCATGCCCAAATCCGGCAGAACGGTCCCGGCAGCTGCCCCATCTGCGGCATGGCGCTCGAGCCGTTGACGATCACGGCATCGGACGAACCGAACGCCGAACTGGCCGATATGACAAGGCGCTTCTGGATCGGCCTGGTCCTGACCCTTCCGGTCCTCATTCTCGAGATGGGCAGCCATATCCCAGGCCTTAACCTTCATGCCCTTGTGGCGCCAGCTATCTCCACCTGGGTGCAGTTCGCACTGGCGACACCGGCTGTCCTATGGGCTGGGTGGCCGATTTTTCAGCGCGGCTGGGCCTCGCTCGTCAGCCGCAACCTCAACATGTTTACGCTGATCGCGCTGGGGACCGGAACAGCATACATCTACAGCTTGGCGGCAACCTTCGTGCCGGGGTTCTTCCCGGCGGGTTTCCGGCAAATGGGCGGCACCGTTCCGGTCTACTTTGAGGCCGCTGCCGTCATCACCGTCCTGGTGCTACTCGGCCAGGTGCTGGAGTTGCGGGCACGCGACCAGACCGGTGGGGCCATCAGAGCGCTGCTGAACCTCGCCCCCAAGACCGCGCGCCGGCTGCGCGAGGGTGGAGACGACGAAGAAATCCCCCTGGGCGACGTCAAGATTGGGGACCGGCTGCGGGTGCGTCCCGGCGACGGCATCCCGGTGGACGGATCGGTGGTGGACGGCAAAAGCGCCGTCGACGAATCCATGGTCACCGGCGAGTCGATGCCGTCCCCCAAGGGGCCGGCGGACAAGCTTATTGGCGGCACCGTCAACGGCACCGGCGCCCTTGTCATGCAAGCCGAGAAAATTGGCGCTGACACCGTGCTATCGCGCATCGTCGCGATGGTGGCCGATGCGCAGCGTAGCCGAGCGCCCATTCAGCGCCTTGCGGACTCTGTCGCCGGATATTTCGTCCCGGTGGTGCTGGCAATCGCCATCGCCGCCTTCGCCGCCTGGGCGGGGTGGGGGCCAGCGCCCGCGCTTGCCTATGGGCTGATCGCGGCGGTGTCCGTTGTTATCATTGCCTGTCCCTGCGCCCTTGGCCTCGCCACCCCGATGTCGATCATGGTTGGGGTCGGCAAAGGGGCCGGCGCCGGGGTGCTGATCAAATCCGCCGAATCGCTGGAGCGGATGGAGAAGGTGGACACGCTGGTCGTGGATAAGACCGGCACGCTGACCGAGGGCAAGCCCAAGGTCGTCGCCGTGGTGCCAGGGGAAGGGCTGACCGAAGACGATGTCCTGCGGCTGGCGGCAAGTCTGGAGAAGTCCAGCGAGCACCCCCTCGCCGCCGCCATTGTCGCCGCGGCCAAGGCAAAGGGGATCGATGCCGAGGAGCCGACCGACTTCGCTTCGGTGACCGGCAAGGGCGTGACCGGGAAGGTCGGTGGCAGGTCCGTCGCCCTCGGCAATGCCAAGCTGATGGCCGACCAGGGGATCGAACTGGGTGCGCTGACCGGCAAGGCCGACGAACTCCGCCAGCAAGGGGCGACGGCGCTTTTCGTGGGTGTGGACGGCAAGCCCGGCGGGGTCATCGCGATCGCCGACCCGATCAAGGGCACGACGCGCGCGGCGCTGGATGCCTTGCGGGCCGATGGCATCCACATCGTCATGCTCACCGGCGACAACCGCACAACCGCCGAGGCCGTCGCGAGGCAGCTTGGGATCGACGACGTCAAGGCGGACGTACTGCCCGAGGACAAGAACCGCATCGTTCGCGAACTGCGCGCGGCCGGCAAGATCGTGGCCATGGCCGGCGATGGCGTGAACGACGCCCCCGCCTTGGCCGAGGCGGATGTCGGCATCGCGATGGGAACCGGCACCGAGGTCGCGATTCAAAGTGCCGGGGTAACGCTGGTGAAGGGCGACCTGGCCGGCATCGCTCGGGCACGCACCCTCAGCCGAGCGACGATGGCCAACATCCGGCAGAATTTGGTGTTCGCGTTCGCCTACAACGTGATCGGCATCCCAGTGGCGGCGGGACTGCTCTATCCCAATTTCGGCGTTCTGCTGAGCCCGATGGTCGCCGCGCTGGCGATGTCGTTGAGTTCCGTCTCGGTCATCGGCAACGCACTGCGGCTGCGGGCCACAAGGCTCTAAAAAGGAAAACACGCGATGTATGACATGATGCACGGATGGACGATGTGGGGCATGGGCCCGTTCTGGGCCCTGGGCTGCATTTTGCTGTTGGGCGTTGTCGGTTTCTTTGCCTACACGTTCTTTTCTCGCCGCGGATAATACGGCGTTCCGCATGTTTTCCGGCTGCGGGCCTTGTCCTGTCCAGGCCGCCGCACTAGGTTCTGCTCATGATCCGGTTCGCGCGCAAAATCCTGCTGTTCGTATGCACGCTCGCGTTCCTGAGCGGCAGCGTCGCGGCGCTTGCGGCGTTTCCCGAGCGTGCGGAAGCGCCGCGTGCGCACGAGCGTTATCAAGACACCGAACATCATCGCCACGGGAAACCCGATTGCTCGGATTGCTTGGCGTGTTGTGTGACTTCCTGCGTGGCAACGCCCGGATTGCCATCGCATGTGCTGCTGGGTCGCAACCCAGCCACGATGGCGGGAGTTAGCTACTGGCCGGTCGGCCGAACGCTGGTTGGCCGGTATACCCCTCCCGCCTCCGCGCCACCCAGACCGATCGTCTGAACCGAACCCGTCGCTCTGACAGAGCTTCGGGTTAAGGAAGGTCGTGCCATCCCGACGGCGCGGCCGCTGACTCGATCAACATAAGAAACGGACTCGCGCGCCTTCTCGTGGCGTCCTGGGCCGGCAATGGGTGACCCAACATGACAACGTACTCCTTCTCCTCCTTATTGTTCGGGGTGAGCCTGCTCGCGCTCACGGCTTGCACGAACCCGGCGGAAGCTCTGCCGGGGACATCCGCCCCCCCAGGGATCGACCTCGGCCCATCGAGCCGGGTGCAATCCGCGGTCGTCGTAGCCGATGCCGGCGCCGCTGCTCGCCGGCGTGCCGATGTCCGTCTCGTGCACGATGGCAGCGCCGATGCCCACGCTGTGGGTGTGGTGAACGCGGTTGATCCGACGCAGCACAAGATCAACCTGACGCACGATCCGATCCCGTCGATCGGGTGGCCGTCGATGACCATGGAATTTCCCGTGGCTCCGTCGGTCGATCTGAGCGGCGTGACTCCGGGCTCCCGGGTGAACTTCACAATGGAGAAGGGCAAGAACGGGATGTACGAAATTCAGTCGGTTCAACCGGTTGGTGCGAAACGGTGACCGCGGTGTCTGGCCTTAAGATTGGCCGCAGAATGCTGGTCCAAGGTGCCGCGGCAGCCTCGGTCGGCGGGCTGGTGCGTCCGGCATCGGCGGCGATCACCCCGCCACTGTTGAGTGGGACCGAATTCGCCCTGGAAATCGGGCCGGTGCCGGTCAACGTCACCGGCCGGCCCCGCATTGCGATCGGCATCAACGGCATGACCCCGGCGCCGATCCTGCGCTGGCGGGAAGGCGACACGGTCTCGGTCGCGGTCACCAACCGGCTGCGCGAACCGACCTCCATCCACTGGCACGGCATCCGCGTGCCGTCGCCCATGGACGGGGTGCCCGGGTTCAGCTTCGCCGGAATCGCGCCCGGCGAAACCTTCGTTTATCGGTTCCCGGTCCAACAAAGCGGGACCTATTGGTACCACAGCCATTCCGGGTTTCAGGAACAAACCGGCCTATATGGCGCGATCGTTGTCGAGCCGAAGGCCGGCTACCGGTACCGCTTCGACCGCGATTACATCGTGCTGCTGTCGGATTGGACCGATGAAAAACCCGAAACGATCGTCAGCAACCTGAAATTTCAGAGCGACTACTACAATCGCGGGCAGCGCACCGTGGGGACGTTCATCGAAGATACGCGGCGTCAGGGGTTGTCGGCGACGGTAACGGACCGGCTTGAATGGGGCCGCATGCGCATGAGCCCGACCGATATCCTCGATGTGAACGGCTCGACCTACACCTATCTGATGAATGGGCAACGAACCTCCGTCAATTGGACCGCGCTATTCCGGCCCAACGAGCGTGTGCGGTTGCGGTTCATTAATGCTTCGTCGATGAGTATTTTCGATGTGCGCATTCCCGGCCTGCCGATGACCATTGTCCAGGCCGATGGCAACGAAATCGAGCCCGTGACGGTCGATGAATTCCGTATTGGCACGGCCGAGACCTACGACGCGATCGTGACGCCCGATGCGGACCGAGCTTTCGCCATTTTTGCCCAGGTGGAGGATCGCAGCGGTTTCGTCAGCGGCACGCTCGCGCCGCGGATAGGCATGGTTGCGCCGGTTCCTCCGATGGACAATCGGCCGCTGCGCACCATGGCGGATATGGGGATGGGTGCGATGGACCATGGCACCATGTCGGGTATGGAACCGTCGGGCGACGTCAAACCCGGTGTCTCGGTGGACAATGTCGCGATGATGCCGGTTGGTCGTCTGAACGAACCGGGCGGCGGTTTGGAGGGTAACGGCCGGCGGGTGCTGGCGTACGCCGACCTCCGTGCCACAACCCCAGGCACCGATAAGCGCCCGCCCGGACGGGAAATCGTGCTGCATCTGACCGGGAACATGCAACGCTACATCTGGGGATTCGATGGAAAATCGTTCTCGGAGGCCGAACCCATCCTACTGAAGCGCAACGAGAGGGTACGCTTCACATTAATCAATGACACGATGATGGAACACCCGATGCATCTGCACGGTCTGTGGAGCGAACTGGACAACGGGCAGGGCGACCATCGGCCCTACAAGCACACGATCATCGTCAAACCCGGCGAAAGTCTGAGTTTTCTGGTCACCGCCGACGAACCGGGCCGCTGGGCGTTTCACTGCCACCTTCTGTTTCACATGGACCTCGGTATGTTTCGGGAGGTCCGCGTGTCATGAATATTCGGTGGACTATTGTCGGCTTCGCCCTGTCGATCGCCGCGTCTCTCCCCGCCGCCGCTCAGGAACCGATGCTCGCGATGCCGCCCATGATGGATAACGCGGTTTTCGTGCATGGCGTGGTCGATCAATTCGAAGGCCGCATCGGCGGCGGTGCCACCGCGTTTCGCTGGTCCGGCGAGGCCTGGGTTGGCGGGGATCGCGACAAACTATGGCTGAAATCCGAAGGTTTTGCCCTCGGCCGTGGGCGCGTTGGGGACGGGCGCCATGAATTTCTCTACGACCGAGCAATATCGACATACGTCGACCTGCAAGCGGGCGTGCGGACCGATGCGGATTCGGGCACCGGCCGCACCTGGGCCGCGCTTGGCGTGGAAGGGCTGGCCCCATTATTCTTCAAGTACGAAGCGACTGCTTATCTGAGCGATCGCGGTCATGCGGCGGCGCATCTCGCGGCATCCTACGATCTGCTGATAACGCAGAGGCTGATCCTACAGCCTTTGGTGGAACTGAACTTTTACAGCAAGGCGGATCCTGGGCGCGGGGTCGGTGCGGGTCTGTCGGACATCGATGCGGGTCTGCGGCTGCGGTACGAAATCACCCGGAAATTCGCACCCTATATCGGCATCGCCTACGCGGGAAAAATCGGCGAAACCGCTCGAATGGCGCGGCAGGCTGGCGAGGCCTCGGGCAGCTTGCAATTTGTCTTTGGTATTAGGAGTTGGTTCTGATGCGCGCACAGCCGATCATCCGAACTATCGTCGCGACCCTGGTCGCATCCTTTGCCATTGGCATCGTGGGCGCATTGATCTTTATGTGGTCAGGCATCTATAACGTGGCCGCGATCGACCCGCACTGGCACATCACGCATTGGTTCCTCGAGACCGCGCGCACACGGTCGATCAAAATGCACGCGGCGGATATCGTAGCCCCATCCGGACTGGGAGACCGAACGAAGATCGTGATGGGAACAGAGCATTTCTCGGCGCATTGCTCTGTGTGCCATAGTGCTCCTGGCGTTCCGTCGGGCGATATCGCTCACGGCCTTTATCCGAAGCCGCCCGATCTCAGGCAGACCGCGCAGCGCTACACGCCGTCCGAACTGTTCTGGATCGTGAAGAATGGCATCAAATCCACCGGAATGCCGGCCTGGAACGCTCACGACGACGATTCATTGTGGGCAACGGTGGCGTTTCTGGAAGCGCTGCCGACCATGAGCCAGCAGGATTATGCCGGGCTGGTGATGCAAACCCTCATGAAGGGCGATAGCCACGATCATGGCAGATAGCACAGAAACCAAGCCCACGCGTTGATGTAGGTCAATGCAAATCCGAGCCGGGTTGCGCAATGTTAGCAAATACATCTCGCTCGATCCGTTCGGGCCGATGTCGCGGCAGTGAGGACCAACTCGATCGGAGCTTCCGTTCCGACGTTCAACAGGAGACAAACATGACAACGAAAACCCGACTGGCCCTGGCCACTGTCGCTCTGGCCGCAAGCTTCAACCTCGCGAGCGCACAGACCGGGACGGTGCCAGATCCGCATCATCCCGCCAACACGGGTCCGGCGCAGGGCCAGCGCCCGCCCGTGCCGCCGGCTCAACCTCCGATGGCTCAGACCCCGAACCAACCAGGGGCCATGCCAATGAAACCGGGCGGTGCACCGGCCGGCCAGGGCATGATGATGGGCGGCGATATGATGAAGATGATGGGCATGATGCAGATGATGCACGGCGGCATGTCTCAGATGGACATGGGACCGGCCGGCATGCGGGGGCTTCAGCATGTCGAGGGTCAACTCGCCTTCACCAAGGCCGAACTAAAGATCGCCGACGCGCAGGCCCCGCAATGGAACGCCTTCGCCGAGGCGGTTCGCGCCAGCTCGGCATCACAGCGGACGGCGATGCAGGGCATGATGCAGACGACCGGGCCTGGGACCGCACCGGAGCAGATCGAGCGGCGAATCGCAGCGACGACCGCCCAGCTGGACGCGATGAAAGCCGTCCTGACGGCGGCAAAGCCGCTTTATGCGGTATTGTCGGACGAGCAAAAAAAGACCGCCGATGAGCTGATGACCGAGCACATGATGGGGATGCGGGCGAGGTGATAAACCAGACCATGATTGAGTGCCCGACCAGGCGGCGTGTTCTCCGCCTGGCATTCGCGGCCACCACCCTGCCATTGGTAGGACGCTGGTTGTTTGTCACGCCCGCGCGTGCCGGAGGGTTGCCGCCGATCGTGGTCTGGAAGGATCCCAACTGCGGTTGCTGCGATGGCTGGGTTCAGCACATGCGCAAGGCTGGTTTCAGCGTGACGGTTCGGGCAAGCGACAACATGGCGGCGGTTAAGCAGGCGCGCGGCGTGCCGGACGACATGCAGTCGTGCCACACCGGGGTCATTGATGGGTATGTCATCGAAGGCCACGTGCCGGCGCCCGACATCGTGCGGCTGATCGCGGAACGGCCCTCGGCGAAAGGCTTGGCGGTGTCGGGCATGCCCGCATCCGCGCCGGGCATGGATCAACCGGGCGAGCCTTACACCGTGATGCTGTTCGGGCCGCCGGCCGGTAACCAAACCTATGCGCGGCATTAGGAGGGGACGCGATGTCGGATGAACCACACACACCCCTATGGCGCACCCGAGGTGGCGTTGTACTCTGCGGATTTTCGATCGTCGCGGGTTTCTATCTGCTCACCGAACACACGGCGCACGTTTTGGGCGTGTTGCCATTCCTTCTGCTCGCGGCCTGCCCCCTGATGCACATGTTCATGCATCATGGGCACCACGGGCACGGCGGAGCGTCCAACACGTCGCCGCCAGCCCAGCCGCGCCGCGACGAAGGAAACGCACCATGACGCACGACGATTCTCCGGCCTATGGCTTGTGGTTCCTGGTGGTCATGAACTCGCTGGTGTTTATCATCTTCGCGTTCAGTTTCAGCAAACCGCAATCGCCGCGGGATTGGCGCTCGTTCGGGGCGTTCAGCGCCTTCATCGTCGCGCTGTTCACCGAGATGTACGGCTTCCCGCTGACGATCTATCTGCTCTCCGGCTGGCTGCAATCGCGTTATCCCGGCCTGGACGCGATGTCGCACGATGCCGGGCATCTGTGGTCCACGCTCTTCGGCCTACATGGTAACCCGCACTTCGGGGTGCTGCATATCGCCAGCAACGTGCTGATCTTCGGGGGTTTCATTCTGCTGTCGGCGGCCTGGAACGTGCTCTATCAGGCGCAGCGCAAGCATTCGTTGGCCACAACGGGCGCCTACGCCTATGTCCGGCATCCGCAATATGTTGGTTTCATCGTCATCCTGCTGGGGTTTCTGCTGCAATGGCCCACGCTGCTGACGTTGCTCATGTTCCCGTTCCTGGTCTGGATGTACGTGCGGCTCGCCCGGCAGGAGGAAGCTCAAACGCGGCAGGAATTCGGTACGACCTACGATGCATATGTATCGGCCACACCTGGTTGGATCCCTCGCATAGCGAAGCATACTCCGACCGACCCGCCGATGACCGGCACATCGTGAGGGGCGATTGCGTGTCGCCTCCTCCGCGATGGCTCCGAGCGACGAGGCGGTACGTGATCGTCGTGTGTCTTGGAAATCTTATTTGGGAGGTCGCGCAACTTCCTCTTTACACGTTGTGGCGCAACGAATCGTTGGTCTCGCTCGTACGTGCCACTTTACACTGCACTATCGGCGATATCGTGATCGCGACGGTCGTGTTGGTTGGCGCGCTCGCGATCGTTGGTGACGAGCACTGGCCAGACCGCCGATTTTCGGCAGTCGCCACCGCTGCCATCGCCTTTGGTATCATGTATACCATCGGCAGCGAATACGTCGCCACGGTCGTACGGAAGTCATGGGCGTACACCGAATGGATGCCGACCCTCCCTTGGTTAGGAACCGGGTTGACGCCGTTGGCGCAATGGCTCGTCATCCCATGTCTGGCATTTGGTTTGAGCCGACCGCCCAGCGACACTCTATGAAATGGCACCTGGAAATGTTGGGTAAATTGTTCAGTATCGACCCTAGACCATGATCGTTTGAGGTTGCACGCGATCTCGGCGTTGGATCATGGTCTAAGCCTTTGTTTGAGAGGGTGATTCACGCCCGAGGTTGAAGTCAACCTCAGGCGATCACGCTCTAGTATTGGAACGATTGATTTTCGACGGGGACGTACGTGACCGAGGCACCGGCGTCTTTGGTGCGGTTCAACGCCGGACGTTG
>JANXTL010000217.1 GCA_025352375.1 Acetobacteraceae bacterium | reverse complement strand
CCCCCTAGATCATCGCGGCTGAAGTGGCGTGGCGGATTGTGCCGATGTCTTCTTTGTCACTAATACCAAGGAGACAAAGATGGTCACGGATGACCTCGACACACGTCAATTGATTCTGTCTGAAAATCAACGTCGCATTCTCGAGTCATTGGTTCGTCGCACGCTCTGTCCTCAGGCTGTGGCGCTGCGGGCGAAGGTGGTGCTGGCAGCCGATGAAAGTCTGGGCATGGCCCGGATCGGCCGGAACCTGGGCTGCTCCCGGGAACTGGCCCGGCGTTGGCGTGACCGCTTCTCCGACGCCCAGGCGAGTTGGGGTGCGTCCGCCGACCAGTGGGACGCCGACACGCTCACCGATAAGATCGTGGAACTGCTGGAGGACCGCGAACGCTCCGGCGCCCCGGCGACGTTCACGCCCGAGCAGCTTTGCCAGATTGTCGCCCTGGCCTGCGAGAAACGGCCGGAGGAATGTGGCCGGCCGGTCTCGCACTGGACGGCGCGGGAACTGGCCGACGAGGCGATCGTGCGGCAGATCGTCCCTGCCATCTCACCCCGCCATGTGGGACGTTTTTTAAAAAAACGGACCTCCGGCCTCACAGGATGCGTTACTGGCTGAACAGCCCTGACAAGAAAGTGAATCCCGAAGAATTTGAGAGGCGTTCGGCGGCGGTCTGCCAGACCTACGCCGCCGCCCCGGAACTGCACCGGCAGGGAACGCACGTCGTCAGCACCGATGAGAAGACCGGGATGCAAGCCCTGGAACGGGCGGCGGCGACATTGCCCATGAAGCCCGGACTCATCGAGCGCCAGGAGGCCGATTACATCCGCCATGGCACGCAGGTGCTCACCGCCAACTTCGAGGTGGCGACGGGTAAAGTGATCTGCCCAACGATCGGCGACACCCGCAACGAACAGGACTTCGCGGCCCATATCGCCCGGACGGTGGCCAGCGACCCGCAGGCGCCGTGGGTCTTCGTAGTCGACCAACTCAACACCCATCAGTCCGAGGCCTTGGTCCGCCTGGTGGCGACGCTGTGCGGGATCACGGCGTGCCTGGGCGTCAAGGGCATGAGCGGAATCCTGGAGTCGATGCCGACGCGCCGGGCGTTCCTTGAGGATTCAAGCCACCGTATTCACTTCGTCTACACGCCCAGGCACGCTTCCTGGCTGAACCAGGTGGAAATCTGGTTCAGCATCCTCGCCCGCCGGCTGCTGAAACGGGGAAGTTTTACCTCGACGGTCAACCTGCGGGACAAGCTCCTGGCATTCATCGAGTACTTCAACAAGACAATGGCCAAGGCTTTCCGCTGGACTTACAAGGGAAAACCCCTCACCATCTAATCGCGATAACACTTCAGCCGCGATGATCTAGAGCAGTTTCCAGGTTGGTGCCACGTTGTGGTGCAGGCTTCCGGCCTGCTTTCCGAACGCAGGCTGGTAGCCCGCACCACAAAGGTCGCTACACTAACCTGACAACTGCTCCGATGGCGCGAAGAGAGTAGGTTAGGAGAATGCGGATTGCAAAAGATCGAATTTGCACTTGCGGTCTTCTCCCCACGGTATACCGGAAACAAAAGTTACACCCGTGCAGGGTATGAGGAAATCCATGAAGGTCAAATTATTTTTCGCCTGGCAGGTGGGACTGATCGCGCTGCTGACGCACGCCGTACCCGCTGCTGAACGGGATGCGTTGACCGAGGGCGTGAAAGAGATCGCCGTCACCGGGCTGCCCGGACCCTTGTGCGTGTTCGGCGATTCGGCCTTTGCCGTGATTGCGGGGCGGGCGGATAGGTTGCCCGCGCCGGTGGTGGCCGCTTCGACGCTCGGGAAGGGGCGGTTGGCGGCCTTCGGTCACAACGGCTATTTCGAGGCCGGCGCGTGGGAGATCGCCGACACCCGGCGATTCATGCTCAACACCATCCGGTGGGCCGCGCAACCGTCCGCTCGGCGGGGAGATAAAGTCGTCGGCCTGCGCGGTTGCCGAACGCTGCAACCGGCGTTGGCGCAGAGCGGTTTGAAGATCGCCCTCATCGACGACGGCGCGCTGGCGACGCATCTCGGTGCCATCGACGTGCTGATCCTCCCAACCGGCGAAATCCACGAAGCCGATCTTGCGGCCCTCGAAGAATTCGTGCGCAAGGGCGGTGGGATTTTGAGCGGTGTGCCGGGCTGGGGCTTTCTCCAAACGCATCCCAACGCCTCCCTCGGCAAAGATTTATCGGCGAATCGGCTGTTCGCCAAGGCGGGCATCACCTGGGCCGACGGCACGGTGGAGGGTGTCGGCAAACGGTTCGGCGTCGCGACGGAATTGCCCCCGCTGCTGAACGCATCGGCAGCGCTAGCGGCTTTGGCCGATGAGGCGGCGGGGCGGGGGAAGTTGACCCCTGACCAATCCAAACTGGCATCGGCACAGCTCACCCGCGCGGCGCAGTCGCTGCCTTCGGAGGATCGATTGCTTCTGCCCGCCCTTGAAAAAGCGGCGGCGGCTTCCCGCGCTCAAGCGATCGTCACCGACAAGACCGATCTGATGGCCGGCAACGGACTGGCCCGCGTCGCGCTGACCATCGAACTTGCCCGTCAACGAAGCCGCCCGGCGGATCAGGTGATGGCCCATCCTCTGGCGGCGGTGTTTCCCGGCGCGGTTCCCGGCGGGGCGCCTCGCGTCAAACGCGACATCGAGATCGATCTTTCCATTCCGGACTGGCACGGCACCGGTCTCTATGCGGCGGCGGGAGAGGTGGTCACGGTGACCGTTCCCTCGAACACTCTCGGACTGAAATTGCGCATCGGTTGTCATTCGGACAAGCTGTGGCATCTGCCGTCATGGCGTCGGGCGCCGGAGATCGACCGCGTGTGGCCGCTGGCGGCGGGGGATAATGAGGTCGCCAACGCCTTCGGCGGGTTGATCTACCTTGTCGTGCCGCGCGAGGCGACGGGGAGGGTGAAGGTCACGATCGATCACGCGGTTGAATCGCCGCTGTTCGTGCTGGGGAAGACGGATGTGGCCGATTGGAAAACCCGCCTCCGCCATCTGCCGGGCCCGTGGGCGGAGATCGGCAGCGGGAAGATTTTCCTCACCGTGCCCTCATCGTTCGTGCGGCGGATCGAAGATCCGGCGATACTGATGGAATGGTGGGACCAGGTGAGCGATGGAGCCGCCGACCTGTACGCCATCCCGCGAAGCCGGGCGCGGGCCGAGCGCTACGTGTCGGACATTCAGATCTCCGCCGGTTACATGCACAGCGGCTATCCGATCATGACCTGGCTCGATGCCGCGCCCCGCATGGTCGATCTCGGCTCCCTGCGGGTCAAAGGGGAGTGGGGATTGTTCCACGAACTGGGACACAATCATCAGAAGGCCGAGTGGACCTTTCCCGGCACCGGCGAGGTGACCAACAATCTCCTTCCGTTGTATCTGCTGGAAACGCTCTGCAACCACGCGGCGGTCCACAGCGCCTTCACCCCGGCGGTGCGGGCCAAGAATGAGGCCAAATACATCGGCAAGGG
>JANXTL010000336.1 GCA_025352375.1 Acetobacteraceae bacterium | reverse complement strand
ATGTGGGGTGGGGGGCTTGGCTGGGGGGGCGACCATCCGGGACGGAGGAACAGGTGTCTCAATCGAACCAAGGAACGATCATTGCCTGCCGAGGTGGGTTGCAGCGACGAGCAAGCCGGGACTACAGTTGGACACCCAATGGTGGGTGAGACGGGACAAGCCTCGCACACAGAAATTCGGACACGCCCCGCTGCGGAGGTGATCTCCGTAACGCCCCCGTGAGCAACGGCCGGGAATCGCACCGGCCTCGGAAGTCGCCATGGCTCTGAAAATTGTCGATCCGGCTGTGATCTCCAAGACCGAGCGTCTGGCCGAAATCGCCGGCCTGAGCAATGCGGACGCAGTCGAAAAAGCCGTGGATGCATTTCTGGCGCAACATTCACCGACCGAGGCATCCGATGCCTGGGAGCGCATGGACGCAATGCTGCGGCAACTCGACCGCATCCCGGACCTTCCGCATCCGGGCGATCCGCTCACCTGGGACAGTTTCGGGTTGCCCAAATGATGGCTGCCTCGGGACCGAGGGATGATCGATCACGATCTGGACCGGAATAATACCAGCCCGCATAAAGGTTGAGCGTCGGCCGACTCCCCCCGCGTCATGGTGCGCGAAGGCGCACCACCCACGACGTAAACCGTCGATCGCAAGAGGAATTCGTGGGTGGCGGGCCTTCGCCCGCCATGACGTTTTTGGGCTGTCCGGCTAGTCAATCTTTACGTCGGTTGGTATTATTCCGAGCAACTTTCGCGGCGCCTGGCCGCGCGGAGGCTATCAATTCCCAACGCAGATAAGCAAGACGATAACGCAGATGCACGCAGATGCAGGCTTGGACAGATAGAAAAATATCTGCGTGCATCTGGTGCGTCCCGGTAGGGCGCGATCACCTCGTGGGTGCAAGTCCCACCCGGGCAATGGTCGGTTGGCCCGGTAGCTATCAGGCGGTTTGGTTGGGTAACTGGCCGGATCGAAGCCCTGAGACAAAGCCCGCTTTTGGCGGGTGAGCAAACCAGCGGGCCGTAATGCGTGTGAAGCCTGAGCAGGCCTCGAAATGGAAGTCATGGACGCCGACCCAGCCAGATGATGGGGAAGGCAGCACGAACCGGGGAAGCAGCCGACAAATGCACCCGGATCGGTCCATCGGGATAGTTGGCACGGCACGTTGGGACAGGGGATCGGGCAAACGGGAGAGACCCGTTTTGGACGGGGGTAGCGGCCTCAACGACGCTGCAAGGTGTCGGTGCATGCGGGAGTCGGACAGGGGCATAGTACCGCTGAAGCCGGGTAACTCTGGTGGAGGGAAGGCCCCTGACTTCTGGTACGTTTTCTAAGCGAACGAGGTGAGGTGAGGTGATTGGCGATGAGCGGGGCGCTTGAAGCCGAACCCTTCGTCAACCGCGGCTTTGTCCAAACGGATACGTTCGATGGGGGAAAGCGCCACGGCTCACACCCCGTTCGGGCGGCGGACGACCGCGCGGTGAGCGAGATCTATGTCGATAAGCTTGGTGGGGTCCGACTGGATGTCTTGCTGCACTCTGTCACCGGCCCATGAATGCGCCCGTTTCCGGCGCTGCTTGTCCCGATTCAAACAGTGACGCGATGATCGCCGGCGGTACTCGCCGCTTGATCATGATATTCTTCAATACATCGAGGAATGCCCGATCCTGGATGTTCTCTGGCGCGACATTTTTGTAAAGGACCTTCACTTTAGGCTCGTCGAAGCTGATACCGCTTTCAAAAATTTCCTGCGCGAACTGCTTGAGTTCGGCCTTGATGCTTTCGGCCGTCGGCTCGATACCCCACCGCGAAAAATGTCGTGGAGGGTTCTGCTCCCATTTCGGAGCGAATTCGCCGACAATTCTCGATTCGAAGTCTGCCCTCGATTCACTGAGTTTCTCGCGCAACGCGGCCTGATATTTTTCTATGACGGTCTGAAACCGACGGATGGCTTTGTCGAAAGCATCTCGATCACTATAAAGGATCACGCGGCCGAAATTGTTGATCTGATACGTATAATCGTCCTCGATCCGCTTCCTCTCCTTCTTGAGCCACTGATCATCGACCTGAATCGTCTCGGATTTTCCGTCAAAATCGAGTTTTATTTCGAGTTTTCCGATACCGTCGAACGGCGCACGAATGCGGCTGGTGATACGATTCTTCAGGTCGTCATCGGCTACGTCAACGAGTTCAGGAGGCAACGGTATCTGCCGGGTCGTGAGCTGATAGTTTGAGACGGAGAATTCGACGTACTGCACTCTCGACGTGAAGATGTTCATCTTGCGAGTGATGTCGAATGGCTTGGGCGGGTTTGCTTTCAGGTTGGACTGCATCTCAGCCACCTTGGTAGGCGAAAGGGCCGTGTCCCCAACCTCCGGCTTCGATGCGTTTTCGCCGGTGTCGGCACCAGCCGCCGACGCGATGCGATCGCCGGCGCCACCTGTCAGAACAATGGCATTCGGCTTCTCCCTCGTCGTCGAGCCTGCCTCGATATTTTTCGAAACGGGCGAATAAACCATCGTCGTCGCGTCGGAAATTACGACACCGATCCGGACGCCGGGTTGCTCGCGAAGATCGAACAAGTTCCTGGCGCTGGCCGCGCGGATCGCATCCAACGCCTGCTCATCGCCGAAACCGAGACGATACACCTCGGGGTCAGCATCAAGAATCACGGTCACGCTAAGCTCTCCGAGATCGTCCAGCCGGCGCGAGAGTGCCTCGGCAACGGGCTTCGTCAGCGCGGGTGCAATGACAACGAGGCGTATCCTGGCGCTCGTGATCAGATCGACCAAGGCCTCGTCCGAGGCGACCGCGAAAATTCGGCTGTGGTCGGTCATGGTAGCTTCTCCCGCGCGTTCACAGATCACGCCGCAGGAGGCCCGGAACGTGTCAACGACTTTGATACACCCGGTTCGAGAATTTAAGCTTGGGCCATTAGTTTCGTTTGAGGCGGGTTGATCCAAGCGGCGGTGGGTTTATCGGGCGGGTTCGGTCTTTTGTTTACGAAGCGGGCGCGATTCTCCCGGAACGCGCGGTCGAGCGTGTCTTGGCGTGCCGCGTGAACGGCGTCAGCTTGGCCGAAGTGCACCTGGTCGGGTGTCATCATACCAATACCGCTGTGGTGATGTTCCCGGTTGTACCAATCGAAAAATGCGCGACAGAAAGCTCTGGCATCCTCGATGCACCCGAAGCTCCTGGGGAACCTGGGCTGGTATTTCAGGGTTTTGAAGTGGGCCTCCGAGTAAGGGTTGTCGTTGGATGTGTGCGGGCGGCTATGCGACTTGATGACCCCGAGATCGCTGAGGAGCAAAGCGGTCGCTTTGGCTTTCATCGGCCCGCCGCGATCGGCGTGCAGGGTCAGCTGGCCGGGCAGAAATTTGTGCTTGGCGACGGTTTCGTGGAACAGGGGTTCGAACAGGGTGGCTGTTTCGGCTTCGGCGATCTGCCAACCGACAACGCGGCGGCTGTAGATATCGAGGACGACATAGAGATAGTAGTAGGTCTACTTGGCCGGTCCTTTCAGCTTGGTGATATCCCAGGACCAAACCTCATTTGGCCGTTCGGCCAGTAGTTCCGGCTTGGTATATTCGGGGTGGCGCAACTGGTTACGGCGTTCGCGGACCTCCTTATGTTTGTGCAGCAGGCGGTACATGGTGCGGGTCGAGCAGAGATAGCGGCCTTCGTCGAGCAGGGTGGCATAGATTTTGGCCGGAGCCTGGTCTGCGAAGCGTGGTTCGTGCAGTAGGGCGAGCACCTCCTTTTCTTCTTGTTCGGTCAACGCTCGTTCCGGCTTTGGCCGGAGACGGGGTGGTTCGGGCGGCGCGGCCTGGCGTGCGCGCCGGCGCATCACGGTTGCCCGCGAGACCCCGAGCGCGGCACAGGCCGCTTTTGCCATATTGTTG
>JANXTL010000315.1 GCA_025352375.1 Acetobacteraceae bacterium | reverse complement strand
ATGTGGTCGTGGGTTCCTTCCCCGAGGACAACACCGCACGAATGGCCGGCGACGTGCAACGCATCTCCACCACCATGGCAAAATGCGGGTTGAACACATTCAACGATTTTTCGGGCAAATTCCGCGGCTTTCGGCCCGGCTACAACGTGTTTGTCGTTGGCCCCTGCCACCGACAGAACGACGCCAACGCCGCCCTGACGGTTGCGAAAGGGTGCGTGCCCGACGCATACGTCAAATACGGCGAATATCTCGGCGAATAGCGAACTCTGGCCAGACGCACCGCCCCAGGGCACAACCTTTCCATCATGTCCGGTCCATCGATTCCCGCTCTGTCGCGCTCACGCATGTGGCTCTTGCTCGGCGGAGCCTTCGTCACATTCTCGGTCGGTGCGGGGTTCATGCACTCGTACACGGTCTTCCTCGTGGCGTTCATCGAGGCCTTCGGCTGGACCCGTGCCGACGTATCGGTCGCCTACATGGTGTCCCAGGTCGTCAGCGGCCTGTCCTCGCCCTTGGTCGGATCGCTCGTCGACCGCCTCGGCCCCAGGCGCTTGATCCTGGGGGGAGGGTGCCTGCTGGCGATTGGCCTGCTGGCCAGTTGCTACGCCACGTCGCTCTGGCACATGTGGATCCTCTACGGCGTGGTCATGACTCTCGGGGCGAACTGCCTGGGCCTGGTGGTGTTCGTGCCGTTGCTGTCGCGGCATTTCGTGAAGAACCGGGGCATGGCGGTCTCGGTCGTGCAATCGGCCAACGGCTTCGCGCGCGCCTTCTCCGCGCCGCTATCTACGATGATGATTTCCGGCCTGGGCTGGCGCGGCGCCTACATGTGGCAGGGGATTTTCATGGCGGCGCTGATCGTGCCGCTGGGGTTGCTGTTTCGCGGCACCGACCCGGCCCCAGGCAGCCGAGCGGCCCGACGTGCCGCCATAACATCCGGGGAGGGATGGACGCTGAAGCAGGCCATGCGAACCCCGCATTTCTGGCTGCTGATGCTGGTCTACGTGTTTACCGGCCTCGGCAGCTTCCTGGTGGCGCTGCACCAACTCGCTTTCGCCATCGATATCGGTTTCGACAAACTCTACGCCGCCTGGGTGCTTGGCATGGGCGCTTTCCTGTCGTTGCCGGGGGTGATCGTTACTGGCACGCTATCCGACTACATCGGGCGGGAGCTTTCGGCGGTCGTTACCTATGGCACGTCCATCGTCGGGGTGGCGTGCGCGCTGCTGATCACCGGACCGGACCAGCATTTGTTGCTGTGGCTGCACTCGTGCTTCTTCGGCCTGACCTGGGGCGCGCGGGGGCCGGCGATCACGGCCAAAACGGCGGACCTGTTTCCCGGCCCGAACCTAGGTGTGATTTTGGGCGTGATCTCCATCGGCACCGGGGTCGGGGCAGGGGCAGGGGCCTGGCTGGCGGGCTTCGTCTACGACATGACGGGCACGTATCGGGTCGCGTTCTGGCTGTCGATTTTCTTCTACGTCTGCGGCAGCGTGGCGTTCTGGGCGCTTCGCCGGCCGCCGGCGGTACGGTAGGCCCTCACTGCTGCGTCTGCGACTGGGATTGCCCAACCTCCCGCACGGACACCTGAACGCTCAATTTTTCCTGCCCGAGCAGCCTGCGTACCCCCCGGATGGGTGCCGCCGAGGCGGCATCGAGCGCGGAGCCCAACCGCACGTAGCGATCGGTTGGGCACATGTCGTTGGTCGCGTCGAAGCCGACCCACCCGATGTGGTCGACCATGGCTTCCGCCCATGCATGGTGTGCGGGGGAGCCGGACCCGTCTTCCATCAGCATATAGCCAGTGACGTACCGCGCCGGAATTTCCAGATACCGGGCGGCGGCGATGAAGATATGGGCGTAATCCTGGCAGACGCCGCGTTTGGCGGCGAAGGCGGCGGTGGCGGTGGTTCGGGCATCGGTGCTGTGGGCCAGATAGGCCATGTTCGCGCCGATCGCGGCCATCAGGTCGTGCAGCGTCGCGAGCCGGTCCGGGTCCCGAACCGCTTCCGCCATGGCTACGATGTCCGGGCTGGCGTTGGTGACCAGGTTAACCCGCAGGAATGCCCCGGGCGCGACCGCCTCGCCGGTCCACCCCGAGACGCCGCCATTATTCTCGGTTTCAACTTCTCCGTGGGCCGTGACGACCACCGTGCTTGAATCGCTGGGCCCCACGACCAGTTCCACCCGGTTGCCAAACCCGTCGGTGTAGCTCGCGGCGGACGCGATGCCCGGCGCGTTGACTGTCCAATAGAGCACGTTCTGGCCCATGACCGGGGCAGGGTGCAGGCGCAGCGCCTGCAAGGTAGCGGCAGCCGGCCCGTCGTAGGTGTATTCGCTGACGTGGGAGATCGAGATGCGCATCGGCCCGAGCCTGTCAGTTAAAATAGTAGTCGGCGGCGGCGGTGTCGGCGATGGCCGCCGTCCGCCGCAGCGATTCGGTCAGGTATTCGTGTAAGCCGAACTTCAGGATGGCCGGGATTTGCATGTCCCGCAGCGTGATGCTCGCTTCCTCCGCCAATTCGAGGCTGGCCGCACCGCCCCCGGTGATCGTCGCCAGCCCGGCCAGCGCTCGGCGCACATGGTCCTGGCTGTAGCGCAGGCTGCGGGGCATTTCCTTCCGCAAGATCACGAATTCCGCGACCAGCGCGGGACGGTAGCGATCCTTGAAAACGTGCCGGTAGGAACGGTGCGCGGCAACCGACCGCAGGATGGTCTCCCACTGATACATGCCCCGCTCGCCGCCCGCGGCCTCGGTCGTCGGCAGCAGGACGCTGTAGCGGGTATCGAGGATACGGGCGGTGTTGTCGGACCGTTCGATGAAATTGCCGAGTTGGAGGAAGCGGTAACCAGCATCGTGCAGCAACGTACCTTGCACGGCGCCACGGAACATCGAAGTCTTCTGCCGCACCCAGTCCAGTAACTCCGGTAGCTTTCCCGGGTGGATGTCGTCGGATTTGAAGGCGCCGAACTCGATCCAGGCGGTGTTCAGCGTTTCCCAGACTTCGCGGGTCAGCGCCGTGCGAACCGATCGGCCGTTGGTACGGGCGGCTTCCAGGCAGGATGCGACCGAAGACGGGTTTTTACGGTCGAACAGCAGGTATTTCTGCACCGCTTCCGATGTGAGTTTCGTCAGGCCGACCGCGGCGGGATCGGGGCAACCGACTGTCGCCAGCGTGGCTTGCCAATCCTCCCGGTAGCCCGATCCGGCATCGGGGGTCAGCGACAGGCGATGCCCGACTTCGGTCAGGCGGGCGACGTTCTCGGCCCGCTCCATATAGCGGCCCATCCAGAACAGGTTGGAGGCTGTGCGTCCGAGCATGATCAGTCCTCCAGGACCCAGGTGTCTTTGGTTCCACCGCCTTGGCTGGAATTCACCACCAGTGAGCCTTTCTTCAGTGCCACGCGGGTGAGACCGCCGGGGGTGACGCGGATCCGGTCGCCGACCAACACAAAGGGGCGGAGATCGACATGGCGGGGGTCGATGGCGTCGGCGCAGAAGGATGGGCATGTCGACAGCGCCAGCGTGGGCTGAGCGATATAGTTGCCGGGCCGGGCGTTGATGCGGTCCGCGAAATCGGCGCGTTCCTTTTTGCTGGCGTGCGGCCCGATCAGCATGCCGTAACCGCCGGAGCCATGCACTTCCTTGACGACCAGCTCATCCAGTCGGTCCAGCACGTAGGCGCGTTCGTCGTCGATCGAGCAGCGGAAGGTCTGCACATTCTCCAGGATCGGTTTCTCGCCCGTATAGAATGAAACAATATCCGGCACGTAGGCGTAGACCGCCTTGTCGTCGGCGATGCCCGTTCCCGGTGCGTTGACGATCGTCACTTTGCCGGCGCGATAAAGGTCGAAAATTCCGGCGACGCCCAGCATCGAATCCGGCCGAAAATTCAGCGGATCCAGGAAGGCATCGTCCACCCGGCGGTAGATCACGTCCAATTTTTCCTTGCCGCGGATGGTGCGCATGAACAGCGCGCCCTCATCCACGATCAGGTCGCTGCCCTGCACCAGCTCGACGCCCATCTGGTCGGCGAGGAAGGCGTGCTCGAAATAGGCGGAGTTGTAGATGCCGGGTGTCAGCACCGCGATTGTGGGATCGCCGTTGCAGTGCAGCGGACGCACGCTTTCCAGCGTCTGGCGCAGCAGTTCGGGGTAACGTTCGACCGGTGCGACGCGGTGGGCGGCGAACAATTCGGGGAACAGCCGCATCATCGCTTCGCGATTTTCGAGCATGTACGACACGCCGGAGGGAGTGCGGAGGTTGTCTTCCAGCACGTAGAACCCGTTCTCCCCAGTGCGCACGATATCGATGCCGATAATATGGGCATAAACCTTCTCAGGCGGGTCGAAGCCCATCATTTCGGGCAGGAACGCGTCGTTCCGATTGACCATCTCCGAAGGGATTATCCCCGCGCGGACAATTTCCTGGCGGTGATAGATATCGTGCAGGAAGGCATTCAGCGCCCGCACCCGCTGCTCAATGCCACGCTCCAGGAAGCGCCACTCGGCGGCGGAGATAATGCGGGGAATCAGATCGAACGGGATGATCTTTTCGTTCGCTTCGCTGGCGCCATAGACCGCGAAGGTGATCCCCAGCCGACTGAAAATCGCCAGCGCTTCCTGCTGCTTTTGCCGGAACGAGCTTCGGTTCTGCCGTCCGAACCACGCCACGAGTTCTGCGTAGGCGGGGCGCGGCGTCCCATCGGGCCTCAACATTTCGTCGAACATCGTCGCCTGGCCGTCTGACGTGTAGGCTTGGGCTTTCAGCACTGAACGGCTTCTCCTTCGGCACGCACCCGGGAAACGCGACTGGTCCGTATGCATTACCCGGTTTGCTTCGCAAGAAATATGCCCAAAATGCAGGCTGGCCTGGAAATTGCGATGAAAATGCTCGAAAGCGGGAAGGCAGTCCCACATAACCATGCTAGGGGGACGACGCCTACCGAGGGGTTTTCATGTCGATCCATGCCGCGCTGACGCACCGCACGTCCTACCGTTACGACCGATCGGTGTCGCTGGGCCCGCAAACGATCCGGTTGCGGCCCGCCCCGCACGCCCGTACGTCGATCCTCTCATACTCTCTGAAGGTCGAACCGCAACCGCACTTCCTGAACTGGCTTCAGGATCCCCAGGGCAATTTCATGGCCCGCGTCGTGTTCCCCGAACAGGTGGACCGCTTCGACATCGCCGTCGACCTCGTCGCCGACATGGCGACGGTCAACCCCTTCGACTTCTTTCTCGAACCCGACGCCGAGCGCTGGCCTTTCTCCTACGATCCGGTCCTGTCCGAAGAACTCGCCCCGTTCCGCCGCCTGGAGACGCCCGGCCCACTGCTGCAATCGCTGATCGACAGCGTTCCGCGCGAGGAACTGCGCAATGTCGACAAGCTTGTCGCCCTTAACCAACTGATCGCCGAACGCATTGCCTACATTGTACGCATGGAACCCGGTGTGTGGTCGCCGGAACAGACGCTCGCCGAATGCAAAGGCTCCTGCCGCGATTCCGCCTGGCTGTTGGTTCATCTGCTGCGCCACCTCGGCTACGCTGCTCGGTTTGTCTCCGGCTATCTGATCCAACTCGTCGCCGACGTGAAGCCGCTGGACGGGCCGGAAGGCCCGACATCCGACTTTACCGATCTGCACGCCTGGGCCGAGGTTTACCTCCCCGGCGCCGGCTGGATCGGTCTCGACGCGACATCCGGCATGATGGCGGGGGAGGGGCATATCCCGCTTGCCGCCAGCCCCGACCCTGGATCGGCGTCCCCCATTTCGGGCACCGTGGACGACTGCGAGACCGAATTCTCGTTCGAGATGACGGTCACCCGCATCAGCGAAACGCCTCGGGTCACCAAGCCGTACACCGATCGGCAGTGGCAGGACATCCTGGCGACCGGCCATCTTGTGGATCGGGCGCTGAAAAGCGGCGATGTGCGCCTGACGATGGGCGGCGAGCCAACCTTCGTCAGCGCCACCGACCTCGATGCGGAGGAGTGGAACACCGACGCCCTCGGCCCGACCAAGCGTGCTTATGCCGGAAGGTTGATCCGGCGGCTGACAAAACTCTGGTCGCCCGGATCGGCACTGCAATATGCCATGGGCAAGCAATACCCCGGGGAGCCGCTGCCACGATGGGCACTGTACTCCCATTGGCGCACCGACAATGAACCGGTGTGGACCGATCCCGGCCTGTTT
This sequence comes from Acetobacteraceae bacterium, assembly GCA_025352375.1. Lineage (GTDB taxonomy): Bacteria > Pseudomonadota > Alphaproteobacteria > Acetobacterales > Acetobacteraceae > Rhodopila. The sequence continues at coordinate 13,293 of JANXTL010000315.1, read as the reverse complement.
GCCTCCGACGATGATTCCGGCACCGCGACCGCCAAGGATGCAAAAGCGTTTTGTGCGTCGCTCGCGCAACGGCTACAGGTGGACCCGTCCTACGTGCAACCGGCATACGAGGACGTGCATTATTATCTGTGGAAGGAACACCGGCTCCCCGCGAATGTCATCGTCGAGGAGAATAAGCTTGGGAATCCCCTGGATCGCGCCCGGATGGTCCGCGTGTTCAATCAAGGCCTGGCATCGGAGGTTGGCAGCGTGCTGCCGCTGCGCCGGGTCCTCGATGGCGGCAGCCGCCGCTGGCAGTCCGGCCATTGGGTGTTTCGGGATGGCATCATGTTCCTGATCCCCGGCGACAGCCCGATGGGCTTCCGGCTGCCCCTGGATTCCCTCCCTTGGGGCGATCCCGACCATCTTTACCAGGAATTCGAAACCGACCCCTTCGCCCCGCGCGAGCCCTTCCCCCGCGCCCAGGCGCTGCGCCGGATCGAGCGCGGGCCCGATCCCGGCCCAGGCGTGGAGCGCTTCCGCCCGATGCCGCAGGGCATCCCGGTCGTCGGCCCGAATAACCCCCGTGGCGAACCGGACATGATCCGCACCGCGCTGACGGTGGAATCCCGTGGCGGCATCATCCACGTCTTCTTCCCGCCGCTTTACGCCGCCGAAGACTGGCTCGCGTTGACGACCGCGGTTGAGGAAACCGCCGCCGAAACGGGCCAGCAGGTCGTGCTGGAAGGCTATCTCCCGCCCAGCGATTCGCGCTTGCAGCAGTTCTCGGTCACCCCCGACCCCGGCGTGATCGAAGTCAATATCCATCCCGCGACGAACTGGGCCGAGCAGGTGGAGCGCACCACCCAGCTCTATGGCGAGGCGCGGCAGGTCGGCCTGGCGACGGAGAAATTCCTGATCGACGGCAAGCATGTCGGCACCGGCGGCGGCAACCACGTCGTCATGGGGGCGCAGGACCCCGGCGATTCGCCGTTCCTGCGCCGCCCCGATCTGCTGAAGTCGCTGTTGGGCTTCTGGCACAACCACCCCAGCCTGTCGTACTTGTTCAGTGGCCTGTTCATCGGCCCCACCAGCCAGCACCCGCGAATCGACGAAGCCCGCCAGGATATCGTCAACGAGCTGGAAATCGCCTTTTCTCAAATTAAGCCGTTCCAGGACGTGCCGCCCTGGCGCACGGATCGTATGCTGCGCAACATCCTGGCCGACATGACCGGCAACACCCACCGGACGGAGTTCTGCATCGACAAGATGTATTCTCCCGATGGCGCTGGCGGCCGGCGCGGCCTGGTGGAGTTCCGCGCGTTCGAGATGCCGCCGCATGCGGAAATGTCGCTGGCGCAGATGTTGCTGGTCCGCGCCACCGTCGCGGCCTTCTGGAACACGCCTTACGAACGCCGGCTGGTCCGATGGGGCACCCGCCTGCACGACGAATTCATGCTTCCCCACTACGCCGAACAGGATTTCAACGACGTGCTCGGCGAACTCGGGCAATTCGGGTTTAAGCTCGATCCCGCGTGGTTCGCGCCGCACACTGAGTTCCGCTTCCCCAAGATCGGCGAAGTCACCGTGCGCGACGCCCATGTGGAACTGCGCCACGCGCTGGAACCCTGGCATGTCCTCGGTGAAGAACAGACGGCCGGCGGCACCGCCCGCTACGTCGACAGCTCCGCCGAACGCGTGCAGGTGAAGGTTAACGGCTGGGTCGATGAGCGGTTCGTGCTGGCCTGCAACGGTGTCGGCGTGCCGCTGCAACCGACCGAACGTCAGGGCGAGTATGTCGCTGGCGTGCGCTTCAAGGCTTGGCAGCCCTACAGCGCGCTGCATCCCACCATCCACGCGCAGGCTCCCCTGGTGTTCGACGTGTTCGACCGGTGGTCCGGCCGCAGCCTGGGCGGCATGACGCACCAGATCGTGCATCCCGGCGGGCGTAGCGACGAAACCGCACCCGTGAACGCCAATGCCGCCGAAGCCCGCCGCCGCGCCCGATTTTTCCCCATCGGCCACACGCCGGGCCCGATGCCGGAACCAGCCGTTTCCGTTGGGAAAGAGCATCCAAGGACGCTGGACCTGCGACGGTTTGCTTGATGCGAGCGTCGGGCGCTTGCGCGAAGCCGCGCCCTGAACCCACAATGACCGCGTGACAGATCGACAGAATACGACACCGGACATCGATGAGGCCGTGGACGGCCAGGGTCGCCTGCGTCCGCACTGGGGGCATATCCTCGGCACGTTCTCCAACCTTCGCAATGGCGGTCTGACCGAACAGGCAACGCGCCTGAACGCGGCGTTCGATAACGAGGGTGTCAACGGCATCCTCCAAAGCGCCGCCCGACAATCCTGGCGCTGCGACCCGCTGCCGCTGCCGATCGTGGCCAGCGAGTTCAACGCGCTGACCGAGGGGCTGGCACAGCGTGCGGAACTGCTGGAAGCCATCCTGCGCGACATCTATGGGCCGCAATCGCTGCTCGCGGACGGCCATTTGCCGCCGGCGCTGGTCTATCCCAACGACAGTTTTCTGCGCGCCTGCCACATGGACCGGAAGCTGCACCCCAGCCATCGTTACATGGATTTCTACGCCGCCGATCTGATTCGCGGCCAGGACGGGGCGTGGCGGGTGATCGCCGACCGCACCGCCAGCGCCGCCGGCATCGCCTATGCGTTGGAAAACCGTCAGGTGCTGTCCCGGGTAATCCCCGAGGTCTTCCGCGGCACCCAAATGCGCGGGCTGCGGCCGTTCTTCGACGTGTGGCAGGGTGCCTTGCAGCGGATGGTGAACGATCGGGCGACGATTGGCCGGTTCCAGCAAGCGCAGATGCAAAGCCAGCAACAGTCTTTTTTCGCGGGCCTTGTCGCGCCGCCGCAGGCGGGACCGGGCATCGCGCTGCTGACGCCGGGTACAAGCAGCCGGCATTGGTTCGAGCACATGATGCTCGCCCGGGAATTGTCCTGCGCGCTGGTCGAAAGCGGCGATCTGACGGTGCGCGGCGGCGGGGTTTTTCTGAAAACCCTCAAAGGTCTGCAACGGGTCGACGTGCTGCTGAACCGGAAGGACCCGCGCCTGCTGGACCCGCTGGAGCTCGACACCGGCGCGCGCGGCGTGCCCGGTATCATGGACGCGATGCGCAATGCGGCGATCCATATCAGTAACCATCCCGGTGCTGGCATGGTCGAAGCCCCGGCACTGGCAGCCTGGTTGCCGGCGTTATCGATGCGTTTCCTGGGGGAGAGGCTGAAGGTCCCCAGCGCCGACACCGTCTGGCTAGGCGATGAACCAAGCCGGAACCTTGTCCTCGATGATCTCGCGTCGTGGCGGTTCCGCCCAGCCACCGACCGCCGCCCGCCGGCAAGGGATCCCAATCGGCTGAGTGCCACCGACCGCCGAGCGCTGCTCGCGGAGATCGAGCAAAACCCGTGGCGGTTCGCAGCCACCAGAGCAATGTCCCCGTCGGTGGCACCCTGTGTGGGTACGGACGGTCTGGAGCCTCGCCCCGTCGTCCTGCGGCTCTACATGGTATTCGACGGCGCCACCTGGCACGCGATGGATGGCGGTCTCGCCAGGGTGGTAGAGTCCGGGAACAAAGCCGGCGGCAACCGCGTCTCGAAAGACGTGTGGGTGCTCAACGATGAGGGGCACGATGTCTTCGGAATACTGCCGCAACTAACGACCCCGGTCGCTATCCGCCGTACGACTGGCGATCTGCCCAGCCGCGTCGCCGATAACCTCTTTTGGCTCGGCCGTTATGTCGAAAGATTGGAGGGGTCGGCGCGCCTCGTGCGAGCCACCATGACGCGGGTGTCCCGTGGTGCGGTCCTGCCGCATGAGATGGTGGAACTGGCGGCATTGTCCCGGGCACTGGTGGAAGCCGGTCTGATCCCAGCCGACGCCGTGGCGGTTGCCGGCGGTGGTGCGGCGCTGACGGCGGCACTGTTGGGGAGTGTGCGCGACAGCGGCAGTATAGCCGGCCCAATCGCGCGTCTGGCCGATTCCGTTGCCCGGTTGACCGATTTGGTGCGCGACCGGCTGACGGGCGATATGTATGGCGCGTTCACGTCCTCCTTGCGGCAGATTCGCCGCAACGCCCGAGCGGTCGGCGGTAGTTCGGAAGCGCTTTCGCTGGTGATGGTCGACATATTGCGTTTCTCGGCCTCGGTAGCCGGACTGGCCGCGGAAAACATGGTGCGTGGCGGTGGCTGGTTGTTCCTGGAACTGGGCCGGCGCATGGAGCGGGCGCAGTCGATCTGCACCCAGATCGGATATACCCTGGAGCAATCTCCCGCACAGTTGGAGCCAGCGCTGCGGCTGGTATTGGAACTGTGCGACTCCTTGATTACCTACCGCACCCGCTATCTCACGGTGTTGCAGGCTGGGCCGGTGCTGGATCTGGTTCTGGCGGACGACGGCAATCCTCGCGGGCTGGCATTCCAGCTGGTCTCAATCGGCAATTTGCTCGACCAGATCGCCGGGCCGGGCGACCGGCCGCTGTCGGGGGTCGCGGCCACGCTGGCCGACGATGTTCAGGCGATGGTGGCGCGGGTGGCCGCTGCCCCGGATCAGGCGATCGCGGCGAGCCTACTACCAGATACGTTGCACTCCCTAGCTGAATCGATCGCGGCGTTATCGGATCGCGTGACCCGGCACTATTTCGCTCTGCTGCCCGTAACCCAAACGTTGGGAACAGGCGAAGAAACCGCGCCATTGCAGGGGGCGGCATGAGGTATCGGGTCGAACACACCACCACGTTCACCTATGCGAAACCGGTCGAGCTGGCGAGCCATATGGTGCATCTGCTGCCGCGGGAATTGCCGCATCAACAGGTGATCGAGAGCGAATTGATCGCCGATCCCGCTGCCGGACGGCGCACCGACGCGACCGATCATTTTGGCAACCGGGTCAGCTGGTTGTTCCTGGATGTGGCACACCCCCGCTTCGATGTGACGCTGCGCGCCGAAATAGAGGTTCAATTTCCACCAGCGCCCGATCCGGACGACACCCTGCCCTGGGAAGCGATCGCCACCGCCCGCGACGGCGGGCCAGGCCAATGGCAGGCCGCGGAGTTCGTATTCCAAAGCCCCATGGTCGCGGCGGACCCCGAGGTCGCGGCTTACGTCGCGCAATCCTTCCCGACCGGACGTAAAATCCTGGTTGGCATTATCGATCTGCTGGCCCGCATCAGGTGCGATTTCCGCTTCCAGTCCGGCGTGACCACCATCGCCACCCCCGTCGGCAAGGTGTTGGCGCAAAAGGCGGGCGTTTGTCAGGATTTCTCGCACCTGATGATTTCAGGCCTGCGCAGCCTGGGCATCCCGGCACGCTATGTTTCAGGTTACATCCGCACCCGCCCGCCGCCGGGGCAGATTCGCCGCCGCGGCGCGGACCAGTCGCACGCCTGGGTGGGGGTATGGCTCGGACCCGAGGACGGTTGGGTCGATGTGGATCCCACCAACAACATCGTCGTGCGGGACGAACACGTGGTGTTGGGCTGGGGCCGTGACTATGGCGACCTGAGCCCGGTGCGCGGCGTTATCTTGGGTGGCGGCAAGCACACGCTGGCGGTCAGCGTGGATTTGCTCGAAGTTTAGACCATGATCGTTTGAGGTTGCATGCGATCTCGGCGTTGGATCATGGTCTAAGGCAACGCCGGCAAATAAGTGCGTCAGCACGCCGGCAAAGTTGCCGTTCAAAACAAGAGCTTAGGCCCTGTCCGATCCGCATGATCGATTCGATTATCTTTGGACAGGGTCTAAGCCTTTGTTTGAGAGGGTGATTCACGCCTGAGGTTGAAGTCAACCTCAGGCGATCACGCTCTAGAACGGGCGGTCGCCGCCGATTTGGGTGCGGTGCATCACCCGCCTTGTCGTACCATCGAAATCCTCGCGCCGGTGCAAAGCCGCCCGGTTGTCCCACAGTACCAGGTCGCCCACGCGCCACTGCTGCGTCCAGGTGTGTTCGGTGGCGGTGGCGTGCGTCCACAACATATCCAGCAGGGCCTCGCTGTCGGCCAGCTCCATTCCCGGGATGTAGGCATTCCGGCGGCGGCCGAGGAACAAACACCGGCGCCCGGTGATCGGGTGAGTGCGGACCAAGGGATGCACTGCGCCTGGCGTCTTTCGGGGGTCGGTGACTTCCTCGAACCCGACGCGCAACTGGCCGACGCTGTTGAGGCTGCTGTCGTGGACGCAGCCGAGGTTGGCGATGCGTTCGCGTGTCGCTTCATCGAGGGTTTCTAACGCCGAGTACATACTGGCGAAACTGGTGTCGCCGCCGGCCGGCGGGACCTCCAGCGCATAAAGTGCGCTGGCCATCGCCGGGACCGGATTGTAGCTCATGTCGGAGTGCCATTTGGCTTCGTAGTGTCCCAGGCCGCCGATCGCCCGGCCATTCTCGACCACGTTGGAGATGACATTCACGTAATCGCTGCTGTCCTCCATTTGGCGTTCGGATTTGGCGTGTCGCGGATTGCGGTCGAGCGGCCCGAAATTGCGGCTGAATGCCAGGAGTTGGTCGTCGGTCAGGGACTGGTCCCGAAACCGTAGCACCAAATGCCGCATCCAGGCCTGATAGATGAACCCAAAATCGCCAGCCGATAATGGCGCGGCGAGGTCGATGCCGACGATGTCGGCACCGAGCGCGTGCGTTGTTGGGATAATTTCGGGCATTTCATGGACCGTCCACTTTGGGTGTCGGTCAGGCTAAGCACCGCCTCAGGCACAAGTCCAGACGCAATGCCCGATTGAGCCTGTCCCAGTCCCGGTGTTAAACTCGTGCGACAGCGTGTCACCCAATGAAAGTCCCTTGAGCGATGAAGGTTTTGCTGACCGGCGGCTGCGGCTTCATCGGATCCGCCGTGGTGCGCCACCTGCTGCGGACGACCGGCCATTCGATCGTGAACGTCGACAAGATGACCTATGCGGCCTCGGAAGATGCGCTTGAGGAGGGCAGGGACCACGCCCGTCATGCGCTCATTCGCGCGGACATCTGCGACGCCGGGGCGATCCGGCAGGTGTTCGAGGCGCACGATCCCGACGCGGTGATGCATCTGGCGGCCGAAAGCCATGTGGATCGGTCGATCGACGGCCCGTCGGACTTTGTGCACACTAACGTTACCGGCACGTTCATTCTGCTGGAAGCGGCAAGGCGCCACCATGCGGGCCTGGGGGCCGAGCGAAAGGCGGCGTTTCGTTTTCACCATATCTCGACGGATGAGGTATTCGGCGCGCTGCAACACGGCGATCCCCCGTTCACGGAGGACACGTCCTACGATCCGCGCAGCCCCTATTCGGCGACGAAGGCGGCATCGGACCATCTGGTGCGGGCGTGGCATCACACCTATGGGCTGCCGACCATGGTCAGCAACACCTGCAATAACTACGGGCCCTGGCAGTTTCCCGAGAAGCTCATTCCGCTGGTGACGTTGAATGCGCTGCAAAGCAAGGAGTTGCCGGTCTACGGCGACGGTTCCAACGTCCGCGACTGGTTGTTCGTCGACGACCACGCGGCAGCATTGGTCACCGTGCTGGAACGGGGCCGCCCCGGAGAGACCTACGCGATCGGTGGACGCCAGCCGCGGACAAATCTCGACGTTGTCCGCGCGATCTGCGCCCACCTGGACAAGCGGGTGCCAGACCCCGCCGGCCCGCGCGAACGGCTGATCCGGTATGTCAAAGACCGCCCGGGTCACGATTTCCGCTATGAGATCGATCCTACCCGCGCCGAGTCGGCGCTGGACTGGAAGGCACCGCACGATTTCGGCTCTGGTCTCGCTAAAACCATCGATTGGTATTTGGCCAATGAAGCCTGGTGGACAGCGGTGCGGGCGGCGCGCTACGCCGGGCAACGGCTTGGCACTGCTTCGTGAGGACTGAAATTCGATGAAGGGCATTCTTTTGGCTGGCGGTTCCGGCACGCGGCTACATCCGATGACCCTGGCGGCATCGAAACAGTTGCTGCCGGTCTACGACAAGCCGATGGTCTATTATCCGCTGTCGACCCTTATGCTGGCCGGTATCCGCGACATCATGCTGATTTCCACGCCGGAGGATCTGCCGCAGTTCCGCCGCCTGCTGGGCGATGGCAGCCGCTTTGGGGTCCGCTTCGCCTATGCTGAGCAGCCGAGCCCGGACGGAATCGCGCAGGCCTTTTCGATCGGCCGCGACTGGATCGGCGGTGAGGCCTGCGCTTTGGCACTGGGCGACAATATCATCCATGGGGACCACCTCTCCGCCTTGCTGCGGGAAGCCGCTTCCCGACCGGACGGCGCGACGGTGTTCGCCTATCAGGTGCGGGACCCCGAACGCTATGGCGTGGTGTCGTTCGGCGCCGACGGGCAGGCGACCGAAATCGTTGAAAAACCGCCGGTTCCCAGGTCCAACTGGGCGGTCACCGGGCTTTATTTTTACGACAAGCGGATCAGCGATATCGCGCCCACCATTAAGCCGTCGGCGCGCGGCGAGCTGGAGATCACCGATCTCAACCGGGTCTATCTGGAAGCCGGCACTTTAATGGTCGACCGGTTGTCGCGCGGCTACGCGTGGCTCGACGCGGGCACGCCGGACAGCCTGTTGCAGGCCGCAACCTATGTGCAAACCATTCAATCCCGTACGGGGATGCTGGTCGGCTGCCCCGAGGAAGTCGCCTTCCGGATGGGCTTCATCGATGCCGATCAGTTGAAGGAGCGGGCGGAGCGCCTGGCCAAAACCGAGCTGGGACGGGTGCTGATGGACCTCGCGACGGGGGTGCACGCGTGAAAATCGTCAGCCTGGCGATCCCGGACGTGAAGCTATTGACCCCGGATCGGCATCGCGATCCCCGCGGATTTTTCTCGGAAACCTGGCAACAGCAGCGCTTCGCCGACGCGGGCGTGCCGGGCCCGTTCATCCAGGACAACCATGCGGTGTCCACCGAAAAGGGTGTGATACGCGGGCTGCATTTGCAGGTTGGGTCGAACGCGCAGGGCAAGCTGGTCCGGGTGGTACGCGGCGCGATCTGGGACGTGGCGGTGGATGTTCGTCATGGATCCCCGACCTTCGGCAAATTCGCCGCCGCGGAAATCAGCGCCGATAATTGGTCGCAGATCTGGGTGCCCCCCGGTTTCCTGCACGGCTACTGCACCCTGACCACCGAGACCGAAGTCATTTACAAGGTCACGGCGCCGTACGACCGGTTGGCCGAACGGGGCGCGATCTGGAACGACCCGACGCTCGCGCTGCCCTGGCCGATTCCAGCGGACGCGGCAATCCTGTCGGACAAGGACATGCTGCTGCCGCGTTTCGCCGACTGCGACGCCTGGTTCCATGTCTGATCGGCCCATCCTCGTCACGGGCGGCGCGGGCCAATTGGCCAGCGCCTTGGCGGCTGCGTCCCGCACCGTGCATCGCGTCGGCCGGCCGGATTTCGATTTCGACCGGCCCGAGAGCATCGATGCGGCCTTCCACGCCGCGAACCCGTCACTGGTGATCAATGCCGCAGCCTATACCGCCGTGGACGCTGCGGAGTCCGATGCAGACGCCGCTTATCGCGCGAACCGCGACGGGCCGGCCCGTTTGGCTGCGCTGTGCGCGGCGGCCGGGGTGCCGCTAATTCATGTTTCGACCGACTACGTCTACGACGGTGCCAAAGGTGCGCCCTACACGGAAGACGATGCGGTCTCGCCCACCGGCGTCTATGGTGCCAGCAAACTGGCCGGGGAGCAGGCGATTCTGGCGTCCGGCGTTCGGGCCATCGTGCTGCGCACCTCCTGGGTGCACTACCACACGGGCAAGAATTTCGTCCGGACGATGCTGACAGCCGGCAAGATCCGGGACCGCCTTACGGTCGTCGCGGATCAGCAGGGTTGCCCAACCGCCGCCGCCGACCTCGCCGACGCCATTCTAATCCTCACGGCGCGTTTACGGGATGGCTGGCGCGCGGAATACGCAGGTGTGTTCCATGCTGCAGGCAGTGGCGACACCACTTGGCATGGCCTTGCGTGCGCGGTGTTCGAGGATGCGGCGGCGCAGGGGTGGAAGGTGCCGCGGGTCGACCCGATCACGACGGCCGATTGGCCGACCGCGGCGAAGCGTCCGGCCGATTCACGTCTCGACTGTAGCCGTCTGGATCGGGTTTTCGGCGTCCGGCTGCCGCATTGGCGCGTCGGTCTGCGCCGCACCACCGGCGCTATTTTCGCCGGCGGCGACATCTGACCGACCCCGTCGATGCTGGCCCCTCCACCGATCGTGGCTATTCTGCTTTCCACCTTCGAGGGCGAGCGGTTCCTGGTGCCGCAGCTCCATAGTCTGTTGAGCCAGACCCATCGCGATTGGGTGCTTTATTGGCGCGACGATGGATCGACCGATGGCACGCGCACGGTGATGCGCGCGTTCCTGAACCGCATCGGACCCGAACGTGCCGTGGTGCTGGAGGAGAACGTCCGCCTGGGCGCGACCGAAAGCTACATGCGCCTGGTGCGGCGGGCCTATGCCGATGGCAAACCGGTACTCGCTTTCGCCGATCAGGACGACGTCTGGTTGCCGGAAAAACTGTCGCGTGGCGTCGCTGCCCTGACGTCCGTGCCGGACGAGGTCCCGGCGCTGTATTTTGCCCGGCAGGTGTTGGTGGATGCCAGCCTGCGCCGTATCGCTCTGTCGTATCGCGTGCGGCGCCAGCCCGGCTTCCCCACCTGCCTGACCCAGAACCTTGCGACCGGCTGCACGATGCTTATGAACCGGGAGGCGATGGCGCTGATGGCGGAGCGCCCGGCACCGGCCGGTGGGTTGCATGATTGGTGGAGCTATATCGTCGTCTCCGCTCATGGCGGCCGGCTCATCGCGGATGACGAGCCGACCGTGCTTTATCGCCAGCACGAATCCAACACCATTGGCGCCCCTCGCAGCTTATGGCGGCGTGCGATCGCGGCGTTGCGGCGCGGCCCCGAACCCTTCATGCGGCTGCTGCGCGGTTACGTGCAGGCGTTGTCGGATCGGGCGGCCGATCTGCCTCCGACGTCAAGGAAGCAGTTGGAGCGGATTGCCTGGGGCCTGGCAGGCGGTGTCGGACGGCGTTTGCGTGTTCTGCGCCTGCCGGATTTTTGCCGGCAGACCTGGTTGGAGACACTGCTTTTCCGGATTTGGTTTTTGTTGAAGTAGCCCTGTGAACCTCTCGACCGTCCAAGTGCGATTGCCCGGATAGGGGCCGAAAGCGTGTTGCGAGGGGGCGGGGGGCGTGCTATTGCTCCCGCCCGCACCCCCACTGGGAGGTGATGGGGGATAGTTTAGCGGTAAAACTCTCGGCTCTGACCCGGGCATCCTTGGTTCGAATCCAGGTCCCCCAGCCAGCCGCTAAATATATGCAATATTGCAAGGTTAACGCAGCGCCGGTATCGCAAGGCGCGCCCGAATGGTGGCCCCTTGCAGCAGCACCTGTTCGACGGCGGCATGGTTGATACTAGAGCGTGATCGCTTGAGGTTGACTTCAACCTCGGGCGATCACGCTCTCAAACAAAGGCTTAGACCATGATCCAACGCCGAGATCGCGTGCGACCTCAAACGATCATGGTCTAAGATCGAAGGTTGCAGCCGCCGTTCTTGCTGCCGCACCGATCGTGCGCCGCGTCATGGGGTCGAGCAGTCCCCGCATGCGATCCGAAAGCGCAACCGTATCCTCGGGATCGGGCAGCACATACCCCGTCATACCGTCTGCGATCAGCTCTGACGCACCATTCGTCGCGGTCGTGATAACCGGCAGACCGGCCGCTTGGCCCTCGATGGTCGAAAGGCTGCAAGCATCCCATCGCGTCGTATGCACAAGCGCATCCGCAGCCACAACTTCAGGACGGGCAAGGACGAGGTCTATTTCCTATCGCGGATCGCCGGCCTGACCCTGCCGGAGGCGGATTACGGCAAACCGTGTAGCGGCAATTGCGATAGAGCCAGAGCAATGCTGCGTCGTTCACATTGGGCATAAGGCGGATCGAGCCGCGTAGCCTGGGATCCTGCCAGATCGTTCGGACCAGTGCATTACCTTCGAGGTCGATCCGCCCGACGAGCACCAGGGTCGGAACGAACCCGCCACTGGCGACCAACTCCGACCAGACCTGTACGAGCAGCTTGTGGTTTTTACGATGTACGACATCGCCGACACTCAGCACGAAGCCGCCGGGGACCAAATCCGGCACGGGACTTGCGGGATCTGAAACGGCGATCCGATGTCCCGCCAGCCGTATTGGCTCAATGGGACGCAAGGGCGCGCCACGGCGGGTAGTGTCCTAAGTTCGTTTCATGACGCTTGCGGTTAGCATAACGTTGAACGTGACCGCGACCCAGAAAACCAGGTCCGAATCTCCAATACGGAAGTAGGACGCCAGAAAGCCTAACGTCGCGCAGACGCCCAACATTGCCTCAACGTACGGCGGTTCTGGCTCCCCGGGTCGACGGCTCATTATTTTTCGCGATGCTCCGCTACAATGGCCGCCCTTACCGCGTCCGCTGGCGACATAATCGCTCCCATCTTTAGCACGGGAAAGAATCTCCGCTTCGTGCTTCCCTTGATAGGCGATGACCACGCATATGCTTGCGTGGCCTTGGGATGGCCGGCGAGGTCGAACACATGCACGACGCCTTCCCACACGGACTTCCCTTCAAACGTCTCGCGTACGGGCACGGATTGGGCGGGCGTGGCCTTGCCGCCGTGCTGGGATTCGATAGCTTGTTTTAGTTGGTCTATCGAAAATTTAGGCATTCTGTTTCTCGGCGTGGGCCTCTATGGAACCCTTCTCGATGAAGTCAGCAATGCGCTTAACTTGCTCAAGGTTTCCTTCCATCCATAGTGAGATGAAGGCAGATGAAACGATGTTGGTAGGAATTAGGCCCGCCTTTATGCCGACTTGGCTAAAGAGTAAGTGCGGGTCGCGGTTGTGCAGGGAAACCTCCCTAACCACTCCTGTAACGTGTTCCTCCTTGGTAGAAGATAGGTGCAGCGCCACGGCCAATCTCATTGCGAGCGTATCGAGGTTCGAATTTACATAATTGAAAATCTCTGACTCCGGGACTTGTCCGGGAAGTTTTATAATGCCTTCCGCTTGGTCCTCCGCGACAGAGCTATCTCCATCCACGATGCATAGAGATTTAAGTTTTCCAGCAACCGCAGGGTTGCTTTTATGGGATCGATGAATATTAACGGCGCGAGACTCACCACTGACAGCGTAAACGCCGATTTCATCAATGCGCGAGGGGGCTGTATTACGAATAATTGCCTCGACCCATTCCTTAGCAAAACTGTCTTCGCTAAATATCGCCATAGTTTCGTCAATGCGCCCGGTA
>JANXTL010000278.1 GCA_025352375.1 Acetobacteraceae bacterium | reverse complement strand
CCGCATTGAGGGTATCGACCTACAGCAGCCGCTATCGGCTGCGGACATCCGGACAATCTTGCGGGCGCTGGGCCAACACGGGGTACTGTGCTTCCCCCGGCAGACGCCGGATGTCGATGCGTTCGCCGCCTTCGGCCGGTCAGGACATCAAGGACCTGGTTCGCGCCAGCTACGGCAGTATCGCTGCTGGCTCCGGTTCTTCTTGTTGCGCGCCGGCCGCGCCGCCGTGCTGTGGTTACTCGGACGCCGAGCTGGCGTCGCTGCCGGAGGGGGCGAATTTGGGCCTCGGCTGCGGCAATCCACAGGCCATCGCCGGGTTGAAGCCGGGGGAAACGGTTGTGGACCTGGGCAGCGGCGCGGGGATCGACTGCTTCCTGGCCGCCCTGCAGGTCGGAGCCACCGGGCGGGCGATCGGCGTCGATATGACGCACGAGATGCTGAAAAAGGCCCGCGCCAACGCCGTGAAGGTGGGGGCGGCGAACGTAGAATTCCGCCTGGGGGAAATCGAGCATCTGCCCATCGCCGACAACACCGCCGACGTCATCCTGTCCAACTGCGTGGTCAACCTGGTACCGGACAAAGCGCAGGTCTTTCGGGAGGCGTTTCGCGTTCTCAAGCACGGCGGACGGCTGGCGATTTCTGACGTTGTGAACGCTCGGACATTGCCGGAAGCCTTGGCCTCCGACCCCGCTTTGCTGTGCGGCTGCGTGTCCGGAGCGGTGCCGGCGGCTCAGATCGAGGCTTGGCTGGCCGAGGCTGGATTTGTGGCGGTGTGCGTGACCCCTCAGCCGCAAAGCCGCGACCTGATCGCGACCTGGGCGCCGGGGATGGGGGTCGAGGACTACGTGGTCTCGGCGACCATTGAAGCGCTGAAGCCGTAGCGCGGGCTATTCCGGCCCGCCGTTCGCCATCCAGCCGCCGTCGACCGGGATCACCGCGCCGTTGATCCATGCCGCGCCGGGGGAGGCGAGGAATGCCGCCATCGCCGCGATGTCCTCCGGCTTGCCCAAGCGGGGCAGCGGGGTGCGGGCCTTCATCGTGTCGGTCTTGAGGGTGCCGCGCTGCACCAGCGCCATCATCATGTCGGTCTCGACATAGCCGGGGGCGATGGCGTTAACGCGGACGCCGGATGGGCCCCACTCGATGGCCAGGGTCCTTATGAGGTTGGCCACCGCCGCCTTCGTCGCGGTGTAGGCCGCTCGGTTTGCCCCGGCGGTCAGCCCGTAGATGGAGCTGGTGGCGAGGATCAGGCCGGATTTCCGCGGGACCATGCGGCGGCCGGCGGCCTGGCAGGTCAGGAAGACGCCGGTGAGGTTGAGGTCCAGGACTTTCTGCCAGTCGGTTTCTGTTAATTCCAGGCTGGGTTTGTTGGCAGCCATGCCGGCGTTGGCGAAAGCTACGTCCACCCCGCCCCAGCGGCGGTCCATCACGGCGAAAGCTTGTTCAGTGTCGTCGGCGCTGGTAGCGGAGCCTTGGAGGCAGACCCAGTCCTCGGGCGGGTTAGGGACTGGAACGCGGTCGAGGATGCAAATGCGGGCGTTGCGGGCGGCATAGGCCTCGGCGGTTGCGCGGCCGATGCCGGTAGCGCCGCCGGTGATGAAGACGCGGAGGTTGGGGGGCGGGTTTAGGTCCAAGGGGGTCATGGGAGGGCTCCTTTTGAGGGAGGTTCGCAGGGTTTGGGGGTGGGGTCCAGGTTGCCTTGCCGGCATTTTTCTTCGCCGGCGTAAACGGTTTGTTAACCATTTGCTGGCAAGGTTGCCGGATCATGCCAACCGTTGCACGCCTGCCTGATCGCATCCAGGTCGTTTTCTACCATATACCCTGTTCGTCTGAGAATCCGAATTTTCACGTGAGCGCGGTGACCAATGGGTTTTGCAGAAGGGCGAGGCGAATCGGGATCGCGGGGCCGCCGCGATGCGGCCCCGGGAGGATCGGCTCAGGCGGCCAGCGAGAGTGGTGGCGGGCCGGTGGTGTCGCCTATTTGTTGCGACTCAAAATGGAAAACGAAGTCTGGCGGCAGGCCTTGTTCGATCGCCCGACGAAAATCGAAGATACGCTGAAAGGTGCGCAGCATCATCGGCTCCGGCGTGGCATTATGGTCGAAGATGAGCGATCTCAGTTCGTGCCACAGCGGATGATTGATGCCGATGCCCAGATCGGCGCAGATATCCACGAGCACCGCGCCGATTGGACGGCCGCGGATCATTTCGGCGATTTCGCGATCGGTCGGCAGGCGGGCAAGCAGAGCGTCGTCGTCCTGCGCGTCCGACCGTTTGGGCTTCGGGGGTGGGCGCGGCGCGCGGGGTGCCGAGGTGGCGCGGACGCGGGCGCGCGGCGGGGTATCGAGATCTGGCGCAATGGCGATCACCCGATCTTCGAGCGCGGCGGCGATGCGAAGACCGCGCAGGATGCGGGCAACGATCAGGGCCGCGTTGAACGTGCCAAAGGCGCGGCCCAGGGCGCGGGTTTCTTCGGGACCGGGTTGCGACCGGATCGCGGCGAGACGTTGGCGGCCGATATCGATCAGGGTGCGGACGATTTGGAGCAGGGCGGCCGAGCGCGACGGTTTCGCCGACGCCGCCATGGGGGATATTTCCCGTGGCGGTGGGGCGCTTTGGACCGAAGCGGTGGGCGCGTGGTTCATGAACGTAAGATGAACATATGAAGGTGCGTTGTCAAGCTATTTTTCTATCTAAGGTTGAATACGGTGGTGTGTTCGCCGCCGGCCGATTGGCACCGAGGCGATCGGTCGTGCGTGTGGGAGACGGGCTGGTTGCCCGGGTGGGCGGGTCGTGGCGGATGCAACCAATAGAAATGGGAAGGCCCGGTTCCGACCGATGTAATGTACACCCCGCCCTGTTCGATCTCGCTCGCGTTGGAACGCCGGTTGGCGGATCGCTTCGTGCCGGGCTTGCGGCGGGAGGTGTTCAACGCCCTGGAAGACGCACCCCGCGACACGCTGTCGCTGGATGGCGAGTTTCAGAAGATCGACCTGCGCGGACCGCGCCCTGAAGGACTTGGTAGTGACTGACGCTGACACGTTCCGTCATGGGCGGGGAGCCGGTATTTCGCGGCACTCGGGTCCAAGTGCACCGGATCGTGGCGCTGCTGACGCAGGGGGAGACCGAGGCCGATTTGCTGGCGGGATACCCTCGGCTGACCGAGGAGATGATGCGCCTCGCGCCGCTGTATGCCGCCGCGTATCCGCTGCGGGGGCGACCTCGTGTCCAGCCGTGGCACGGGCAGCCGCCGGTGAAGCAGAGCCGTATCCGATTTTCCCAGACCAACTCTGGCCTATGCGAATCGGAATCGTGGCGGCCGAAAAAAGACTTGCGACCATGGGGTAACCTGACAACATTGAGTTCCGAGAGCTAAGGGCTGCATATACAAACAAAGGTTGTTTCCATGTCGGAGAGCGCTATTTTCAAGCTATATCGATCCTTAGATTTGTGGACTAATCCTGTTTGCAGGCAATGCAGGAGCGATGCAGCACCAGAGTTGTCCGGTCCCATAGGAGTCTGGCAGGTTGGAAGAAAATACGAGAGCGATGCATACCGTCTGTTGTTGATCGGCAAGAACGCTCGTGGC